>NZ_LNAK01000120.1:0-30238 GCF_001445685.1 Rhodococcus sp. KB6 | reverse complement strand
GTTGGCGACGGCGGGGCGACCGATTGCTCTGGCCTTCTCCGGATCGGTTTCCAGGACAACCTTGTGCTCGGGGGCCAGGATCTTCGAAGGGCCGAGGATTTCGCGAGCTTCGGCCGTGTGTTCGGGGGTGGTCAGGTACGGATGCGCGCCGGCGGCGCGAGCGGCGGACAGTTTCATCACCTTCGGCCCCAGTGCGGCGAGGACGCGCCGCGCCTCCGGGACCTGGGCCGCGTCGAGTTCGTCGAGGTACGACACGAGCGAGGCGTACGGCTTGGTGTAGTCGCCGGTCGCTTCCGGATGTCCGACGCCTACGCCGAGCAGGAATCGCCCCGGGTGCGCGGCTTCGAGTCGGTGATAGGACTCCGCCACCTCAGCCGCAGGTGAGGACCAGATGTTGACGATTCCGGTTGCCACGGTGATGTGCTCGGTCGCGTCGAGAAGTTTCTCGGCGATCCGTAGATCGGCGGGTGGGGAGCCGCCGATCCAGATGGTGCCGAAACCGAGTTTCTCGATCGCAGTTCCCAGCTCGGGCGGCAAACCAGCCGCTCCTCGCCAGATTCCGTAGGTGCCCAGGTCAGGTGTTTTCGTAGTCTCCGTCACAGCGGGTGCAACTCGGCTGCTGCCGGGATCTATTCCTTCCGTCGTCATTTGCCCGGCGCGCGGTAGTCGGTCGGTCGCTTGACTGCCTCGTCGATCTGCTCCGGCGTGAGCAGTGTGATCGACTCCGAGCGTGCTGCACCTGCCGCAGCCGTGCGAATGCTCAATGCGGCTGCCGCGACGTCGTCCGGCAGGTTGCCGATCACGAACATGTCGTGACCGCCCAGTGCGAAGTGGCAGGATTCGACAGTGCCACCGATGCTTTCGACCATTCGCGTTATCGCGTCGCGCCGCGCAGTGCCTCCCTCCTGCTGCAGACCGGCGGCGCCGGAGGGTGAGTACGTCACTTGCCAGAGGTATTTCGGCATTTCCACTCCTAGCTCGGGATGGGTACTTCGATCGTGTACCCGTAGGGCGCTCGGTGGCAATGGGTAGGGGACAATCACGGCATGGTTGGAACTCCGGTGATCGTGACTATCGTGTCCGTGTGTGTGGGTTTTGTGATCTTCATGCTCGCTGCCAGTGGTGCACGCGGAAAGTGGGACCGTCGCCTCGTGATCGCGTTGTTCATCGGTGCGGTGGTGTGCCTGACCGTCGTACCGGTATCCGTCGCGCTCAGCGCCGGAGTTTGAAACACGGAGTGCCAAAACGCTCGAGTGCCGCTTAGTCTGAATCGATGGCAGATATTCGGGTAGGTATCTCCGGGTGGACGTATCCCGCGTGGCGCGGAGATTTCTATCCGAAAGGTCTTGCTCACCGCAAAGAATTGTCTTATGCCGCAGAGAGATTGACGTCGATTGAGATCAACGGCTCGTTCTACGCGCTGCAGAAGCCGGAAAGCTACACCAAATGGCGCAGCGAAACTCCCGAAGATTTTGTGTTCGCGATCAAGGGCGGCCGGTACATCACACACATGAAACGGCTGCTCGACGCCCGTGACGGACTCGCCAACTTCTTTGCCGCCGGAACGCTCGCCCTCGGCCCCAAGCTCGGGCCGATTCTGTGGCAACTACCTCCGACGCTGCAGTTCGAATCGCAGCGATTGGCCGACTTCTTCGACGGTCTTCCCCGTACCACTCAGGCTGCAGCCGATCTGGCAGCGCAGCACGACGACAAACTCACCGAAGACCGAGTGTTCGCCCAGACCGAGAGGGACGTGCCGATTCGCTACGCAGTGGAAGCGCGGCACGCCAGCTTCGAGACCGACGAAGCCGTGGACCTGATGCGCGAGCACTCCATCGGTTTTGTCGTCGCAGACACAGCCGGCAGGTATCCCCGCATCACCACTCCTACTGCCGATTTTGTCTATGTGCGGATGCACGGGGACAAGGAACTGTATGCGAGTGGGTACACCGACGAAGCTCTGGACAAGTGGTCCAAGCGCTTTCGGGATTGGATGGACGAGGGCCTCGACGTGTACGTCTACTTCGACAACGACATGAAAGGCTTTGCGCCGCACAACGCAATGTCCTTGTTGGAGCGGCTGCGCTGACGGATCGCCTGGCCTGTCGGTGGGATGTGGAAGGCTTCCGCATGAACACGAGGACCGAGGAGATACCACGATGACGCCAGAACAGCGGACGCCAGAACAGAGCTGGCCGACGCATTGGC
Source organism: Rhodococcus sp. KB6 (assembly GCF_001445685.1). Taxonomy (NCBI): domain Bacteria; kingdom Bacillati; phylum Actinomycetota; class Actinomycetes; order Mycobacteriales; family Nocardiaceae; genus Rhodococcus; species Rhodococcus sp. KB6. Next base: position 28,030 of record NZ_LNAK01000120.1, on the reverse strand, counting down.
CGAAGGTCGCCCGTGACATCGCCGATGCCACGGCCGACGCACTCGCCGCGGTGCGGGCGGCAAATCGTGACGGACTACTCGTGGCTGTCGAGGAACTGCGCGGGCTCTCTTTCGAGCAGGTCAGCTCGGTTCACGCGGCGATCGTGCGCGAATTGCTCGAGGACACGCATCCGGACGGCTTGTCCAGCGAGGACGTGCAGGATGCGCTCACCGCCTGCGCCAAGTCCACGATCGTGTGGCTGCCGGATCTGGACGTGCAGGCGCTCGCTGCGGTCTACACCGGGGCGCTCGGGATCTCGGATCTGGAAGACGATTCGTTCCGTATCGGGCACGGCGCGTACCTGCGTTCGGCGGTTCTGGTCATCGGGAGTTTGTCGACCGGAGTGAAGAAAGCTCAGAGCGCGTACATCATTCGTGCAATCGGCGAAATCGCACGTGCTCAGACCATCGAGATGCCCTGAGCGTCAGTTCGTAAATCGAATTAGGCTGAGGTCATGTCCAAGATCGCCAGCGCAGATCGTGTGTCGTTTGCCGAACTCCTCGAGTTCATCAGGCCGCGCCATCGGGCCACGTTCGTCACGGTGAAGAAATCCGGCGAGTTGCAGATCTCTCCGGTGACGTGCGGGGTCGACGACGAGGGTCGGATCGTCATCTCCACGTACCCGGAACGGGCCAAGGCCGCGAATGTCCGCCGCACCCCGGCGGTGTCTCTGTGTGTCCACTCCGACGAGTGGAACGGCCCGTACGTCCAGGTGAACGGAACCGCGGAGTTGATCGACCTCCCGGACTCGGTGGAACCGTTGGTCGACTACTACCGATCCATCGCCGGTGATCATCCCGACTGGGACGAGTACCGCGAAGCCATGCGCAAGCAGGGTAAGAGCCTGATCCGCGTCACCGTCGACTCCTGGGGTCCGATCGCAACAGGCGGGTTTCCGCCCGGACGCTGACGCTATCGAGCAGGCGGCGAGAGTTCGACTACATGCGCGTCTTTGGCGGCCAGCGGCTCTTTGCAGTGCGCGCACACAACTTGGGCGTGCAGGATCTCACCGCAACGGTGTTCGACGACGGTTGGCGGTGGACCCGTCGTCGCAAAGGCGTCCCCCCATTCCATGAGCGCCATCAGAATGGGATAGAGCGCCTTCCCTGATTCGGTGGCGACGTATTCGTAGCGCGGTGGATGGTCTTCGTAGCGTCGCTTCGCGAGGACGTCGGCGTCGACAAGGGTGCGTAGACGCGCGGCGAGGATGTCGCGGCTCGCACCCGTGCCCGCGGCGATCTCGTCGAACCGTCGTTGCCCGAGGGCGATTTCTCTGAGCACCAACAGTGACCACTTCTCGCCGACGACCTCCAAGGCGTTGGCGATGGAGCAGTTGCGTCCTTTTGTCGCCGTCATCTCTGGGCCCCTGTTAGTTAGAAATGTTAGTTCGGAATTCCAACTTAGCACTTGACGGCATGTATTCGAGGGCGGAAGGTAGGTCGAGAAATCCAACGGAGCAGATGAGGGGTCGTCATGACGGAATTGAATCTCGAGGCAGCAAGCGGATTTGTCAGCGCTGCCGGATTGCAACTGGACGAGGTGTCCGGCACGAAGGTTGTCGGGCACATCGATCTGTCCGAGGAGCATCACACGCCGTGGGGCGTAGTCCACGGCGGTGTCTACACGACCGCCGTCGAGTCCGCCGCGAGCATCGGGGCCAGCACTGCAGTGGCGGACCGTGGCGAATTTGCCGTCGGAGTGCACAACGGAACGGATTTCCTGCGGGCGCGTACGGGTGGGCGCGTGGACGTCGTGGCTGTGCCGATACAGCAGGGCCGGGTTCAGCAGTTGTGGTCGGTGGTCATCACCGATCCGGAATCGGGCAAAGAGGTGGCGCGCGGTCAGGTGCGTTTGCAGAACGTGCCGCTGCCGAAGTAGGTCAGTCCCAGATCCCCGAGTCGATGTTGAGTGAGATGCGTTTGAGCAGTGCCGTCAGTTGGGCACGTTCGTCCTCGTCGAGTCCGGTGAGTACTTGACGGTCTCGCTCGACGCGTCGGGGAAACTCTGCCTCGACCAATGCGCGACCGGCATCGGTGAGTTGAAGCAGAACCACTCGTCCGTCGTGTTCGAAGCGCTGACGCTCGACAAAGCCCAGCTTGGCCAGGCGGTCTGCGTGTTTTGTGGTGGCGGCGCCGCTGACCATCGTGACGGCGGTGACTTCGCTCGCCCGCAGGGGACGGTCACTGCGAGCAAGTGCACTCATCACGTCGAATTCGGCGCGAGAGACCCCGCTGGACGCCAGTGCGCGGTCGAGCTGGTGAAGAGACTGCGCGTTGATGCGGGCGATCCGGCCCATCACCTCGACGGGAGCAGTGTCGAACTCGGGGTAGGCGCGCTTCCATTCGCGACGGACTTTGTCGATGAAGTCGTCTTCGGATCTGTTCGCCGCGCCCATGTCCCTATCTTAGCGACAGAATTCACATTACTTCACAAGTAATTTACTAGTGAAATAAATGTATGCTGATTGGGTGAGCCGAACCGAAACCGCAGCCAGGACGCCCAGCCGTCTCACTCATTCGAGTGAAGCCATTGCACATACCGTCTCCGGGGCGACGTGGCGAGCGGCTTTTCGCGTCGGATCTGCCGACGCGACCATCGCCCCCGCGATCAGGGTCGGGCTCGCCACCGCCGTAGTCCTCGTGGTCGGCGGACTGCTCGGGCATCGGGAATTGGCCGGCTTCGCGGCCTTGGGCGCGCTGTGCGCCGCGTTCGGCAGGTACGAGCCGTATCCACGGTTGGCCGGCAAGCTGGCAATGGTGGGTGCTGCACTGGTGGTTTCGATTGCCTTCGGCGGCGCCATGGGTGTCGCGGGCGTTCCGATGTGGTTGCAGATCGGCATCCTCTCTTTGCTTGCGGGTGCGTCGTACTGCTTCATGTCGGGCTTCCGGATCACCGGACCAGGGCCCGTCATCCTCGTCTTCGCGGCGACCGGTGCAGCCGGATATGCCTCCAGCGTTGATGATTTGGCGCGGTTGGTCACTGCCGGTGCGCTCGGAGTTCTGGTCGGTTGGGCGGCCGCGATGCTCCCAGCGCTCGTACTGCCGATGGGACCTGCCCGCCTGGCAGTTGCCCGTGCAGTTTCTGCGGTGGGGCGTCTCGAACAGTCCGGCGCAGGCGGAGTGGAACCGGCGCTCGGATCGATTGCCAACGCCCGCTTGGTTATTGCGTCGAGTGGCCGGATCAAGTCGACCGTCGATCACGGACGCGAACTGGTGGCGGTGCTCGACGAAGCAGAAGCGGCAGTTCAGGAGTGGCAGTTGCACGGCGACGCCACCCTGATTCGCAGCATTGCTCGGCACGAGAAGGAGCTTCGGAAGCTCAAGCGTTCCAGCATGATCGAACACGATCTCGCACCGGCAAAGAACCTGGCCGCGCCCGAAGGCTATTTTCTCGAAGGATTGAATCGGCTGTATTCGCGCCCGGTGCGGATGAATGCTCTCCGCATCGTGGCAGCGTCGGCTCTGGCCGGTTGGCTCGCGGCGGGAGCCGGGTTGGAGCATCCGCTCTGGGCGTCGATGGGTGCCATCGCCGCGATGCAGGGGCTGAACTACAAGCAGACCGTCCAGCGTGGGATTCAGCGGTTGGTGGGAAATGTCGGTGGCGCCGTCGTCGCTGCTGCTCTCATCGCATTGACGCTCGGCTACTGGCAAGCGGTTGCCGTGGTCGTGATTCTGCAGACTGCTGCTGAGCTGCTCGTGATCAAGAACTATGCACTGACATCACTGGCCGTCACCCCGATGGCACTGCTCCTCATCGGTTTCAGTGCTCCGATCGGGACCGAAGCGGCAGTGGCTCGCGTCGCGGACACTCTCATCGGCGTGGTGATCGGAGTTGTCGTCGCCGCTGTGACGATCAGTCGATCGGATCGCCACCACGTCACCGTGTAACCGGTTCTGCCGTGTTTCCGGTACTGCCGTGTTTCCGGTACTGCGTAGGCTCCTGCAGGTGGAGGACAGCACGCCGATCGACGGCCGGAAACTGCGTTACCAGCATCGCCGTGCCGAATTGCTCGAGCAGGTAACCGCGTACGTCACGGCGAACGGCGTCGGTGAACTGTCCATGCGGCCATTGGCCAAGGATCTGGGGATCAGTCATGCGACACTCATCCATCATTTCGGTTCGAAGGAACAACTGCTCACTGAAGTAGTTGCCACCCTGCGAGACAGCTCTTCTCTCGACATCTCTTCCGGGACCGACATCGTCGAGATGTTGACGAGTTACTGGAATGGGCGCACATCAGCGGAATCGTTGCCGAACTTTCGCTTGATGTTCGAGATCTACGGACAGGCGTTGTTGCATCCGGAGCGGTATCGCGAGTTTCTCGACCATGTGGTGGGGGACTGGTTGGGTGGTTTGGCGGAAGCTGCGCTCGCGCACGGATGTCCACCCGATCGCGCTGATCGCTACGCGACGATCGTGTTGGCGCAGATTCGCGGGTTGACGCTCGATCTGGTGACCACCGGTGACCGCGTCAGAATCGACGCGGCGTTCGCCGAATTCGCGGCTGCGATGGGCGCTCTGGCCAGCTCCTGGAAGGCGATCTGACGCTCCGAATGCCGTGACGCTTCAGGCGATCTGCTCGAACAGGGACACGATGATCCCTTCAGGCCCCCGGACGTAGGCCATGCGCACGCTGTTCTCGTACTCGCCGATCCCGCCGATGAGTCCGTAACCGTCCGCAGCCACCGCGTCGACCGCAACCTGGAGATCGCCCACCTCGAAAGACACGTTGCGTATCCCGATCTCGTTGGCCATCGGAGCAGGCGATCCGGGTACGTGCTCGGGCGTGACGAAGGACGAGAGCTCGAGCCGTGATCCTTCGCCCGGCGGGCGCAGCATGGCGATTTCGCACTTGGCTCCAGGGATACCGCAGACGGTTTCCACGAACTCACCCTCCACGGATCCGGTGCCCTCCACCTCGAGACCCAGACCGACGAAGAATGCCGTCGCTGATTCGAGGTCCGTGACGGTGATGCCGATGTGGTCGAAACGCTGTACGTGTGCCATGGACACATCCTCCTACTGTTTTTTCGTGCGGTTCGATGCTAGGTCGGAGTTGGGGCCGGAATCTCGACATATACGTTTCACGAAGCTGCAAGATTTTGCTTGACCGATCGGTTAAACAAAATCTACGATAACGTCCAACGAGGTCGCCCACCGCACGAACCGGAGTCGTCAGACGTGAAATTCCAGTCGAAGTCGTTTGCCCGCATATCCATCGCAGCCCTCTGTGCTGCAACGATCGGCTCCGCCGTTGCTGCGCCCATCGCGTCCGCACAGGCACCGAGCGCGTCGCAAGCCACCGGCACTGTGGTGTCGAGTGAGCCGCTACCGAAAGATCTGTGGATTCCGGGTACCGCCGACGCCAAGCGATTCACGTACTGGACCATCGGTTCCAACGGCGGGCCTGCGCTGAGCAGTGGCGCGTACTACGTCCCGGCCGGTCCGGCACCGGAAGGCGGGTGGCCCGTCATCGCCTGGGCGCACGGCACCACGGGACTCGACGATTCCTGTGCCCCTACGCTGGTCGGTCCTGGCCTGCCCGAGCGTGACTACCCCTACCTGGGGCGTTGGCTCTCCGAGGGCTACGCCGTCGTCGCCACCGACTACGTCGGTCTGGGTACACCAGGGCTGATGCCGTACCTCGACGGAAAGGTGGAGGCGCACAGCGTAGTCGACTCGGTCAAGGCGGCACGGGTCATCGACTCCTCGATCTCGAATCGTTGGGCAGTGGTCGGGCAGTCGCAGGGCGGCGGTGCGGCCATCACGACGGCCCGCTACGCAACCGAGTATGGAGGGGATTCGCTCGACTACCGCGGTGGCGTGGGTACCGGAGTGCCGGCCAACATCGAGTTGACCCTCCTGCCTGCCGGTCCGGGCTTCCCTCCCATCGCCCTCGGCGGCGGGTTGACGTCGTACGCGCTCTACATCCTCGCGGGCTTGCGGGAAGCGCACCCCGAGATCGACTTGAATTCCTACCTGAACGACTTGGGAAGGGAAAAGGTCGACTCGGCCGAAAAGCTCTGCGCCGCAGACCTGGACGAGGCATCCAAGGATCTGGTCCTCGGTGACATCTTCTCCCGCCCGCTCAGTCAGATCCCGAACTTCCAGGGTCTGCTGAACGATTACATGGGTGTACCGACCAGTGGATACGATCGCCCCATCTTCATCGGCCAGGGCTTGCTCGACGTGGATGTCCCTGCACCGTCTGCACTTTCGCTGGTTGCAGCGTTGGTCGCCAACGGTGAACCGGTCACGTTCAAGACCTACAACACCGATCACAGCGGCGCTTTGGTCGAATCACAGGCTGACACGATTCCGTTCGTCGCGAACCTGTTCCGTTAGACATATCGAGAATCCAACTCATCCGAGGGTTGCTGTCGCACAACTGCGACAGCGACCCTCGGTCATTTCTGTGACTCCTTGATTGCGTTCAGCCGCGCCTCGAGGCCGTCGAGGACACGGTCGAGTGTGTAGCGATAGTGTTCTGCCCGTGTTGCTTCCGCAGCATCCGGTGGACCGGCGAACTTCCCGATCAGTGTCTCCATCGATGAACGAGGATCTGAGGGTCCGTCGTTACTCAGTCGTTCCAGCATCGCGCTGTGATCGGGTGAAGGCTGTCCGCTGGGAATGCGCCTGGCGTCGTTCATGGCGATCAGTGTGATTGTCGAGGTGAAGGCGACGGTGTAAGCCTGAGCGGCTTCTTCCCCGAACCCGGCGTCGATCAGCGATGCCAATCCGGCCTCCATGAGTTCCCGGCTGCGCTGGGTGGCAACTCCGTTCATCAGCAGCCACTGTGCCGCGCCTGGACACTCGATCAAGGCCTCTCGCATCTGCAAGAGCAGATGCGTCAGCCATTGACGCCAATCTTCTTGTGCAGATGGCACGTTCACGGCCGACACCGCACTGTCGACCACCGCAGCCGAGAGTGCGTCCCGATCTCCGACGAGTCGATAGACGACGGAGAACGACGTATCGAGTTCGCCGAGCAGCTGCCGCAGCGACCAGCCCTCGACTCCGTGCTCGCGACTGAGCCCGAACGCCACGGTCAGCACCGCGTCCGCAGTGATCCCGGTGTTGTAACTCCGGCGGCGCTGTGATTTCGCGGCAGACTTCTTGTCAGGTGATGGCGCAGTCATGGTCCGACCGAGCTTAGTGGCGTCGGATCGGTGTGCGTAGTCGACGCAAGCGATTGACGGATGTACTTAGGTGAGGTTTACTTGCCAAATCCGAGCAGTGCTCGGATTTATGCGAACCCCCCGATTTTTCGAAGCTGAAGGACACCATGAAGTTGAAAACGCGACCCGGTTACCTATCGAGGCTGGGTGCTTCGCTGCTGGTCAGTGTCGTTGCCCTGACTGCGGCCGCCTGTAGCTCGAGTGAGGCGGGACCGACGACGGAACCTGCCGAGGGAACGCGTGTTGTGTCCCACGAATTCGGTGAGACGTCGGTTCCGGGCGACCTCGGGCGAATTGTTTTCCTCGACGAATACGCCGCACTCGGTCTCCTTGCCGTCGGCATCACCCCTGACGTGGTCTTCACGTCGTGGGGATCGGAGATCGGCCAGGACATCTTGGCGTCAGCTGGTACCGAGGTGGTCACGGTGCCGCCGCTCGGTGCACCCCCGATCGAGCAGGTACTCGCACAGGATCCCGGACTGGTCATCTTCACGTCGATGGGCGATCGGAGCTACTACGACTCCCTTGCGTCGACCGTCCCCACAGTGCCGGTCCCGGCCGTCACCACTCCGTGGCGTGAGAATCTTGCCTTCTTCGGACGCGCTTTTGATCGTCAGTCGGTTGCCGACAAGCTGACTGTCGCTTTGGAGGGCAAGATCGCTGACGTCTCTGCTCGGTCCGGTGGTGAAGTGAACACCGTGTCGGTGCTGATGAGCAGTTCTGGAATCCTTGCCACCACCACCGAGCAGGCGCCGCCGTCGTTGCTGTTGGCGGAGAGCGGCTTCGGGCGTCCGGAATCCCAGCGAGCGAATGCCGCTGGAGGACTGCCGTATGCGCCCCTGTCCGACGAGGCGATCCCGGCGCAGGATGCTCGGATCGTAGCCGTGTTCGACGAGGGCGTGTACGAGTTCGGCAAGGTTGCCGGTGTTCCCGGATTCTCGAGTCTTTCAGCGGTGCAGGAGAACCGAGTGGCCAAGGTCAACGGAGACATGTGGCTTGCCACTCATCCCTTCGCCACCTTCTGGATGATCGAGGACATGGATGCCATGGCTGCCGGCAATCTGACCGGCACCGGAACCGAAGCTGTTGCCGCGACGCGCTATCAGGAATTCACGGCGCTGACGGCATGAGTTCGAGAGCGTTGAGTCGGCGCCTGGCTCTGCGATGGGGAGCGGTGACGCTCGGCTCTGCGGCTTTGGGCTCTGCGGCTTTGGGTTCTGTGGCACTGAGTGCGTGCAGCCGTGGTTCGGCGAACGAAACCGGTTCTGAGATTTCACCGTTCGACGACGAAGTTCGTGCTGCCGAACAGGCGAGATTTCATAGCGGGCGCACAGTCGAACGGAATCTGACAGCTGCACCGGCTCGGGTGAGTCTGGGCGCCAGAGAGGTCGACACATGGTCGTACGGTGCGGAAGCAGTTGGCCCGGAGCTTCGAATCTCCAAGGGAGACCAGCTCAACGTTCTTTTGCAGAACGACCTTCCGACGGAGACCTCGGTGCACTGGCACGGCATTGCGATCCGCAACGACATGGACGGCGTCCCGCCGGTCACCCAGGAACGAATCCAACCAGGTGCCGAGTTCACCTACGACTTCGTGGCCCCGGATCACGGAACATATTGGTACCACTCCCATTCAGGCTTGCAGGCCGATCGAGGGTTATTCGGTGCACTCGTGGTCGAGGACCCGAACGACCGGACCGGAGCCGACGAGGACGTCGTCATCGTGATCGACGACTGGCTCGACGGGCTGGGAACAACCCCGGATGCAGTGCTTCGCGCATTGTCACCGGACGTGCAGGGAGGACACCACGGGCACGGCGGCACTCCACCGGAAGTCGATGGTGCAGAGATTGATTCTGCCGCAGAACTTCTCGGCAGTGGTCACGGAAATTCCGAGGCGCTCGGTGGAATGGCAACGCACATCACGTATCCACTGCACCTGATCAACGGACGGCCTGTGGAAGATCCCTTCGTCGTCAGTGCGACGGCCGGAACTCGGCTTCGATTGCGGGTGATCAATGCCGGGGCAGAGACTCCGTACCGTTTCTCGGTCGCCGGGCACGAGATGACCGTTGTCAGTGCTGACGGGCAGGACGTTGCCTACACAGCCGGAGACGAGATTCTGATCGCACCCGCGCAGCGATACGACGTATTGGTGACGGTGCAGTCCGGCTCGTGGCCCATCGCCGCGAAGGTGGAAGGGAAGTCAGGTGGCGTCGCGTGCCTGCTTCGGACGCCGGATTCGGTAGCGGTCGTCGACCTGACTTCGCCTGCAGTGCTGTCAGGTTCCGGCGGTCGGCTCGTTCTGGAATCGGAGCTTCGCCCGTCAGGAGCGCTGGAGCAGAGGGCACCGGATCGTGCGTATTCGGTGGATCTCATTCAGGCCGGCGATCGATACCTCTGGGGAATGGCGGGCGCCGATGCAGGTCGGTTGAGAATGAAGCAGGGCGAGCGAATACGAATCGTCATGAACAACGACACCGACATGTGGCACCCGATGCACACCCATGGGCACACCTTCTCGGTTCCCTCCTACGGCGGGCTTCGCCGAGACACCGTGATCGTACTTCCGCGTACACAAATGGCGATCGACTTCGACGCCGACAATCCAGGACGGTGGATGTTTCACTGTCACAACGCGTACCACTTCGAGGCCGGGATGACTGCCGACCTCCACTACGTTCGATGAGGAGAGCAGAATGTCATTTCGCACCGGATTGACCACATTGATCGCTGTTGCAGCGGTATTCACACTGACGTCGTGCGGCAACGATTCGACGGGATCTACCGAGCAAGCGCCGGTCGAGATCTCGGTGAAAAACCTTGCGTACACACCGAACTCCGTCACCGTGCACACAGGACAGACCGTCACGTGGATTTTCGAGGACCAGGGAATGCCGCACGATGTCGTGTTCGCCGAGTTGGGGATCAAGAGCGATCTCCAAGGAAGCGGAACCTACAGTCAGACCTTCGACAAAGCCGGAACGTTCACCTACACGTGCACACCACATCCGAACATGACCGGCACGATCATCGTCGAAGAGTGAGTGCGGCAATGAAAGTGAACGAGTCCGCAGCCCCGGAAGACTCGCCTGGACTCGTCGACCGAGACGCTTTGGGCAGGATGATCGCGCCGGTGAGAAATCAACTCCTCCTAGGGGCGGGTCTGTCGGCACTGTCGGTGCCGTTGCGATTCCTGCCCTACGTTGCGGTGGTCGAGATCGCGCGGGTGCTCCTGACCGGCTCGTCGTTGAACCTGGTCTGGATGTGGGCCGCAATCGGTGCAGCGGGCACAATTCTCGGTTTTGTCGTCTACAACGCAGCACTGACCGTCTGTCACACCGCCGACGCGCATTTCAAATACTCGATCCGCTCGCGTATCGCTCGGCATCTGTCCCGAGTTCCTCTGGGGTGGTTTGCAAATGGTGGCACCGGTGAAGTGAAGCAGGCGATGGCGGACGACGTGAAGCGGATGCATCTTCTCGTCGCTCACCTTCCCGCCGACGTGGTGCCCGCGATCCTGTCGCCGATAGTGGCCCTGATCTATCTGGTGGCGATGGACTGGAAGTTCAGCCTGGTCCTGGTCGGCTACATCGGAGTGTGTCTCGCTCTCGCCGCGCCGTCGATGCGCAGAGCCTATCGAACGAACGTCGACTCCTGGAATCTTGCAATGTCGACATTGACCTCTGCGACAGTAGAACTGGGCGACGGTATCGAGGTTGTCAAGACGTACGGGAGTGGGAGTCGCGCATTCGCGCGCTACTCGAGCGCTGTCGATTCGATGGTTGCGGTGTGCGTGCGATGGATGTCGGGGATGGGAAGGCCGGTGGTCGCGATGTCGATCCTCCTCTCACCGGCGGTACTCATCGTGGTCATCACGGCGACGGGAACTGCAATGTTGTCCGGGGGTTGGATTACCCCGGTAGCTCTTGTTGCCTTTCTGGTCGCCGGAATCGGTGTTCCGTCGTCGGTTCTGCACATGGGAACGATGGCCAACCTCTACCGCGAAGGCCAACTGGGAGCGACTCAAGTCGAGAGCATCCTCGGCGAACCAGAGCTGGCCGAACCTCAGGATGCAGTGCCTGCTCGCAGCACTTTGGTCGAATTCGACAGCGTCGGCTTCGAATACACCACTGGGCAGCGCGTCCTCGAGAACATCTCCTTCGAGATGCAACCGGGCACCGTGACCGCGATCGTTGGCCCCTCCGGCTCCGGAAAGACCACTTTGGCGCGTCTACTTCCGCGGTTCTGGGACGTCACGGACGGGTCTATTCGACTGGGCGGAAGCGATTTACGAGATCAGTCCAGTCGCGAAGTCTTGAGATCGATGGCCATCGTCTTCCAAGATGTCGTGCTCTTGCGGGACAGCGTGCGCGAGAATATTCGGCTCGGTCGACCGGATGCAACGGATCTGGAAGTGGAGACAGCGGCGAGGCGGGCGCAGATTCACGACGTGATCATGCGACTGCCGGACGGGTACGACACCGAGATCGGTGGTGGTTCGGGCGGTGAGCTGTCGGGTGGGGAGAAGCAACGCCTGACGATCGCCCGCGCCATCCTTCAGAACCCGCCGATCGTCATCCTGGACGAGGCGACTTCGCAGGCCGATCCCCACAGTGAATCGGCCGTTCAACGCGCACTGGGTGAGATCAGTGCGGACGGCGGCACCCTGATGGTGATCGCTCATCGACTGCACACCGTCCGATACGCAGATCAGATACTCGTTCTCGACGCCGGACGGATCGTGGAAAAAGGTACGCACGAACAGTTGTCGGCGCTCGGCGGAACCTACGCGCGGATGTGGGCGCTCCAGAACCCCCTCGTCGAAGACATCTCTCCGCGAAAGGCGCCGCAATGATTCGAGACCTGGACGAAATCCTCGGGCGCGACAATGGGATGCGAGGTCAGATAGCAGGTTTCACGCTCGCCGGGATACTCGAGGGTGTCGTCTTTGCACTGATGATTCCGATCCTGAAAGCGGTGGTTCGCGGCGATTACGACGCCGCAGTTCCGTGGGTTGTCACTGCTGCTCTCGTGGCGGTGGCCTGTGGCGCCGTACGGTGGATCGCCGAGAATCGGGCGTACCGCATCGGAATCGAGGGTTTTGCCGGTGGAATCATGCATCGCCTCGGTGAGCACGTGGTGCAGGTTCCGCTCGGGTGGTTCAGCAAGGCAAACCGTGGAGCGTTCACTCGCCTGGTTACCGAGGGCACGGCTATCTTGATGAGCATCCCGGGAATGATCATCGCGCAACTCGTCACCGTCACGGTGACTCCAGCGACAGTGGCGATCGCTGTCTTGTTTGTGGACTGGCGACTGTCTCTCGCGATGGTCGTCTTCGTTCCACTGGGGATTCGGGCTTATCGCAACGTGCAGCGGGCGGTTGTTCCCGAATACGAGGCGATCGGCAAGAGCGAATCCGAGTTGGCATCGCGCGTCGTCGAATATGCACAGGCGCAGCAAGTTCTACGTTCGGCCGGTAAGAGCGGCGAAGGCTGGACTCGGTTGGACGAAGCTCTTGTGTCCAACCGGGACGCACACCTGCAGGAAATCGGATCGGTCGACAAGTATCTGCTGCGCTTCATGATCGTCGTTCAGATTGCCTTTCTCACCGTCCTGGTTCTGGCGGCACTGCTGGTCACCACCGGGTCCATCGACACAGCAAGCGTGATCGTTGTTCTCGTGTTGGCCGTGAGGTTCGTGGAGCCGATGCAAATGCTCGCAGGATTCGGTGAAGGTATCTCACTGGCCCGGGTGTCGCTCGGATCTGTCCGCGAGATGATCGATGTACCGGTGCTGGCGGAGCCTGAGGTGCCGAAAGAGCCTACGTCGTATGATATACGGTTCGATTCGGTCTCCTTCGGCTACGGCCCGGATCGCGTGATTCGTAACGTGAGCCTCGAATTCCCGGATTGCTCGGTCACTGCTCTGGTCGGTCCTTCCGGTTCCGGAAAGACAACTCTGGTTCGGCTGATCTCCAGATTCTGGGACGTCGACGAAGGTGCGGTATCCATCGGGGGAGCCGATGTTCGCGACATCGGAACGAGAGCATTGATGTCTCGGATATCGACTGTCTCACAGCAGGTTTACCTGTTCGACGGAACCATCCTGGAGAATGTTCGGTTGGCGAGACCGGATGCCACCGAGTCGGAGGTCCGTCAAGCAGTGGTGGATTCCAGGCTAGGCGAAGTGATCGACCGTTTGCCGAGCGGTGAGGAGACCAGGGTAGGTGAAGGCGGATCACTGCTGTCCGGCGGTGAACGTCAGCGGGTCTCGATTGCGCGGGCATTCCTCAAGGACACTCCGATTGTTCTTCTCGATGAAGCGACTTCAGCCCTCGACGGAGAGAACGAAGTCGCCATCACCGAGGCAATTCACCGATTGGCCCGTGGTCGAACGGTGGTGATCATCGCTCATCGCCTGTCGACTATTGAGGGAGCAGATCGCATCGTCTACCTCGAAGACGGTGGGGTGGAGGAGGTCGGTTCCCACGAAGACCTGATCGCGCGAGGTGGGAAGTACTCGGATTTGTGGGCCGAGCGCAGTGGCGCGGAGGGATGGAGGATCGACCGAGCGCCTAAGCGGTGAAGAAACCGTGTGGTTTGATCGACGAATGGACGAAGCCGCTGCAGATCCAGTGAAACCGCCGCGCAAGCGCCGGTGGCCTCGTTGGGTCGCAGGCATTGCGGTGCTCGGAGCGGTTGTCTACGCAGGCTCGATCGTGTGGATTTCCGTGGCGTCGGCCGGCCACACGTCGGACGCCGCCGATGCTCCCGATGCTCCGGTCGTGATCGTGCTGGGCGCGCAGATCAAGGACGGTAAGCCGATGGCTTTCCTGAAAGGGCGGCTGGACGCAGCAGTAGAACTGGTGGAAGCGGGAAAGGCTAAAGCGGTCCTGGTCTCCGGCGACGCGAACGGCGGCTCGGGTGACGAGATCGCCGCGATGACGAACTACCTGGTGGAGCAGGGAATCGATGAGCGTCGCATCGTGGGGGATCCGTACGGCCTCGACACCTATGACACCTGCTTCCGGGCCATACATACGTATGGGGTGACCAAGGCGTTGATCGTCACTCAGGGGTATCACGTGCCCCGCGCTGTGGCGCTGTGCCGAGACGTCGGCATCGACGCAGACGGGGTGAACAGCGATTGCGGGTGCGCAACTCCGACGCTGATCAAGAACGCCGCCCGGGAGTGGGTTCTTGCCAAGCCCAAGGCAGCGCTGGACATGCTGTGGAGTCGGGACGCAAAGGTGACGTCGCCGTCGGAGGACTCGGTCCAGGTGGCGCTGTCGATTCCCTGACACGGGGTGAGTGTGCACGGTTTCTGTCGAGTGAACACACGCTCCGGAGAGTCGGAGCGTGTGTTCACTCGAGGTGAAGGGTGCTCGGTCGAGAGTCAGATCAGTGCTGCGGCGGCGAATGCTCCCAGTGCGATCAATGCCGCGCCGGTGACGCTCTGCACGCGACGGTCCACGACGCACATGATCGAGAGGAATCCCGGCATCGAGCCACCACGCTTGGTGTGCACGATTGCCGCGAGGCTGGGCATGCAGCGGCCAAGGGATACGACCGTGAACAGCGCCGCCCCGAGAGCCGGTGAACCCGAAGCCATGACGCCGAGTGCCATGAGGTAGTACGCACTCGAGCGGATGAAGATCAGAAATCCCGGACCGATGATCGCGCCGAAGATCAGCGAGACCTTCCAGGGCGCCATCGTGCGGCGCAGATGGCGCGGAAGCTGTTGGCGCCGCATCGGAGTCGGCATGCTCACCGCACCCAACTCGTGCAGCCCGTATGCAACCGCGACGACGGCCCAGACGCCCAGCGCCCAGCCGACCGGCACGTACCCGGACATCGCCGCACCGAGAGCGCCGATCAATGCCCCGGTGACGGCTCCCGTCGTGACCGAGCCCAGAGCGTGCCAGCCGAGTCGGCGGACGGGAGTCGAGGATCCCTTCCGATCGACTTGCTTCGGCGCGGCAACAACTCCGGCGACGGACATTCCGCAGGTCGACCAGTTCGCGGCCAGCGACGTAACCAGTCCGGCGCCGATAACAGCTGTGGTCAAAGCTGTTGTCGCAGATGGCGTGGCCACGAGTGCGAGGCCGGCACCCGCAGCGGCGCCCGCCGCGACGAGGCTGACACGGGTCGCGGTGCCGACCGAGCCTTGAAGGGTCGGCCGGATGTCAGGGACGTCGGTCTGCAGTGGGCCGTGTGAGAGAACAGTAGTCATCAGATCCTCCGAAGTGTTTGTGGTTCAGGAAAAGTGTCGAGCCGAAGTCGCAGCGAAAAGTGATGAGCCAGAGTTCACAGCACTGTGATGACTCCGATCAT
This sequence comes from Rhodococcus sp. KB6, assembly GCF_001445685.1. Taxonomy (NCBI): domain Bacteria; kingdom Bacillati; phylum Actinomycetota; class Actinomycetes; order Mycobacteriales; family Nocardiaceae; genus Rhodococcus; species Rhodococcus sp. KB6. The sequence continues at coordinate 12,476 of NZ_LNAK01000120.1, read as the reverse complement.
GTACGGGTGCACGGAGCACGAATATTCGTAGACTCCGACGCTCTCGAACGTGTGCCGGAACGTTCCGTCTCCGGTGATACCGCTGTCGAACAGGCCGGGTGATTCCACGTGATGCAGGAGTCCGCCGTCGTCGAAGCGCCACTCGACGGTGCCGCCGTGTTCCACGGTGACGTCCATCGGGCTGAACTGAACATTGCTGATCTCGACCACCACGTCGGGGACGGGATCTTCTGTGCCGCAAGCTGGGACACACGTCGCCGCGACGGCCAGGCAGAAGCCGACGATCCACCTCCTCACTATTGAACGATCACGGTGCCCACCATCATCGGGTGGGGCGTGCAGTGGTAGGTGAAGGTTCCGGCGTCGTCGAACGTGTACGAGAAGGTTCCCTCGGTGAGCAACTCGCTCTTCAGTTTCCCGTCGAGATCACCGTTGCCGACCACGTCGTGGGGGAGTCCGCTGTCGTCGAACTTCCATTCGACGGTCTGTCCCTTCTCGATGGTGACCGATGCCGGTGTGTACGCCATGTTCTTCACCTCGATCACGACTGCAGGTTCGTCCGACGACGCACCGGCATCACTACTGCAGGCGGTGAGGCTCAGGGCAGCGCACGCGGCCAGGAAAGCGGGAACGAGTTTCTTCATGAGGTGTTCTCTCCATTCTTCGACTTGTCAGCGGACGTAACGCAGATTTGCCGTCATGCCGGCCTCGAAGTGGTAGGCGTTGTGGCAGTGGAACATCCACTCGCCGGGATTGTCGGCGTCGAACTCGATGGCAAGCTCGGTGCCGGGTAGGACGTTGACGGTGTCGCGGCGAAGTCCGCCGTAATCCGGTACCGCAAACGTGTGGCCGTGGGTGTGCATGGGGTGCCACATCGTGGACGTGTTCTTCATCGTGATCCGGACCCGTTCGCCCTGTTTCATGACGAGCTTGCCTGCATCGGCCCCCGCCATTCCCCAGACGTACCGATCGCCGGCCTGGATCAACTCGATGCGGTAGTCGCGATCAGGCGATTTCGTCTCGAGCCGTGCGGATTCCGTGGGCCGGAGTTCGCTTTCGGTGACCAGTCGGCCGGCCAGTTCCGAGAGGTTTCCGCCCACATCCGGGTTCGCCAGGGCCAACGCGTCGGTGCTGCGTAGGACGGTCGACGCATAACCATCTCGGCCCTCGACCTTCGCCACCACCGGCCATGTTCCCGACTTCACCGTCACCAGTACGTCGTAGCGTTGGGCCATTCCGACGATGATGGTGTCAGCGGGAGTTGGTTCCACGTCGTAGCCATCGGTAGCGACGATTGTCATCTCGTGACCGGCCACAGCAAACCGGTACGGAGTTTCGGCCGCTGCGTTGATGATTCGCAGTCGCAGGGTCGAACCGGGCGCTGCAGTGACGACAGCAGGATCGTTGGGTGGCCGCCCGTTGATCAAGTGCAGTGGATACGCGATGTGTTGAGTCATCCCGCCGAGTGGTTCGGAAGAACCGTGTCCGCCGCTCACCAACTGTTGCGCGACGGACATGTCGGCTTCCGAGTGTTCCGCCGGAGTTGTTGCCCCACCGCCGTGTCCGCCGTGCCCGCCCGAAATTGCCGGGTTCAGGGCCATCAGGACGGAATCCGGTGTGGTACCCAATCCGTCGAGCCAGTCGTCGAGCACTAGGACGGCATCGATGTCGGCCCCGGTGATGTCGTTCGGGTTCTCGACGATCAAGGCGCCGAACAGCCCCCGATCGGCTTGTAATCCGCTGTGCGAGTGGTACCAGTACGTTCCCGGATCCGGTGCGATGAAGTTGTACTCGAAACTCGAACCGGCGCCGATGGGAGCCTGCGTGGTGGGTGCCGCGCCATCCATGTCGTTGCGGATTCGAATTCCGTGCCAATGCAGTGTTGTTTCGGCGTCGAGGCCGTTCTGGACGCTGACGTTCACCCGGTCACCGGACTTCAGGCGAAGTTCCGGAGCCACCGCAGCGCCTCCGTACGTCCACGTGTCCACGAGGCGTCCGCCAAGATCTACCGTCGAGAATCCGGCGGCAAGGGCAAACGCAGCGGTGGTCCCGTTCCAGGCTCGCGCCGATTCTGCGGCGGCAACTTCCGGGTCGGTGGGCAGGATGTAGTCGAGATCGGTCGTCGGCGTCGGAGATGCTGCAGTGGAACTGCATCCGGCAATCGTCCCCATTGCGCCGAGCCCGAGTGCTCCGGCGCCGAGTGCTCCCAAACTCAGGAATCGGCGCCGGCCCATCACCACGCCGGATCCGGGACGACTCATCGGAGTACTTCTGGTGTGATCAACCCGCTGACATCCCCGACGTTGCCCGAGACATCGACGGAACTGACCTGCTCGCCGGTGCTCGCGTTGTAACCCACGATCTTCTGCGGAGCGGAGCCTTCGACCTCAGGTCCGGTACCGAGCACGTAGAACGTGGCGCCGTCGACGGAAAAGGTCATGCTCTTGATGTCTGTCAAGCCGAGGTCTGCAAGCGTCAAGCTCTTCACCGGGGCGAAGGTTGTTGCGTCGGACAAGTCGATCTTGACCAGTGAGCCTCCCCGAGCAGAGTCCGGATGAATAGCCGTGTCCGTGTACGCGATTGCGAGCCGGGTTGCGTCGGCGTTGATGACGTTCTCCGAGAATCGACCGGAGTCCTGCCCGGCGTTTCCGATCGGCTTGACACCTTCCTGAGGCAGTCCGTTGGAGAAGTCGAAGACGTACACATCGCCGTTCTCACTGACCAGCAAGGCTTTTTGTGCTTCCGAGGCCCACGTGACCTTACGGGTGGAGACAAAATCCTCGGGTAGGACCTTGCTTGGGGCGGTTTCCTTCGGAACACCGTCGTCACCGATCGTGACGTGCAGCAGTTCCCGGGTGTCCTCGCAGACGCTGTACAGCTCGTGATCGACCATCCACGTGAACGGACCGCAGCCGACTATCTGGAGTGCACCGGTCGCTTCCTTCTTCTCGAGGTCGACCACTCTGATGCCGTACAAACCGTCGTCCCACGTGACGAAGAACTTGCCGTCGGACGTCACGGCGTTCGAGCCGGGACGGGAATGTACGCGTGCGACGTCCGGAAGCATGACCTCGGCTGGTTCCAGCAGGTTTCCGGAGTAGGTGCTGACCGTGAAATCTGCCGCGCCGCGGGAACCTCGGGGCCGCCACACCTCGGCAGCGAGCACCGCAGGATCCTCGGCGGAATCCCCGACGAATCCGTGAATGACCGGATCCCAGATACCAGGGCCGACGGTGATCCGGCTCTCGGCCACACCGGTTTTCGGATCGATGACGTTGACGCTGAGCTCGAGTTGGCCGAATCCACCTTCGACGCCCAGCAAGCGGTCAGCTGCGATCGGGGTGATCGAACCGACGTGCAACGGCTCGGGAATGGTGTCGCCGATTTCCTGGTCGTCGTGACCGAGGGAGATTCCTTCACCTGGAGCAGTGAACGGAACTGTCGGATAGGTGACATCACCTGCGCTGGAGGGTTCGTCGTTGTCGGACGAACTGCAACCGGCCAGCGCGAGTACGACGGTGAGTGGGATGACGGCAACGGCGGGTCGCGCCAGTTTTCGGGTTCGCGGACTGCTCATGATCCGGCACCGACCTTGGGGCGTTCGGCCGGTCGAGTCTGGCAGTCCTCACCGATGATGGGCGCCATCGTGCAGGTGTATGCCTGGGACTCGTCGGAGACACACCAGATGATTTCCTGGTCGTAGCTTCCGGAGACCGGGTTGTACATCACGGCCTGCATGTCCGGTTCGCCGCAGAATGCGTTGGAACACGAAGGCGCACCGCAGCAGTCGTAGTAGGCGATCAGATAGGTCTTGCCGGTATCAGGGTTGGTGCAGCATCCGACCCAGAACTCTGCGCCGGGCTTGCTGCCGGGGGCGCAGGTGGTGACACCGCCGCCGTTGCATGCGGCACAGGACGTTCCGTCCATGTTGCACCAGCGCCAGTACTCGCACTCGGCCGGATCTTTACCGTCGTAGACAGGGACAAGAGGTTCGGGGCCAGGTGCCGGCGCAGGAACCTCGGGCTCTTGGGCGAAGGCACTACGTGTCACGGGAAGTGTGCTGATCAGTGCCACTCCTGACACACCCATGGTCCACTTGCCGATCCGACTGATCATGGATCGCCGCGAAACTCGTTCGGAGAGTTTACGTCCGGTTCGGCTGGTAAGCGAACCGCCCTGGCCCGCCATCCATTCGGCCTGGGCCTGAACTGTCGCCTCGTCGACGGGATATCGATTCTCCGTCATGTTGTGCTGCGGGAATTCATTGTCGTCCAACGATTTTCTCCTGATTCGTGAAGAGGATCGAACTGTGCAGGAAGATCAGGCCGCGCTGCCGGATTTCGCCTGGGCATGAAGGTGCTGGAGTGAGGGGGTGCCGGATTCGAGGGCATTGAGCAGGCTTTCCACCTGAGCCATGTGATTGCACAGGCCCTTTCCTCGGATCTTGCCGTGCTCGTCGAGAATCACGCCGTACGGAGTGGTGCCCACCTGGTATGCGATACCGACGTCTCGAGCGTCGATGTAACTGAGCTCGGAACCGATCCCGCTGCCGGCCAGGAACTCGCGATGCTCGTCGGGTGTTCCGTCGGAGATGATGATCACGTCGAGATCCGATTCGGCTCGGGCCATTGCCCTTACGCCGGGAAGAAGGCTCTTGCACGTCGAGCAACTCGGTGCTGTGAACAGCAGGAGTTGCGGTTTGTCGCGGTGACCACCGACTCCGACGGTCCGTCCTTCCTGATCGATGAGACCGGCAAACGACGGGCCGGCCTGTTCGACCTTGGGCCCGGTATCCATCATCCGGGCACCGAGAGGTCCGAGACGTACTTGTACGCGGCCGATTTCACGAGCCAGAGCAAGAACCATCAAGAACAGTACGGCTACGGCGATCACCAGGATCACTGTCGCGACAAGGAGGAAAGTGGTCATCGTGGTAGTCCTGCCTTCGAGTTTTCAGTGGTGGGGATGTGAGTTCACGAGCCGTACCGGGACGCGGTTTCGGCGGTTCGGAGGCGGATGGAGGCGCTCGACAGATAGTCGTCGACTGGGCGTCGTCCGAGGTGGACCACCGAACGAATTTGTGCGAGAGCAACTCCAGCCAGGACGAGGAGGAATCCGAAGGTCGCCGCCACGACCTGGACGCCGATCTCAGCCTGTCCGGCGGTGACCGACAGTGCCACAGCGATCACCGCGAGTGTTCCGGCGCGAACGGCGTGGAACCATCCGATACGCGGAATCTCGCCGACTCCGAATGCAAAACATCCGCAGTCCAGATCGCGTCGCCCACGCAGGAGGTTGATCGTGAGGCCCGTGAAGAACGACGCGAACATGACGGCAGCAACCAAGGCGGCGAGGCGATGGGCCACGCCGAGAACCAGGAGGATGCCTACGACGGTTTCCGCGACGGGAAGGATGCGAGCGATCGGTACTTCGAGTCGCACCGGCAACACTTTGTATCCGCGCACCGAACGAAGGACCCCGTCGTGGTCGTTCAGCTTGGGAATGCCGGCGAGCAGGAGAACAAATCCGATGATCGCCGAAGTGGTGGCGCTGACCAAGTGCATGCTTCCTCCGTTCCTCTCGGGTAGTGCCGGTGGTGTGTGGGACACATCCTGTACGAGCGATGCTGCGAACCCGCGTCGACCGCGCTACGCCTGGACGAGGTGCAACTGAGAGAGCAGTTGTCGTGTGAGAATCGGAGAACTCGCAGGTCAAGGTGCTGCCGGAGGGGCCGGATACCGTCGGCCGCCCTTGATCCGGCATGACGCTGGGTGGGAAACAGAGTCGGATTCTCACTTGAAAGTTCTGTGCGCGCCATCGTGGAAACTGCGCGGAAACATAAGCGGACTAACTTGACCGAATTCTGACAATTCGCTCGTAGGTTCGGGCCTGGACGCGACGGACGGTGACACATGGCCGTGAGTGCGGCACTGCGTGCGGCGATCACGCGAGCGCAGAATGCGGATCAACACAGTGAGCCCGTGTTCTCCCCGCTCCGTGGTCTCGGGCGAGGACGTCTGACCCCGATCGACCTGTTGGGGCAATCACTCTCCACGATCGCGCCGGCAACGGGAATGGTGTTCATCGCCCTGTGGATGATCACCTACAGTCCCGGCTACGTCGGGTTGGCTGCGATTGCTGCGACAACTTCGGCGGTGTTTCTCGTTGCGTTCTGCATCACTCAGTTCACGCGGAGACTGGCCGCAGCAGGATCGTTGTACAGCTTCGTCTTCCAAGGCTCCGGTATCCGGGCGACACTGACGGCGGGTGCCGCACTGGTACTCGGGTATCTCGGAATCTCGGTTTCGGTTTTCTCGCAGGCAGTTCCGAGTCTGCTCGATACCATCGCCATTGTCGGCCACGACGTGCGAGGAACTGCCGCGACGGTGATCACGACGGTGGCGATTGCCCTGGCCGTCGCGTGGATTGCAGTGCGCGGCGTCCGGTTCGCCACCCGAGCGATCCTGGTCGTCGAAGCGTGCTCGTTGATTCTCATCGTCGTGGTCATGCTGGCGACGCACAGTGACACGACAACTGCTGTTGCCCTGCCGAATCCGTCGCTGAGTGCAGTTCCGTTTCTCGCGATGCTGACGGTGCTCAGCATGGCGGGCTTCGAAAGTTCGGCCTTCTTCGGCCCGGAAGCAAAACGACCACTCATCAGCGTCACACGCACGGTTCTCATTTCGCCGATCATCTGCGGGGTCCTCTTCGTTTTTGCGGCCTGGGCGGCGATGACCGGCCACGGCGCGACGATCGTCGGAGCGTACTTCGAGGGAACGGCATCCGGGGCCAGCGCGGAGGTGGTTCTGGCAGTCAAGATCGGAATGACGTGTTCCTGGTTCGCATCCACTCTCGGTTGTGCGCAGGCGGGTTCGCGGTTGTTGTACTCGATGGGGATCGAACGGGTACTGCCTGCGCCGCTCGCTCGCGTGCACAGACGATTTCGTACCCCGTACGTTGCGGTACTGGCGTTCGTCGCGGTAAGTGCGGCGGGCGTATTCATCTATTCGGATACGGTTCGCGACGATTCGGGATCCTTCGACGGCGTGGTGGAGACCGCGTTGGTCTGCGCTTACACGCTGGTGGCCTTTGCTTCGTGGAAGTTCTTGCGCCGAATCGGGGAACATACGTCGCTGACCCGGATTTGCACCCTGTCCGTGAGTGCCGCCGGTGCCGGTCTACTGGTTTACATCGTTCTCGACGGTGCGGTTCACGGGATGTGGGCACTGCCGATCGCTGCTCTTGCTGTTGCTGTGTCGGGGACAGTGTGGAGCGCATTGCTCCGTAGAGCCAGACCGGAAAGCCTTCTGATGGTCGGCGCTTTCGACAGCGTCGAGACGGCGGACCTGTTGCCCGGTGCGGGTACTCTGCTGATCGACGGTGACGGGCGAAGGCGACTCGTGCCGGATCGTGGGGCCGCCGAGGGTAACTCGCCGGAGCATGGGCGGTGACCGCGGACCGTGCAACCGCTGGTCCACGATCAGACAAACGGATCGGCGAAGAGACCCACTTCAGTGGACAACAACCGCGTGCGGTTCAGAAGGCGCTGGGGATGCTCGAGGCGGTGGCTCATCTGGGACCGGGAACAACAGCGAAGGAGATCGCCACTTTTGCAGGCGTTCCATCGGCCACGGCCTACCGGATGCTGAATCTGCTGGTGGCGGAGGGCTTTCTCGTGCGGGTGCCGGACCTGTCAGGGTTCGCGTTGGGGCGTCGGACTGCCGAGCTCTCGCATGCGGCGTCGTCGAGTGGTCCGGCGCCGACGCTGCACGAGCGCGTCGAGGACATGCGGACACACACGAGGTTCGGATTGCACGTTGCCTCATTCGCCGGTGGGCGCTTGAGGTTCGTCGACAAGGATCCGGATCACGAGATCATCGGAATAGCGGCACTGGCCAAGAACCTTCACGCGAATGCGCTGGGGAAGGTTCTGTTGGCGCACGACGAGCGGTTGCTTTCGGGTTTGGAACTTCGCCGGGTCACGGAGTTCACCCTCGGTGATTTCGATGCGTTGTATGAGCAGTTGAGGTCTGTTCGCCTGCAGGGTTTTGCATTCGAGAACCAGGAATGTCGCCTGGGTCGATCCGCGGTCGCAGTACCGGTTCGAGATCACGCAGACCAGGTGGCCGGCGGGTTGTGTGTTCAGGGAGCGAGCGGGCGAGTGACGGACGAGGATCGAGAGTTGGTCGGTTTCCTACTCGATTGCGCGCGTCAGCTCACGGGATTGCTCTGACGTCACACGCGCAGGCTCAGGGGGAGCCCGGCGGTCATCAGGACCACGGACTCCGATTCACTGGCGATGCGGCTGTTCACCAGACCGAGTAGATCGCGGAACAGTCTCCCGGACTTCGTGTCCGGGACGACGCCGCTTCCCACTTCGTTCGTGACGGCGACAATCGGAACCGGACAGGCGGTCCAGGCGTCGGCCAACCGGTCGATATCTGCGTGGACGGCGCTGAGATCTTCTGTGGCCCATGCCCGATGTCGATCCAGACATGCGGTCAGCCACGTGCCGAGGCAATCGAGCAGGATCGGTGTTGTTGCGGTTGCGAGAATCTCGGTCACTTCGGAGGTCTCTACCGTCGTCCACGTCGACGGCCTCCGCGCGCGATGCGACGCAATTCGTTCGATCCAGTCGGGATCGTCGTCCAGCGGATCCCCGGTGGCGATGTACGTGACGTGCCGGTAGCCGGCAAGCAGGCCCTCCGCGTAAGTGGACTTGCCCGAGCGGGCGCCACCGGTGACCAGAGTTCGATGGCTCTGTCCTACCCCGATCTCGAGCACAGCTCCATCCGGAACCGCTCGCGCCCCTGACACACGAAGTGCTTCCGAGAGTTCGTTTTCGACGGGGTTGTGGTGCCCGAGGTGTACGGCGACCACATCGGTTCGATCGGTGATCGCGTCGCAGTTGCGGAGCCGCAACACCGTCTCCGCGAAACTCGGCAGATCGTGGTGCCCGGTGCCGTGGTCGGTCTTGTGGCCGAAGGTCTCTTCGAGAAAGACGGCGTCGAAACGCGCGTCGGCAAGGGCGTCGACAGTGGATTCGGGCAGAGGCCCGGTGTCGGTGGCCCAGAAGATTCGGGTTCCGGATGCGTCGGTGATGTCGTAGAGAAGGGTGGTTACTTCGTGCGCGGCTTCGAGTGTGCGAACACGATAGGTGCCCAACATGATCGACTGGCCGGTCTCGAGCGGTGTGAAGGTCACCGGGTCATCCGGGCCCACCCAGTCTCGGCAGAGAGCGAGCGCGTCGGGTGGTCCGAGAACCTCGAGTGGTTCGCTGCGCGATGCCCAGGACCGGAACAGCAATGCCATCGGGCCGAGGTGATCGGGATGCGAATGCGTCAGCAGGATGTGTTCGACGTGTGCCAGCGTGCGACCGAATCGCGACGCGGCACGCGGTACTTCCGGACCACAATCCAACAGGATTCTGTTGTCCACCAGGGCAGCAGTGTGTCCGCGAATGGTTCCACTCGACAAGGCTTCCAGGCAGGAAGGGCAGGTACAGAACGGGTTCGGCCAACCGTCAGCAGCACCGGTGCCGAGCAACATCAGTTCCATCAGCGGGTGCCCTCCTGCCGAATCGGAACAACTATGGGACCGCTGGGTCGGTCCAGGATTTCGACCCGAGCTCCGTACACGCGGCCGAGGAGGTCTGCCTCCAGCACCGATGAGGGAGTGCCGTCGGCAACGACGCTGCCCTTGTCCAGCAACACGATTCGTCGACCGTACTGACCCGCGAGAGTGAGGTCGTGCATCGCGGCGATGACCGTGATGTTGTCGGCTTCACGCAGTTCCTCCACCAAGTCGAGAACCTGCTGCTGGTGACCGATGTCGAGCGCGCTGGTGGGTTCGTCCAGGAGCAGTACCTGCGGTTCTTGAGCCAGCGCCCGAGCCAGGACCACGCGCTGCAATTCGCCGCCGGAAAGTTCGGTGGCTCGTCGATCTGCGAACTCGGTGAGGTCGAGCCTCTCGATCACCGAAGAGATCACCGAACGGTCAGTGGCGGTTTCGGTTCCGAAGCGTCGTAGATAGGGAGTGCGGCCGAGCGCAACCAGTTCCTTGACCGTTGAGCCCTCGGGTACTACCGGACGCTGAGGCATCAACGCGACGACGGCGGACATCGCCTTGCGGCTGGAATTGCGAGGACTCAGTCCCCCGACCGAGAGCTCACCGGTAGACGGAATCAATCCAGCGAGGGCATGCATCAAGGTTGTCTTGCCGGCGCCGTTCGGCCCGACCACGGCAACCCAATCGCCTGGTGTCACATCGAGATCGATGCCGTCGACGACGTCCTTGCCGCCGAGGTTGACTCGGAGGTCGCGGCACCACACTGCGCTGTCGGTCATGCCGAGACCCGGCTGCGGCGCAGAACCAGAAGGAAGAACGGAGCGCCGATCATCGCGGTTACAACCCCGATGGGGAGTTCGGCCGGTGCCATGACCGTGCGGGCGGCAACATCGGTGAGGACAAGAAACGCCGCACCCAGCATGAGTGACAGGGGGAGAAGCAGTCGATGCGACGGGCCGACGACCAGTCGAACCGCATGGGGAACAACGATTCCGACAAAGCCGATCAGTCCACTTGCACTCACGACCGCCGCCGTTCCCAGAGTTGCGGCGAGCACCAGCACCAGGCGTGATCTGGCCGGGTCGACGCCGAGGCTGGCGGCTTCGACGTCACCTACCGCCATCACGTCGAGTACGCGCCGGTGTACCAGGATGACGGCAGATGCCAGCGCAACGTACGGCAGGACAACCAGAACTTCCGACCAACCGTCGGTGGACAGTCCGCCGAGTAGCCAGGAATAGACCTCGCGCAGTGAATCGTCGAACCGCTGCTGAACAAAAGTCTGTGCTGCATTCGTGAACGCCGCGACTGCGACACCGGCGAGGATGATGACTACCGCGTTCTGCGGCCCGCCAATGCTTCGGCCGAGCGAATAAGTTGCGAACACTGCCAGCACACCACCGACGAAGGCGGCCATAGGAATTCCGAACATGCCCAGCGCTCCACCCGAAACGATGGCGAGGGTTGCGCCCAGTCCGGCTCCGCTGGAAACTCCGAGGAGATACGGATCCGCCAAGGGATTTCGGAACACGCCCTGGTAGGCGGCGCCGGCTACCGCCAACATTGCTCCGACCAACGCGCCCAGGACTACTCGCGGAAGCCGGATCTGCCAGAGAATCGCCTGCTGTGTTGCGGTGAGGCCGGAATCGAGGTGGATGCCGGGTATTCCGTCCAGAAGTTCGAGAATGGTCCGATCAGGCGTCAAACCGGCCGGCCCCACCAGAACACCGATCAGCAAGGCGGCGCACAGAATCAGCGCGGCGCCGAGCAGAACGGCGGTCCGATGTTGGGAGATACCGGCTTTGATCATCGAGTGCTCAGGCCGCGGGAACTTGGGCAACGATGGCAGCGACGGCCTTCACCTGGTCGGCGACACGAGGTCCCCAGCGGCTGGAGAGGTCTTCGTCGAGCACATGGATCTGGTTGCCGGTAACCGCTTTCATGCCGCTCCACCCGGGTCGAGCGGCGACGGATTCTGCTGTCACTCCGCAGCATTGGGAGTCTGCGAGAAAGATGAGATCGGGATTGGCCTGTACCACGAATTCGGCGGACAACTGCGGATAGTCACCCTGCCCCGCGGCGTCGGCGATGCTCTTCATTCCGAACAGCGAGTAGATCTGCCCGACAAAACTCGAACTCGTGACGGTGTAGAGCGAGGAGTCGAGTTCGTGGAAGTACGTCAGCGGCTGTTGGCGCGCAGGAACACTGGCGACAGCGGCGTCGATGTCCGAGCGCATGGTGTCGACAACTTCGGTGCCCTTGTCCTCGTGGCCGGTGGCCTTCGCGACGCGCTCGATCTGGGCATAGACGTCGTCGATGCTCGTCGCTGCCGGTAGTAGGAGTGTCGGCACCTTCGCCTTTTGCAGTCCGGAGACAAGATCGTTCATGTCATCCGATGCGATCACCAGATCCGGTGCGTAGCCGAGGATGGCTTCGACGTTCGGTTGAAAGCCCGAGAGATCGGTGACCGGGATACCGGCCGGGTAGTCGGACTGATTGTCGACGGCCTTCACCTGATCGCCCGCGCCGACGGCCCACAGGGTCTCGGTGGCGCTGGGACTGAGTGACACGATCGACTGCGGACGTGACTCGATGGTGATGTCCGTGCCGGAATCCGTGGGACCGGAAACAACAGTCACCGGGAACGAGCCGTCCGAGGCCGCTGTGGTTGCGGGTGTATCGGACGTCGAGCTACTGCACGCACCGGCAAGCAGTGCGGTGCTCACCGTCAGTGCTGCAAGTACAGATCTGAATTTACGTGTCGGCCGAGTACTCACAGCCACCCCTCCGCTAGTTGTATGAGGAACGGACGTTAGTTACGCGGTGCCGGCGGTAAGCGGCGGGCGGTCGTCCTCCGCGTGTTGAATGCGGTCGATGATAATTGTAGTGAACGTTCCAGATTTCCACGG
>NZ_LNAK01000119.1:0-423 GCF_001445685.1 Rhodococcus sp. KB6 | reverse complement strand
GCCCACACACTGGCGTTGAGGCCGTACTCGGTGTCGTTGGCCGCAGCGATGGCCTCTTCGACGTCCTTGACGGGGTAGATCGAGACGAGCGGCCCGAAGGTCTCGTCGCGGTAGCACTCGGCGTCTTCGGGAACCCCGGTGAGCAGCGTGGGCTCGTAGAACAGCGGTCCGATGTCCGGGCGGGCCTTGCCGCCGGCAATGACGGTGGCGCCCTTGACCACTGCGTCGTCGACATGCGCGGAGATTGCCTTGACCTGGGCCTCGGAGACGAGGCTGCCCATCTCGATTCCGAATTCGTAACCAGCGGCGAGGTTCATCTTCTTGACGCGGTCACCGAACATACGGATGAACTCGGGTGCGATGGACTCTTCGACGTAGATGCGCTCGATGGAGATGCACAGCTGACCGGAGTTGGAGAAGCAC
>NZ_LNAK01000118.1:0-273 GCF_001445685.1 Rhodococcus sp. KB6 | reverse complement strand
CCCGACAGGGTCGGAGCAGCACCGTCGACACCGTCGACAGTCGCCTTGAGCGAACCGTCCACCAACGTCGCGTTGTCGAGAACCTTCGACAGATCATCGGTCAACACCACCGGATCAAGAGTCGTGTTACCCGTGTTCGCACCCGTCACGGTGTACGTGATCGTCTGACCCGCAGCAACATTGGTACCCGACGCAGGATCGGCAGCCTTCGCGACCGTGAACCCCGGAACCTTCACCGGATGCGTCGTGCACAGCTGCGTCGCCGGATCACAC
>NZ_LNAK01000117.1:0-260 GCF_001445685.1 Rhodococcus sp. KB6 | reverse complement strand
CTTAGAAGCAGCCACCCTTGAAAGAGTGCGTAATAGCTCACTGGTCAAGTGATCCTGCGCCGACAATGTAGCGGGGCTCAAGTACACCACCGAAGCTGCGGCATTCACGCAATAGCCCCCCTTCACTCTGCGGAGTGTTGGGCAGGTGTGTGGATGGGTAGGGGAGCGTCGTGTGGCCATGGAAGCGGCAGGGTGACCTAGCCGTGGAGGCCACACGAGTGAGAATGCAGGCATGAGTAGCGAAAGACGAGTGAGAAACT
>NZ_LNAK01000116.1:0-257 GCF_001445685.1 Rhodococcus sp. KB6 | reverse complement strand
CGATCCGCGATGGACTTCGCGGTACCCCGCGCAACCAGGGCGTCGATGACGCGATCGTTCCCCTCGTTGGCCAACTCTTCGGGCGCAAAACCGAGGCGCTCGAGATTGCTCGTGTAGTTGCGCAGATACAGATACGGGTTGGCGACGGCGGGGCGACCGATTGCTCTGGCCTTCTCCGGATCGGTTTCCAGGACAACCTTGTGCTCGGGGGCCAGGATCTTCGAAGGGCCGAGGATTTCGCGAGCTTCGGCCGTGTG
>NZ_LNAK01000015.1:0-39118 GCF_001445685.1 Rhodococcus sp. KB6 | reverse complement strand
CCGGGACCGAATCTGACTCACAGCAGGTGGGGAACTATCTGGCCGTACGCGGGGAGAAACCATGGCCACAAAATGCGCCATAAATGGCCGCCAGTGGGGAGCTTACGATGGCCGTCGACAAACGGCCATTCGCGCCTGCCGGAAAACGATCAGTGGGGCGAAACCGGTGGAAGTTTTCAGGCGGAGAACATTTGCTCGGTCTGACGCATACCGGCTAGAGGTCGTACCCCGACATGCCAGGGCGCCGAGCCGTACTATCCGATCACCAACATCGTCGCAACTACACCTTTGAGTCCCGACGATGACAACTTGCAGGCTGAATGCCAGCAATGCGGCAACGAATTGCGCGAGAACGCAATTGAGCAACCGTGATAGGAATCGCTGTCTGCACAGGCGAATCTATCGGCACGAAAGCACAAGGCACGGTTCTTGACTTGGATGACCGCTCACGGAGAAGTCCAGATGAAATTGAACTTATCCTCCTCGAATGGCGTCGATTTGCTGGTTGAGCGTTCTCCTGAATCGTTCGACTTTGCCGTTTGTCTGCGGTCGGTAGGGCCTGGTCCGCTTGTGCTTGATGTCAGGACCGAGGGTCTGTGCGAATATCTTTGAGTGGTAACAGGATTCGTTGTCGGTCAACACACACGCAATCGTGATGTCATGGGCCGCGATGTAGGCTTTGGCGCGTTCCACGAACCCCGAGGCGGTTTCTTTGCGTTCGTCGCCGAGGATCTCCGAGTACGCCAGTCGGCTGTGATCGTCGACGGCGTGATGGGCGTACGCGCAACCCCGGCTCTGTTTCGTGTTGTGGCAGTTGCCGATCGTGCGACCAACCTTGCGATGCCCACAGCCGTCGGGAATACGGCCGAGCTTCTTGATGTCGATGTGGATCAGATTCCCCGGAGCAGAGTGCTCGTAGCAGCGCGGTTGCGGGCGTCGCACCCCGAGTTCGGTGTTCAGATCGAGGTGGCGCAGAAGCGGTACCTTGTATCGGCGTAGGACTGCCGAGACCGTGCTGTGCGCCATGTGCAGGTGGAAGGCAACGCGGTGTGGTCCCCAGCGACGAAGGAAGCGCAGTTTGATGATTCGACCTTCGGTGCGGGTCGGTGTCCTGCCGGGGCTGCGGCGCGGTCGGCTCGAGCGGCCGGCCATCGCCGCCGGGCCGCCAGTGCGGCATCGGTCTGCCCACTTCTTGGCGGTGGTCGGTGACACCTGGAAGCGATTGGCGGCGGCGGATCGACCATCCGTCGTCGACGATCGAAGTCGCGAGTTTCGATCGCGCCTTCGGGGTGAGCAAGGCATTAGCGTGTGACGCGAGGGCCTCTCGGTTGACGGTGCAGTTGTGGTAACCACACCTATACCAGAGGTCCTCACCTATCTGTCGCTGCCACGCCGTCCACAACCTCCCTGGTCATCACAGCTCGTTCGTCGAATACGACGTGGTAGGTAGCGTCAAACTCGCTAGTCACCTCGCGATAGAAGCAAGTTGGGTGGGTGGAGGTTCGGCCGTGAGCGCGTCCAGCTGGGGGTACCCGGACCCCGCGGTGCCTGATCATATTGCCGTTCTCGTGGCGAGTATTTTGGACTCGGTCTGATCTAATCGTCCACTTGCAGGTCAACGCTGGGCGTACCACGGCTCCTCGAGGAATGTCGGCCTGCCTAGGACCCTACTAACACGTCCGGGTAGCACGTCCGGGGTCATCAAATAGTCAGTTCCGATTGTAAATAGTCAGTTCCGATTGTCACCGTCATCGCAGCATCAATGCCTGCAAGGCGCTGCTACTGCGCATATCCGACGATGCTCCGCCCACTCACAACCTGCCACTTCTCGCTCGGGTCGAGAGTCGGCAACTCATCGGGCGACGGGCTCACACGCATGTTGCTCTGGAGGACCATCCGGACTTGCGGGCGGCGGCGCAGTGGGTGCGATCCCAGCGACATTCGGATTCCCTTGCCCGAACTTCTCCAAAATCGTCGCTGCCAACCGAAGACTCGTCGCCTTGGCGACATCTGCCGAATTTGAAACCCACTTCCACCCGAGCTTGTTCTTCGCACTAGGTTTCCAACCGGGCAGTTGGGCGCAAATGTTGATCCCATGAACGGCGCCGTACCCTCCACTCCCACAGTACTGAGCACCGCTGGGCGGGAAGATATAACGACGTCACACTCCAGGTCCTTCCATACACACCCAAATCCGAAACCTAGTTAGAACACAGTGCCGATCCACTGCTACCTATCCAGGCCACCTCGGAATCCCTCCAAGAACGCCTATGCGGTAATCGCGCACAAGTAACTCAAGAGCAGGAATACCAGGAGTTAGAGCGCCAACCGGGACGTCAAGCCTGGCCGACTCCCAGCGGCCATACCGGTGCCGGTCCGATGGAAGCGTCGCCCTGATCCAATCCTGATTTACTGTTGCGACCGACACTAACGACAACTCTGCGTCGAGCCTAAGAACCACCAAATTCCAGTCGGGATCTCGATTACATGTCTCGAATTCATTGCGAGACAGATAGAGCACCAACCTGCCCTTTCGTGTCGTCGACTTCACTTCCAAGTCCATATTCACAACATCAGATCGCACTGAGATGTCGTAGCCAAATCCGTCAGATTCCAAAGCGACGTGCTCCACAATTGCTCCGGTTCTCGCTCTGAGGAGCTCGACCAGGGCAACCTCACCTGCGAGACCGATTTGCGCGCGATGTTCAGTGTCAACTTTCCCCCAGGCTGCTTGTATGTGAGCGAAGGCCGACCCGTAGTCAAGCCCAAGCGCGTCGGCAGCCCGGACCGCATCTTCGGGCAGTTCGACCGCATCCTTCACCAGAACATCTGCATCGGCAAACCAGAGCGACGCGAGGATCGCAGCCTGGAAAAGGCTTGCGCGCCAAGGCTTACGAAAAATCGGTCGGCCAGCCATGTCGACAGCACCAATTCCCGAAAGCCACTCATAGGCGACCGAGTACTGGGTAGGTGTGATGTCGCCATATCGGGCGCTTGAGGTCAGAAGCGCCCGAACCCGAGGCATCTCAGAATGCGAAAGCATTTCGAGCCATCGCAGCGCTGCGAGCAGTACGGGGTCAGGAGGGATGGACATGGAGATGCCCCATCAGCGCTTGGAGGTCGCCTCTGTCAAGCCCGCCTCCCACTGTCGGCTCCTCATCCAAATCCGCGAGTTGCTGTACCGCACCGTCATCGAGAATCGTGCCCATGAATTTGAGTTTCTGTTCAAGGCGTTGAGCGACAACTTCGTCAATGGTCCCACGGCTGCCGAGCACAGTAATTCGAGTTTCCGTTCCCTCCGGCAGCCCAAGTCGGTGGATTCGGTCGAGGCTTTGGAGAAACCGACCTGCTGCGAAATCTCTGTCGAGGTAGACCGCGTCGTGACACTCGTGGTGCAGGCTGATCCCTTCACCGAGCGTGGCCGGATTTGAGATCAAAACCATACAATCAGGATCCTTGCGGAATCGTTCAATCTGTTCCTCGCGATCCGCCGTCCCTCCGTGGACAACGGCGGGACCAAACAGGGACAGAATTCCCTCCAGCGTTGTAATGCTACGGATGAATGTTGACCAGACCAGCGTCTTTCGTCCCTGTGCCGCGTTCGATGAAACTATGGCGAGAACCTCCGTGTACTTGGGAGAAAGCTCATATGCAGGCAAATCGCGCATTAGATCAAGCAGCGGTGAAGATTCGGGAATCGGAAGCGGCGGAACCTGGTAAGCGAGTGGGTCGTACCTCGTCGTTCCAACTGCTAGTAGTGATGGGCTAGTGGCTGCCATCAACATGTAAACGATGATTTTTCCGAGTGAATGAAAGTCGTCCTGGGAAGTTGCTGCGCGAGCGCTGTATTGACCAACGAGCGCATCATAGATTTCGCGATGTAGTGGCGGAAGGTCCATGAACCGAATTAACGGGGTAACCGGTGGGAGACCCAATTCATCTTTGGTCGTCCGTGTGAAGAGCGGTCGAAGCACTCGACTCGCGTGGACCAGATCGCCGCCGGCCACTGCACTGCTAACTGCTCGTCGACCATGGCCTGGCCAGACAAATGCCATCAGGTTCTCAAGATCCTTGGCCCCATTTGGAGCGGGAGTTCCTGTCAAGATCATTCGGCGTCGTGCTTGCGGGCCGAGCGCCATGCAGGCTGCCCCGTATGCTCCGTCGCTCCCGAGTTTCATTCTGTGAGCTTCATCCAGAATCAGAAGTGAAGGGCGTGCGGATAGCCATCGAATGAGAGCGGGTAGAGCTGACTGAAGTCTTTCGTAGTTCACAATCACTACATCAGCTGCAGAGTCTGGAATTTGCTCCAGCACAGACATTCTCAGCGATGGGGAAAAACACACTTGTTGTTCGCCTACCCACGCTCCATACGCAGATTTCGGCCCGACGATGAGCATTCGGGTGACATCACCTGATTCACGCAGGGCTTGAAAGACTGCAAGACCTACTCGGGTTTTCCCTGCCCCGGGTACGGAGAAGTTGGCGCCGTGGCGAAGCGAGAGTAGTTGTGCGACGTCGCGGAGCTGGAAGTCTGTCAAGCCACCGACCCAACTAGTTCCGAGCATCTTTACGATCTCATCCGGACTGATTCGCCCTGCAACGGATTCAGGATCATCAATCCTTAGCTGAACGGTATTGGCGTCAGCAATTGTATCCTTCACAACAACGGCAAGCTCAGCGTCCCACTGCACAGAATCCGGCTGTGGCCAATTTTGCAAAGTGCCGAGATTGACGAGCAGATCCTCCAGCTCAAGGTCCGCCGTCATCGAACTACTCGGACCCGTTGCTCGAAATCGAGATATCAGCAGGCGGAGTTCTTCGCCCATTTCGGGCCGCACAGTCAACCTAACTGTCGACCGATTGTCTCCGAAGCCAATGTGCAGCGATGGTCCGCACACGCTCACTTTCCGCCTCTCATCATCTCTACCAGCCACGAGACACCCTCGGCAGGTTCTGGGAATGACTTCGAAGCCTGAGCTGCCAGGCTCGCTAGCGCCGACTTTAGTCGTATTACTGCATCGTCAAAAGCCTCTTCGTCCAGTGCCCTGGTCGCTCGCGCCGTTGCCAAGTCGCTTGCGCAAAGTTCGATATCGTCACAGGCATCTGACAACCGTTCCGGCGCAGCCAACTTCTTCTGCTTGAGAGAGAAGTCGCGTCCAGCAGGCTTCAGCGCTCGTGTGAAAGAGTCCTTCGCAGAATCGATTACGGCCGATGCTTTGGTCAGATCGATCGTCGAAGTTTTGTCTGACAGCATCGCTGCTTTTGCTTTGAGAAGCGTGTCAGTAAGAGTTTTCGTGTTTCGTGTCGCAACCGACCCACCAGGAACCGTCATTCCCTCAAGTCCCGGTACGACAATCGGTTGCTCTGTTTTCGTAATCGGTTTGATCGAGGCGTCCAGCTTGCTTTCGAGATACTTTACGTGGAAATCGGGCTGTGCGAAGCGAACGTCGGTCTTCGCATAGCCAAGCACAATCATCGCAAGCCTCGATTCCTTTAGTGCCTCAGCAGCTTCTGGATCGTTAGCAGCAGTTTTCACGTAGGCACGGTGAAGCTCACGGAGTTTCTCCTGATGATCTTCGAAGTCGACCAACCTAAGGGCATCACCTTCAGTTGTCCTGCTCCGCTGGATTGCATCACGGATGACTCCGTATACCCATCGACTCTGTTCCAGGGTTCCAGTCTTGATGCGAAAGTCGCGCGCGATGTCCTCGGGGCGCCTACCAGCTGCGATGAGCTCTTCGATCGCAATCAGTCGGTTGATATAGGAGTATTCTCGCTTGTGTTCCTTGCGCAGTTGCAGAGACAATTCCACATTATGGATGTCGCCCCACTGTGCTGACGACGGGAGAACTCCAACGCGGATGTACTGTTCGCCGAGTTCCCGAATGGCAGCACATCTAGTGTTGCCGTTTACCAAAATTCCGCGGGCATCAATGATGCCTGGATCTTTCTGACCAAAGATCTCGATGTCGTCGCGGAGCGTTTCGAAGTCAGGATCGACCCTGTCGGGGTTCGAGGGCTGGCATTTGAGCAATCTGTCAAGATACTGCTGCCCCTTTTGGCCCCACGGGTTCGAGTTCAGTTCTTCGTCAAGCGCCGGATCAAGTGATCGCTGAGCGCGAATTCTATGTGTGTCGGGGTTGAAGTACAGGATCTCAACTGGCATCGAGATCACTGGAAGGTGTAGTGTCCCCGATCGCCACTCAATGGTGACTTTCTCGCCATTCTGTTGCGCGGCATCCCTGAGCCTCTCGTCAATCATTTCCTTGATTTCGGAGTGTTGAGGCGGATCTTGGTACTTGGCGGCCATGGAGCTCCTTGAACATGTAGGTCGTCGACCGGGAGTACTTTGGTCGTACTGTCACATCATCTTTACACTCGACTCCCGACAGTGCGTATCGCTACGCATCGTCATGTCCCATTAAGTACAACAGATCGGAGGTTGAATGATGAGCGCGCTACCCCGCTGGGATGACCCCGCCTTGAAGGCCGGAACGATGATTCGCGCGGCACTCTGGCTGCTCACCGAAGTTGGAGAAGGAAACTCGTTCACCAAGGAGCAAGTCCGGACGGCATTTCCAGGCGTAGCCCAAGCTGATCGTCGAATCCGGGACTTGCGCTCATTCGGTTGGCTGATCTGGGCGAGCACCGAAGACTCCAGCCTGCTCTCAGAGGAGCAGCGGTTCGTCAAAGCAGGTCTTGAGGTGTGGCGCCCAGAGGAGCGAAGGAAAGCAGAGTCGTCCGCCATCTCAGCCAAGCAACGACATGCTGTCTATGCCGCCGACGATTTTATGTGCGTCCAGTGCGGCATTTCGGGCGCAGAGGAATATCCCGAACCTGCCGGTGAGACAGCTGTTTTGTCGATTAGCCGCAAGAAAGTAATGCACTTCGACGGTAGCGAGTCGGAAGCGCTAGTGACTGAATGCAAACGGTGCCGCGCTGGAAATACTGGCGCACGTGAGATCAACCTTCAGCGTATCATCTCAATGGCGACAGACCTTGACGATGCCGATAGGGCGCGACTTGTCAGGTGGATGAACCGTCGTCGCCGCGGCCCGACACCTTTGGACCGAGCCTGGGGCTTTGTTCGGCAACTACCGGAGGACCTTCAGATTGAAGTCATCAAGGAAATCGAATCTGCATAGATAGCGGTGATACCGAGTTGGTGACGCGGTGCGGCAGGGCAGTCGCCCTCTGCGTGCTGCGCCCAGTATTGCTCTGCCGCTACGCGACTTGACCTTGCTCCACCTCGGAGAACAAAGGCGAGATCAGTCTTCGTCCACCTCAACGCCATAACCGACTGCCATTGCACCAAGATCGCGGTCACAGCCCTGACCGACGGCTCGCAGACGCCAGACATCGCACGGCGAGAGGTCTCGTTAGGCACCATAGTGCGTTCGACTGTCCCGAGATCGAGTACGAACGTCGCAAACTTTCCGTCGAGGTCGTCGATTGCTAATAGTGACTGCTCCCAGGTCGCCGAAGGTCTTTCATCGTCGACAGCAGCTGCGATCACAACCCGCTGGCCTTCGGCGGGTAACGCATCGAGATCTGCCCAGATACTCTGCTCGCTGTCCCCGTCAACGGAAAGCTCTGTTGCGCCATCTTCGTCCGCAGGGTTGTTGTAGAAAATGAAGTGTTGATCGGAGGCGACCTTGTCTGTCTCATCAAGAAGGAAGGCGACCACGTCAACATCGAATTCGCCGCCGACGTTCTCCACCTGCCACGCAACATTGACCGACCACAACGAGTAAGCCGCGGAAGGTCGATAGCCTTGCCACGAATCAGAATAGTTGCAGAAAAACGTGATTCAAGCTTCATGCGCTCGGGAACGGCACCGGAGAGTAACGCCGCGTTGATGTCAGATTCAGCTACCTGCGGAAGCCCTCGTTCGGTGACCCTCGCTATCCGCTTGTCAGAATGGCCTCCGTCGGGCATCAAGACGTCAGTAACCGCAGTGGTCAGATTGAGTAATGGCCTGGCACCTAATTGAACAAGGCGTGACCGCATAATTACGCCGTCGAGATGACTGCCACCAAGAATCAGGACCCGACGGCCATTGCACACCTTCACTTTTCGGTTCAGATCTCATGACGCAGCCGCAATTGGCGACCGGACAACAGGGGCTGGCCCATCCAGGGACTGCACCGGCACAACGATTTCCGGGACCAGTGACACTACGATCGGAGCGCTATCTGTCTTGAGCACACCCGGCAATGCACTCGCCAACAGTTCGTCGAGCTTTTGCTCCGAGATGACGGGGATACCCTTGGCGCCGACATTACGAACCCTCCCACTTTGCGCCGCGGGGTTCTCACACGCCACAGCACTCGTCTGTCGACTAACTCCGTTCTCACGTCGATCCCTGCCTCGGTGAGGCGGGCTGCCAACGCAATTCGAGGACAACGTGTGGATCCGCTGATAACAACCTTCATCCCCTGAACTAGGCCGTGCGCAAGATCCAGGCGCCCAGGATTGACAAACGACGACGGCATCCGCTTGATCCGTTGTGGGTAGACAGTGACACGACGGTCATTGCAACCGACCACCGCCAGCGGAAGCTGAAGTGATTCTGCGAATGTTGCGCTCCGCCCGAAGGCATCGACAAGCACCCGTGCGTCGTCATACGCATCATGCGCGTTAAACTGTTCGATCTTTCAGTATTCTGCCAAGGTTTCGAGGCGATGGTTCGGTACATTCACCTCCAATCGACACACCAGAGCAAGCGTGCACAGACGCCGATCGACCGGGGCTCCGGAGCCGACACGCTTGAACTCTGCGGTGAGGAAGCCATAATCGAACGACGCATTCGGCGCCAACATGGTTCGACCGGATAACAACTCAGCGAACTCGTCGGCGATGTCCTAAATCGTGGGGCGCCAGCCAAACGATCAGACGTCAGGTTGTGGATGTGGATGGGTCCCGGATCGCGCCCCAGGTTGAGCGGCGTCGAGAACTGCTGTTCAGCAGTGCCATCTTCTCGAAGAACCAATGCAGCGATGCTGAGCACGCGATGCGACGCTGCCCGCAAGCCTGACGTCTCGACATCGACACCACCCAGCGGTTCACCCGGTAGTCGCTAGCTCTCTGCTTGGCGAAGCGTGCGGGTCTTTGAAATACCTCCGTCAGAAAACAGTGAAAAACAGGCGAGCCAATTGCACATAGATACGAGACCTGTGCGCCTTTCTGGCAGTCCCCACTACTAATTCGGCGCACAGGGGCCGCAGGCCTCTACCGGAAGGCACTCCCCTTCGAAGTCAGTGCCTTCACCCGCTCGACGGTCCAGACCGCCAGCACATCGACCTTCCGTTTACGGCCGGTCTCCTTGTGCGTGTCGATCTCCTGCTCCGCGATGATGTCCTTGATCCCGTCGGCATCGAGGGCCGAAAGACGCTCCAACAGAACCTCTTCCCCATCGGCTTTGAAGACCTCGAACGGATCGAAAGCACCGGGCTCCCGCTTCACCCTCGGAGCCGCAGCACGACGGCGCGGCGCCGGCACTGGGGCAGCTACCACAGCGACTGCTCCATCGGACGGAACTGCAAAAGCGTTTTCGATTGCCTTCGCGAACCGCGGGGTACGGGCAGCTTCCTCCGCGACGACCTGAACCAGCTTGGCCAGCAACACCGATGCTGAGGCGTTGGTCGCTCCCAACTTCAGGAGCGCGGCACCGGTCTCCTGCACCTGCACGCGACGACGCGCCTCATCGATACCCGCACTCATAGCTTCGCCTGCGCTTCCGTGAGAATGTTCTGCGTAATTGCACGCATCTGATCGAACTGACCTGCATTGCCGTACTTCACCTTCAAAGTGCTGTACGGGTGAAACTCCGCCGACGCGGCAATCTGATTCGACTCCGCGAGATACTCCGGCAATACGTGAGGGACGTTGGGATCGCGTCGAAGATTTCGCACAGTCGTGCGGTGCACCGCCGAGTTGGACTTGTACTTGGTGATCACCAACCCGAGTTCGAAGAGTTCACGGCCGAGTTCTTTGCCGAACTTCGCGATGTGCGTCTGGATCTGCGGAATGCCGTACGTGGAGAGCACATCCGGGATCGTGGGGATCACGTAGCCGTCAGCCATGGCCAATCCGTTGAGTGTGATCGGCCCGAGATTCGGCGGGCAATCGATCAGAACGTAGTCGTAGTACGGCATCACCGGGGCGACGGCATCCCTCAACAATTCAACCGGCTTGGTGGAGTTCCGATCAGCAACCCGAAGGGCGCTGATCTCCTCCTGCAGCTCGATCAAATCGAGAGATGAGGGAAGCAGATCCACACCCGTCACTCGCTTGACCGGCGAGACTCCGCGCTGAATCGAAGATTCGAGATCGAAGTTCGACGTGCCATCGACAGCGTCACGGAAAATGGTTGCGCTGGTCAGCCCTTGCTTGTTGAGTTCGAGCCAGTGATCCTCACTGATCATCATCGTCGTCAGATTGATCTGCGCATCGAGGTCGATCAGCAGCACGCGCTGACCGAATTCGAGCGACATGAATTCGGCCAACCCCGCGGTGATCGTCGTCTTACCGACGCCGCCCTTGAGGTTGATCGTCGCAATCGTCTTAGCCATCAGAACCCATTCCTGTCTCCCACCACAACACACCTAGTTCGCATCGACGATCGCCCCTGTACCTGACTGCTTCACCCGAAAACCGATTCGCCCCAACGGCTCCGCCGCGTGCGGAAGCGCGTACGAGAACAACGTCGCAAAATCGCGCGAGTCCACGGGACCAGCCTGTGCCCGTTTCAACTGACGAGGAGCCGGATCGTTCGCCAATACCAGAATCAATGCACCGCGAGTCTTCCGATGAAGAGCACCCGCAAGCGGTCCGCCGTTCTTCTTCGGGCTGCCCGCAATGTGCTCGATCGCATCGCGCTCACGAACTGCCGTACCGGTGAAACCTGTTCGGTACTCGCGTTCCTGACGCTTGCGATTGACGATCGGAAGTTTCTCGTGCCAACCCTTGATCTCGATCGGCTCCCGGGTCTTTGGATACGGCAGCAGAACTGCGAAGTCTTCGAGCAATCCGGATTCGATTGCGGTCGAAAGCGCTTCGCGGTGGGGACCGAAATCCCACCCGTTCGCCCACTCGAACTGGTCGACGGCCTCCAACACCACATGGGCAGGGACAATGCCGTATCGCGCAGTGAACGATCGCGAAACATCATCCTTGTCAACGAAATTGAAGGACCCTGTTTCGTCCAACGACTTCAATAATGGTGCAACCGCGTCGAAGTGCCGACCGTTGATCGAACCGTCGCCTCGCGGGGGCTGCATCGTGAAGCTGAAACTTTCACCACCCATGCCTCGATAAACCAGATCGGCGTTGAACATCTTGTTTCGAGCCGTTGGCCTGAGCCACGGCAGCTGCTGAAACACCATCGGCGGCACATCGCGTGGAGTGACCCACGGTTCGCCCTTCTCGTTCACGCCGCTGAACCTGGTGAGCTCGTTCCGGAACTCCTGCTCGTCCCGAACGATCGCCTCGAACGCCTTGTACATGTCGTAGTCCGCGCCGGCGGGTCCGCCAACCGTGCGGCCGATGAACAGGCGCACCAAGTCTCGGTACCCGGGGCGGAATCCGAACCAGCGTCCCATCTGCATCAACGTGTCAGCTTGGCCCGTGCGACGCGTGTAATAAGTGATGGTCAGGCCCTCGACTGTGAAGCCGCGACTCAGCTTTGTTCCGCCGACAAGGATCTTCCATACTCCCCGTTCCTGGAAGTCGAGGGAATCCTGTTTGTAGTCCTTCTCGGCCGCCCCGTTGACCACGATGACGGGGCTGGTTCCCTCGGAAATCTTGTCGTAGGCGGCGCCGATGAACTCCTCCAGCTCACCGAACGAGCTGGGATTAGCCAACTCGCTACCACGCACAGCACTCACCACAGCAAAGTCCCCGGCCCAGAGCTTTTCCAGCCTCGAGAGACTCTTAGCCTGGCTGTATCCGGCCGACTTCCACAAGGCCTTGAAATCATTGGCCACAGCGTCGTGCTCGGCCTGCTTCACCGATTCGTGCACCAACATCGTGTGGTGCCGATACGGCTTGGCGCCCTTCGATTCCCGGAAAAGCTTGATCGCCCCGGTCAGGACAAACGAGTCGAGAGCTCGCAATTGTTCGGCAGAACGATCCTCGTCGCACTCGGCCCGGAGATCCCGTACGTACGCTTTCTGGTTCGAATTAGCCGGAGTCTTGTCGTCGTCCTCGAGATCGTCGAGATCGTGGAAGTCCGCACCACCCATGTACGGGCCGGGCCGCTCGAGACTGACGATGAAGTCCGAAGGAAAGACGTTGACGCTGTCTTCCGGATCGACAAACACATTGGCAAAAGGTGTTGCGGTGTAACCGATGTACTGGGCACGCTCGAGTAGACCGAGGATCTCAGCAATCTGACCGTTGATCGCCGTCCGCTCGATCTGCTCGGTTTTCATCTTCTTCGGATCGATCGTGTTCACCGATGCCTGATCGGCTTCGTCGTCGATGATCAGGGCAGGGATCTGATCGAGCTCGGTCGGGACTTTCTTCAGATCGGCCACCAGCTTCTTGAGGCTGGAGACGTTCTTCTTCACGACCGCGATACGAATATTGCTCGGGTACAGATTCTTCGGATCATTGAGTGGAAGAGAGTGATCCACGGTTTCGAAGTGCAGTGCGCTCAAGCCCGCGAGCAGACTCTTGTAGTCAAAGGTCGAGGTGGTGAGCCGACGGATAGCCGGGATTTCATTCGTCTTGTTCGGATCGATTTCGTGTTCGAGAAAGTTCCCGTGCCGCCAGTCCTCGTCGTTGGCGTAGTCGTCGTCCACGCCGGCACTGATGTTTTGACGACCGACCAATTCCATGTCGAGGCGTCGCTGAGTCTGGCTCCGGAGAATCTCGATCGTGCCGGTCAGAACGATGACCAAGCGGTATCCAGCGTCGATCGCCTTGGCCACCACGCCACTGAAATTCGCCGTCTTCCCGCTCTGGACGTAGCCGACCACCAAACCTTTGGACTGATACGGCTCCGGCCTGGTTGGGTCGGCGAGTCGATGCACAACCTCGGTCGTTGCGATGTCCAGCTTTCCGATTGTCGCTTCGTCCCAGTTCTTGTCGGCTAAAACTCGCTTGTAAGCGCGCCAATAGAAGTCGTGCTCGCGCCGGCGCTCGGAGGTGTACCAGGGGTCCCACGGCTGCTGAGCAGCAATGACAACGGGCCCACCTTCGCGAGGAAAGCGCGCATCCATCTCGGCGTGCGCGTCTACCGGCAGTCCCAACAGGTCGTAGATCCGAGCTCGCCGTTCCGGGCTCTGCGGGGTAGTCGAACCTACCCATGTCTCAACACTTTCCGCATCCCACTGCCGCAGACGCGAGGTGAGCGCCGTTCGTACACCGACCGCACTGTCGTCGAGGAACACATCGATGATGTCCGCGATGGTCAGGCCGTCCGGATAGCTCGCTCGCAGGCGCGCGTTGACCGGGTACAGCACGTTCTCGGGCGGAAACCCGTCACCGAGTTCACGTGCAACCGCACGGAATACTTCATCACTCACTGCACTACCTGCTCCCGGTGCGCTACCACTGCGGAAATCAACACTTCCTGCCACGCCTGCATCTTTTCCCTCTGACGAGCGCCGATTCTGGTTCCTTCGAACATCTCACTCACCAGCAGGAAGACAAGAGTCTTGAGCACCGGAGCATCAGCCGGGTCGAGACTGCGACGTCCGAGCAGATCACGCCGAAAACGCGCATTGATCCACAGAGTTCGAGTTTTGAGGTCGACTTCGAAGAACTGATCGCGCGCCAAGGCTCGCCAACTCACGGCGACCGGATCATCGCCAACGCTGAATTCGAAGGCATCGCTGAAGGAATCGAGCACGTCTTCCGGAAAGCCGGATGCCGGTTCGATGACGCTGATCGGCCGAGGTGCAGAACTACGAGCCGCGCGCACCACGCGCTCGGCGTCGGTTAGATACGAGCGGAATCCACCGTCGCCGTCGGTGAAGACGGCCCCGTCGACGGCAGCCGACGCAGTGGCGTCGAGCGTCACCCCCGATTTCTCGGGATTGATGGTGATGTGCTGCAGCAGAGATTCGTTCAGGTCGACACCAATTCGTGCCAATCCGTAGTCCGGTCGGCCCCGCACTATCGCGTTCCAGCCGCCGATCTGCAGGAGTCGATCGTGCCGATAGAAGTAGAGCCCCTGCTGGTCACGACCAGGAGCGCCGTGGATGCGAAATTCCGGTGCATTGCTCCGGGCGGGCCACAGGTGAGCTTCGGCGGTTACTGTGGCACCGGCGATCGACACGGTAAGTGTCCGAGGGTAGTTGGGGTCGCCGGTGCGCGGATACCGGAACGGGTCGATGGCACTGACTGTGCGCAGCGCGCCGGCGCGTCCCGCTTCGACGTCGAAGACATCCACAGTCAGAGCGATCCGGCCGGATTCGATGAGACGGTGAAATACGACGCCGAGGTGACTGCGCACGTCGTTGATGGTCTGTTCGAGCCAGCTGGTCTGCTCGTCCGCGTGCGCGGACATGAGAAATGTTGTGATGCCGCGCCATTCGACAACAGTTCCGGTGTCGAAGGGAAAGCGGGGCGTGACTGCGTCGAAGAATTCTTCGGCTTGCCGGTCCTCGATCACCGAAACTGACTGACGCCCCTGCACTGAGGCCGAGTCGATCTCGCGGCCCTGCGTCGGGTGCCCGGACTTTCGAGACCACACTCGGAGCAACCGAGCCTGACTCAACGACGCCGCCTTCATCCCTACACCGAAATGACCCAGGTCCCCGGCGGCATAGTCGCGTCGGCGGCCGTAGGTCATCGCGGAATCAATGGTGCCACTGTCCATGCCGGAGCCGTTGTCGATCACCATCATCGACACGATCCGTGTGCCGTCCTGAACGAACCTGATCAGCACGTGGGAGGCCTCGGCGTCGAGGCTGTTGTCGATCAGATCGGCGAGCGCTGTCGCGATGGTGTGGTGCAAGCCGATGGCGCCGGCGAGGGACTCGTCCGCAGCAAGGATCTTGGTGCCCACTATGCGGGTGTCCGCGACGTCAGTCATGGGATGCATCCTTACCCTCTACCTCGTCGATTTCGGATGCTTCGCCGCGCCTCCATGCCGCCTCCAGGAAGTCCAGAACCACGTCTTCACCACGATCTTCGTACGCGCGCAGTATCTTTCGTGGACGGTCTTCGCCGTCCAGACACACGGCTTCGGCGAGAATCCGCACCACATGTCTCTCGGCAGTTCGCAATGGCTCGCGATTGCCAACCTCTGCGAGTGCCTGACGTAGTGGGTCGATGTCAGAGTGAACGATCGCCGGTCGGACCACGCGGAAGGTTCCGTCTTGCCACAGCTCGAGCAACACGTCTTCGCCCTCCACCGCGGAGAGTTCACGCAGGAATCGGCGGATAGTGCCGAACGTCGGCTGCGCTCCGGTCCATCGAACTGCTTGAACGCCGAGGTGACTCTCCAACTCGATGTTCGCGCCGCGCGCACAGCCGGCAGCGACCGCGACACCGGCGGGTACAGCAAACCCGGAGCCCCGCAGATGATCAGAGGTCACGGTCAGTCGATACCGCCACGTACTACCTGACCGGTACAGGCGGCGAGTCAACTCTGGCGTCTTCGCAGTGTTGCGTGTCCGCTTGCGCCGGACTATCCCGTCACCACCAATGTTGAACTCACTGGCTTCTTCAGCCTCTCCCGAAGAAACCGATTCCTCCCCAACGGAATCCGCGCTTCCCCAGGCGTGCAGCCGCCAGACTGCGCCGTCGAGCGCCACGCGATCGTCGGCCTCGAGCGCGCGCTCGATCGACCGGTCACTGCGATCGGACTTCAGCAACTCCACTAGCTCGACGACGGACTTCGGCGATCCGACGGCTTCGAGCGCGCCGACTGCCAGATCGGAGATCCGACGCGCACGCGTCAGCGCAGAATCCGCCACTACGACGACCCCGCACCACGCAAGCCACTTCTCCAGTTCGCCGCGCGACATCGACACAACTTCGGCGACGTCGTCGAGTGCAACTACACCGTTGGGGGACTCAAAGTCTTCCAGCAAGGTCTGAGTGCGTTTCTTGGCCGCCGCGACGCCCGGAGCGGCTGCCCAACCGTCAGTCACCTCGAAGTAGTCGTCGAGACGGTCCAGAACCAACCACAGCGGAACTCCGTAACCAGGCACCTCCGCCGCGATGCTCGGATGCACGTCGAGGAGGCGATCGAGCGAAGCTACCGGCTGAATCTCGACGCGCAGGCTGGCAAGCAGGTTCCCCACGGCTGTCCCGAATCCGCACGCCGCGTTGAGTTTGGCTTTCACGTCGGCCTCGATCTGCCCGACTCGCCCCGAGCCCACTCCGAGCTTGGCTCCGATCGCTCCCCTACGCTGCGGCACTCGCGCCACGATCCGCTCACGCAAGACCAACGACTCCCTCTCGTCCAACTGGGAGAAGAGATTGTCGATTTCGTCAATCGCGTCGGTACGGTCGGTGTCGGGCAAGTCGTTCGGCGTCAGAGCCGAGATCCGGGCGGCGACTTCCTGAATCGAGGCCGGAGATTCGTCGTCGATCTCGACGGTGACGAGTGGTCTGCTGTCCTGACCTCGGACCCGTCGCCACATAGCAAGCTGAGCGAGATCGTCGAGCAGCGCTGTGATCGCGGGTGGGGCACCTGCTTCCTCAGTGGCCTCGACGCGGGCGAGCGGAGTCGTCATGACCGCACAGACCAACAGGTTGAGCACTATGTCGTGCACCGTCTGTTCGCTCGTTCCGCGCACGCCGAAGATCTCAGCGGTCGTGTGCATCAGCAGTCCGCCGATTGCTTTGTCGGT
Organism: Rhodococcus sp. KB6; assembly: GCF_001445685.1. Lineage (NCBI taxonomy): Bacteria > Bacillati > Actinomycetota > Actinomycetes > Mycobacteriales > Nocardiaceae > Rhodococcus > Rhodococcus sp. KB6. Next base: position 22,304 of record NZ_LNAK01000015.1, on the reverse strand, counting down.
GGTGAGCCGAGACAGTGCAGTCACTGCGCGAGTATCCAGACTCAACGCCTCCAGCGGGAGATCTTCACCAAGTAGCGGAAAGCTCGCTCTTAATACCGCTGCCGCGTGGTGAGCGATGTAGAGGGACGCCAGCTCGGAGAGAACCTTCTCGAGATCGACCTCGAGAACAGTGAACGACGGCGCTTCGCTGAACCACCAATCAGGTGACGGTGCCAGCGGCTCGAGCAGCGCAGCACGATCGGATACGTAGTCGTCCAGCCAAGGAAACAGATCGACCCACAGCGTCTGACTCAGCTCGTTCGCGGGAAGCGAGTTCACACCCAACGTCAACGCACTACTCCCACTCACGGATACCTTCATTGCGGTCAAAACCGACCGCGATGTCGGTAACAAGTTACTGCAGCTCGTGAGCGGTCGCAGCGCCGGACCCGCTTACCCGACAGTCAGACTTCTCCGCTCAGTCGACGGCGGTGAAACCCTTCGCCCGATCTTTGTCGGCCGAGGTCCACAGCGTCGTCGACAGTTCTGCCTTCACCAGCGGGATGACCTCCTCGGCAAAGCGGCGCAGGGTGTCCTTCTGCTGCTCGAAGTCGAGCACGTGATTGACCGACACCGATTGGAAATCGTGGCCGTAGCTCTCGTGATAATCGAGGATCTTCTCGGCGACTCGCTCCGAAGACCCGACCAATGCCGGCCCACGGTCGACGGCTTCCTCGATGGTCCGGAAGCTTGTCGACTTTCCGACCGCTTTGGGATCGTGCTTGCGTTTGTCGGCCTGCGCAACGGCGCCTTCGTAGATCGGACGGAACTCTTCGATGGCCTGCTCGGTCGTGTCGGCGAGGAACAATCCGCCCGAACCCGAACCGACATACGCCTTGGCCGGGTCATGTCCGTACGCCAGGTACTGCTCGCGGTAGTGGTCGATCAGCACTTTGTAGTTCTCACGAGGCTGGAAGGCGTTGGCGGTGACGATGGGGTCGCCCCACTTCGCCGCGAGTTCGACGGCCTCGAACGAGGTAGCCGATCCGTGCCAGATACGGAACGGGCCGTCGAAAGGACGCGGTAGCGTCGTCGAGTCCTCGAGCGAAGGCCGGTGCGTTCCCACCCACTTGACGTTTTCCTCGCTGATCAGCAGTTTGAGGAGTTCGTAGTTCTCGGTGAGGTACTCGTACTGCTTGGCGATGTCCAGACCGAGGAGCGGGTATTGAAGAACCTCGTTGCCCTTGCCGATCACGATCTCGAGGCGTCCCCGGCTGAGTTGATCGATGGTTCCGAAATCTTCGGCGACTCGGATCGGATCGAGTAGCGACAGGACAGTGACACCCGTCGAGAGCAGGATTCTGTCCGTGGCCTGCGCAATCGCGCCCAAAACGACGGTTGGCGCCGACGAAAGAACCGGCCCGGCATGGCGCTCACCCACCGAGAACGAATCGATACCTAGTTCTTCGGCGAGAACCGCCAGTTCGACGACACGGTTGAGCCGGTCGGACGGGGCAACTTCCTCGCCGGTCACTGGATGGGGTGGGTTGAAAATGATGTCCAGAACCTGAAAACGCATGACCCGTCTTTCTCGATAACCGCACAGCGCGCCTGTCCATCGGAGGCTAGTGCGCGGCTCGTCGACGGATCCGCCATCCGAGGACGCCCCTGACACGACGAGATCACGAAAAACCCTATTCAACAACTACTTTCGAATCAATGGCACTATTCGGTCGATAAAACTCTCCCCGATCCGAAGTCGCCCGAAAACATGCCGAACTCCCGCCAGGCAGGACCTGTGTCACCGACCAATCAAGCGCACGGTAAACATGAAGTACTAAGAGTGCGTTCCCTTATCGTTAAGAGGTACTTGTTATGAACGGTGCGGCGGCCATCGGTGATGGCATATTCCAGATTCCTGTCCCGATCACGGACAACCCGCTCGGGCACACGCTCGTCTACGCCATGGAATCCCCCGGCGGACTGATCTTGGTCGACGCTGGTTGGGGTGACGACAACGGCTGGCAGGGCCTCAACGCGGGGCTCGCCGAGATCGGACATTCGGTGACCGACATCGAGGGCGTTGTGGTCACGCACTTCCATCCGGACCACACCGGACTGTGCGGACGGGTCCGCGAGGCATCCGGCGCCTGGATCGCCATGCACGAGGACGACCACTACCTGTTCGATCAGATGGCCACTGCGCGTAACGAGGAGTGGATGGCGTACCAGCTCGACAACATGGAACGTGCCGGAGCGCCCGCAGCTGACCGTGATGCCTTCCGACTGGCTGCCGCGGGTGAGTCTCCGGTGGGCCCCGAGTCGGCTCCCGACCGCCTTCTCGCGGACGACGAGATCATCGCGCTCACCGGGCGCGGCCTCCGCGTTGTCTACACCCCCGGCCACACGCCTGGTCACGTCTGCTTCTACCTCGACGACGCCGACGTCATGTTTACCGGCGACCACGTCCTGCAGAAGACCACACCGCACGTCGGCAACTTCGTGTACCCCCTCGACGAGCGTGACGCCCTCGCCGATTTCCTCGACTCGCTCGCACGGGTGCAGAACATGAACATCACCCGCGGTCTCGGCGCTCACGGCATTCCGATCGACGACGTCGGTGGCCGCGCCGGCGAGCTGATCGAGCATCACCAGGAGCGACTCGATCACCTGCTCCAGGAGTTCGCCGACGACAAGCTCACCGTGTGGGACGTCGCGGCAAAGATGAAGTGGTACAAGCCGTGGGCCGAGATCTCCCCGATGGGAAAGACGATGGCGTTGTCCGAGGGCGCAGCTCACCTTCGCCATCTGGTTGCGCGAGAGCAGGTCTCTCAGGTTCCCGGCTCCGAGCCCGCGCTCTTCGCTCGCTCCGTCTGAAAGATCAGGGCCGACAAGCACTCCGCTCGTCGGCCCTGATCTCTATTCCGCTTCGGCCTGATCGACTATTCGGGTCGACGCCGATCGCGGCACCACCACCACCGGAACCGGTGAGTACCGCACGATCTTCGCCGCCCGACTGCCGAGGAAGACCCGGGCCAGTGGACCTGCCTTGCTCGAGCCGACAGTCAGAACGTCACCTCGATCCCACTCGACGCCCTCGAGCGCCTCGGCCCAGTTACGACCATGGCTGATAACCGATTCCATGACGTCGGGAATTTCGGGCAGTGCACGCACTCTCTCGAAGGCAGCGTTGGTCTCGCGCTCGACCACCTCGGCCCACTCGGAGATGACCGGCGAATCCCCCTCGGTCCCGAGTGTGGTCGTGTACTGCGCGTTCGCACGAACTGCAAACGCCGCCAATCTGAGTCCGGCATCGACACGCGCAGCCACAGTCGCGGCGGCGAGCACCAGATCGTCCTGATCTGGTGTGCCCGAGTAGGCGGCGGTGACGCGGCGAACCACCTCACCGGGCTTGGTTCGAAATCCCCTCGGCGCCAGGGCGACCGGAACGTCGGAGCTGTGCAGCAAGCGTGAGGTGACACTGCCGAGAGCCACGTGACCGAACACCCCGGCCGTAGACGAATCCAGGACGATCATCTTGGCTTCGTGCTCGTGAACGAGATCGAGCAGGCCACTCGACGTCGACTGAGCCTCATGCACGACATAGGTTACGTCGACGTCGGAGGGCATGTCTGCCCGCGCTTTCGCCAGTGCCGCTTCGGCTTCGGCTCGCAATTGCTGGTGGTATTCGGCGTCGACACGCGCCATCCCGGGCGGTGGCGGCGAGGGAATCACCGCGCAGATCACCAGCGGTTCACCGGACGAACGCGCCAACAGCGTTGCCAGATGGACGGTTCCGGAGCTGTCACCGTCGGGTGCGTATCCCGCGAGCAACGTCATGACTCGGACTCCGATCCCAGTTCGGCGCGGTTCTTCGCCCCGAGGCGCGAGTGCTTCATACCGTAGGCGAAGTACCAGATGATCGCGACGGTCACCCAGACGAGGAATACGTAGATCGTGACGGTTCGGAGGTCCTTGATGATCCACAGGCAGCCCAGGATCGAGAGGATCGGCGTCACCGGATAGCCGGGAACTTTGAAGCTGCGCGGCAGGTCCGGGTCACTGCGCCGCAGGATGATGACCCCGACCGAGACCACGAGGAAGGCCACCAGAGTTCCGATGCTGGTCATTTCGGCGAGGAAGTTGATCGGAATGAAACCGGCCAGAATGCTGATGACGACGCAGACGATGATGGTGTTGGGCACCGGCGTCAGAGTCCGCGGGTTCACCTTGTGGAAGATCGACGGAATCATGCCGTCGCGTGACATCGCGAACAGGATCCGGGTCTGACCGTAGATGACCACGAGCGTGACGCTGCAGATCGAGATCACCGCACCGGCGGCCAGAAGTGTTCCCGGCCAGGTAGATCCGGTCACCTGTTCGAGAATGGCGGACAGTCCGGCTTCCTGACCTTCGAACGATGCGGAATCCTGTGCACCGATCGCGACGGCGACAACAGCGATGTAGATCGCGGTGACGGACACGAGCGCAATGAGGATCGCGAGAGGGAGATTGCGACGAGGGTTCTTCACTTCTTCGCCGGCGGTGGACACAGCGTCGAGGCCGATGTACGAGAAGAAGATGATTCCGGCGGCGGACATGACGCCACTGAATCCGAACGGTGCGAAGTCGGCGAAGTGATTGCTGTTCCATCCGGCGATGCCGACCACGATGAAGAGCAGCAGAATTGCGAGTTTGATCGAGACCATGATGGCGTTGGCCTTGGCCGATTCACTGGCGCCGCGAATGAGCAGAACACCGCACAGGCACACCAGGATCACTGCGGGCAGATTGATGATGCCGCCCTGCTCCGGCGCTTGTGACAACGCGTCGGGGATCTGGAACCCGAAGAGGTTGCCAAGCAGCTGGTTCAAGTATTGCGACCATCCGACGGACACCGCCGCGGCCGAGACTCCGTACTCGAGAAGCAGACACGCGCCGACGGCCATGGCCGGAAGCTCTCCGAGCGTCGCGTAAGCGTAGGAATACGACGAGCCCGACGCCGGGACAGCTCCGGCCAACTCCGCGTAACAAATCGCTGTGAGTCCCGCGACGACACCGGCAACAACGAAGGAGATGATGACTGCCGGACCCGCAACCGGGACTGCCTGCGAGAGGACGAAGAAGATACCGGTGCCGATCGTGGCGCCGATGCCGAACATGGACAACTGCGCCAAACCGATACTGCGGGTCAGCTCGCCGCCGTTGGTATCTGCGCCGGTCTCCTGGTCTATCTGCAAAGCCGGCTTGCGCCGAAGTACGTGTTTGACGAGAGTAGCCATCGACGCTCCTCTAGAGTGCCTGGTAGGAAACTGTTGTATCCTCATACTGCACGTAAGTGTCCTGCGACACAACAGTTGGAGCAAAGTTGCCCAGCTCACGCCAACCGTCCGGTCTGGAATGCCCGGATCGTGAACCGCCTTCGGAGAAAACGGGGAGATCATGACCGGACCGACCATCACCGTCGACCTGCGTCGTATCGAACAGAATGCGCGCGTCCTCGTCGAAGCGTCCAATGCCAAGGGTATTGCGGTGGCGGGCGTCAGCAAATCTACATGTGGCTCCCCCAAGGTGGCCCGAGCAATGGTCCGCGGCGGCGTCGCACAGATCGCCGACTCCCGCCTGGACAACCTGGCCCGCATTCGCCGCGACGGCATCACCGTTCCCCTGATGCTGATCCGCGCACCGTCGCTCAACGAGATCGACGACACGATCCGCTACGCGGACATCAGCCTCAATTCCGAGTTGACGACGATTGTTGCTCTGGGCAGAGCAGCACGGGCGCGAGGAGTAATCCACGACATCGTGCTGATGATCGACCTCGGAGATCTCCGCGAAGGGATCCTGCCGGCGGAGGCGTTGGATGTAGTCGCCGAAATCCTTCCCATCGAGGGCATCAGACTGATCGGAATCGGCGCGAATCTCGCGTGCGTCGGCGGCATCCAGCCAACCGTCGACAACCTGTCGAATCTGGTCTACATTGCCGACGAAATCACGAAGCGGTTCTCGATCGAACTGCCGATCGTTTCCGGCGGCAATACGTTCTCTCTGCCACTCCTCGAGACCGGAACGATGCCCGAGGGGATCAACCATCTGCGTTTGGGTGCCAGCATCGTTCTGGCCGAATCACCGACTCCCCCAGGACTGTACGAACTGCTGAACAACGACGCCTTCACTCTCACCGCGGACATCATCGAGGCCAAGATCAAGCCGTCGCGGCCGTATGGAGTCTCAGGGGAAGACGCGTTCGGCCGACGCCCCGTCTTCGACAACGAGGACAAGTCGAGCCGACGCCTGATCTTGTCCATCGGCCGCGAAGACATCTCGCCGGAAGGCTTGACCCCGATAGATCCGCGCCTGAAAGTGATCAGCGCCAGCAGCGATCACCTCCTCGTCGACGCCGGAGAAACAGGTGACGAATACCGACTGGGTGGCACGGTCGACTTCACGATCGACTACGGCGCGCTCTTGATGGCAATGACATCGCCCTACGTCGAAAAGCGATACGTTCTGGGCACCGAACCGATCGATGCCAATGCGACCGTCGAATTGATCGACCTCGAAACTACCGGCCTGGCAAGCCATCTCCTCGATCACGGTCTACGTGAGGACATGTCCGGAATCGGTTTCAACTGCATTCAAGCCGAGAACGCCGCCGCGGATCTCACAACGCTGCCGCTGTGGCTCACTACCGAGGCCTGGCAGAACACCAGAATTCCGATTGCCACCGAACCCGGAACCGATTTGGGTGCAATCATTTTCGCCTCCCACGGCGATATCGAACAACTGCTGTCGTCGGCGGCGGATCTGCACGGCCCCAGTTTGGAGAACACCGTCTTGGTGGGCGTCAAGAACGCCACGGTCGATCACAAGCGCGCACTCGACGAGTACGGGGTATTGCTGGTGACGATCGACGAGATCGATCGCCATGGCATGGCGGCCTTGATGCCTCGCGTTCTCGCCGCGGCGGGACAGGGTGTGAACGGCGTCCACGTCCACTTCGACATGGACATCATCGACGGACGTGTTCTCGGAGTCGACGACACGACGCATCTGGGCGGCCTCACGTTCCGAGAGGCCCACCTCGCCGCCGAATTCATCAGCGAGACCGGCCTGACGAGATCGATTTCGATCGGCAGCGTCGCGGCAGCGGATTCCGATCCCCTCGGACGGCAAGCGACCTTCGTCGACGGACTGGTTGCATCGCTGCTCGGGCGCAAGGTGGTCAAAGCCTGACGTTGTCGGCAGCCCTTGCGAGAATTGTTCGATGATCACGCGGAGCTCCGGTCAGCACGTATTCATCGCACTCGGCACGCCGTGGCTCGATGCCGTGGTCGCGTTTCTCGAACCCCGTGCCCGTGTCGATCCCTGGATCATGCGCGGAAAGATGGCCATCGGCGACCTGTTGATCACTGTTCTCGACACCACTCCTCGCGCGCTGCTCTGCATCGAGACCGCGGCTGCGCCCTTCGACGGCACGTCGCCGATGGAAGTCGATGAACGCCCGTACGAACTCCACGGTTTGCCCACCGTTCCCGAACTCGAACAACGATGGTCCATCACGTTTCCCACGGATCCAGGGCCGGTCGACGACGCACTGGCCGACCGGATTCTCACGGCCGGCCAGTCACACTATGCGCACTACTTCGGCGACATCGACACGCTGGATCCGACGTCCACAGCTGCCCACGCCCGAACGTTGATGAACGAGCGGGGGACCTGCACAGGTTGCCGCTCACCGCTGCCGTTGCGAAAGTTCAACAGCGGTGATCGCCTTCACTTTCATTCCGCATCACGGATCTTCAGGCAGGCTGAACCTGGTGACGACTACCCAGCCGTCCTGTGCCGCAAATGCACCGGAAGGATGGCCACGTCCGGGCACACCAACTTCATCGACTACATGCTGTCGAAGAATCCACGGTGCCCGCAGTGCGGTGCACACAGAACCGCTCAGTGTGCCCCGGGGATGCCGGTCCATCCGTTCGATCACCTACCGTGGCTCGCCGGAACGGGCTGTGTCGTGGGCCCGGACACCCCGGAATGGACGTGCCGAGCGTGCAGTCACTCATGGGGACAGATGTTCCCGCCGGATCACCCGCAGCACGACTGATCAGTTCGCGGCGAAGCCGGGAAGCCGATCGATGTCCGCGATGATCGAATACTCCGCGGCGTCACCCTGGAGGATTCGACTCTGCTCGCCGTGGACGTCGACGGGGACGTCGCCGGCCAATGTCACTCGGTGCACACTGCGCGCCTGAGTCCCGTAGTCGGCGATACCGTAATGCTGAGTCGCCTGGTTGTCCCAGATCGCCAGGTCGCCGGCCGACCAGTTCCATCGAACAGTGTTTTCCAACTTGATGATTCGTGCCTGCAGGATCTGGTAAAGAGCTACCGACTCCGACGGCTTGAGCCCGACGAACTCCTTGAAGAAGTGACCGAGCAGGAGGGTCTTCTCCCCCGTCGCCGGATGGATACGCACCACCGGATGTTCGGTCTCGTAGATCTCACGGGTGAATTCGGCGTAGTAGGCCTGGCGCTGCGCGTCTACCGGGTTCGCCTGATCGACAACCTCGGCATAGTCGTAGGCATTGGTGTGAACGGCCCGCAAATTCTCGACCAAGACCTTGAGTGAAGACGGCAGTTGGTCGTACGCGGCGGTGGTCGACGCCCACGTGGTCGCTCCGCCGTACTCGGGAATGGTCGTCGCTCGCAGAATCGAGGCTTTCGGGATGCGGTCGACAAACGTCACGTCCGTGTGCCAACTGTTGGCGGCTCGGTCGAGCACCAACAGCTTGTCGCCCCTGGACTTCACCGTCGGATGCGGGGTGGTCTGGGTGCCGAGGGTTCCGGCGAATTCGTACTGCGACGTGTCGTCGAGATGATGCTGCCCACGGAAGAACACAACCTTGTGCGCTGCCAGCGCATAGTTGATCGCGTAGGCGGTCTCTTCGGACAGATCCCCCGAGAGGTGTACGCCGTCGATGCGGGCGCCGATCAGCTCACCGACCTTGTGGACAGTGATTCCGCCGGCAGCGTAGATCTGCTCCGGGGTCTGGGTGACACGTTCGAGTTCGGTGACGGACATGGCGATCTCCTGTGAGTCGGTCAAGCCTACGGGCGCGGCAGTCGTCATGGCGCTGCCTACTGTGAACACTCAATCATTTACGCTGCGGGCTCGAATACGGTTGAACTCGAGGTGATCTCAAAGTTCGCCGCTCCCTCGCCGGAGAATATTGCCGCTCACTGGGACGAGGCCGTCGTCGTTGTCGTCATGAGCTGTAGCCTGCGATCTGCCGCACCCACGTCTACGGAGGACAGCATGCAACCCGAGGGCCCTGCCGAACAGATTCGTTCAACGCTCGCTCGCATCGCGCATCTTGCCGATACCGGCTCGGTCGAGGATTACGTGGAGCAGTTCACCCGCGAGGCCGAATGGAACATGCCGGCCAACCCCGATCGCGGTATCCCCGCACAGGTACGACGTGGCCGCGAAGAAATTGCTGCTGGAGTAATCGAGCGTCGAGCCGCCGGCATACAAGGCCCGGGCACATTCACACGCCACGTCACCACGGCGATCGCCGTGGACGTGACCTCGGAAACGACAGCCCGCGCGGATGCGGTGTGGACGTTCTACGTCGACACAGCCACGTCGCCCGAACTCAGCGGCGTCGGGAGCTACGCGGACGAGTTCGAACTCGAAGACGGGCGGTGGCGACTCTCGCGACGGGTGATTTCGCGCGGCTGACGCTCAGTCTTCTTCGCCGGTGATCGCCTCACACCAGTCTTCGACCTGATCGATCCCCTCTTCCGTCCATTCCGGGCTCATATCTTCGAGTGCATCGAAGACAACCTCGCAGGTCAGCATCTCCGGTGAACCCTCCGACCCCGCTGCCTCGGTTCGCTCCGCAGACGCTGTCGCAACTGGGCCGGCGGCCAGCGCAACCGCCATCGCGCCTGTTCCGACCATCGCTTTCACACGCATCGGTTCTCCTCCTTCACTCTCGCTTCGGTCCTCGGGGTACCCGACTCGCCCCGCGCTACCCATCCCCGTCACTCATGTCCGACTTTCGGCGCCGACGGCATAGACTGAGCTCGTCGCCACCACGCTCTCGCAGCGTCGGGGGCGACAGATACACAGCTGGATCAGAATCGGAAGGCATCCCATTACAGAATCTCCCGCTCCGCACGACATCTACTTCGTACCCCCGGAGCAGGACAGCCCCAATCCCGTGGAACCGGCGTCGGCCGCGTCACGCGCACGGATGGGCGAGCTACCCGAGACTGTCCGATTCAAGAATCGTTTTGCCCTCGCGATCACGACCACCACGCCGCTCGAAGCGATGGTCGAAGATCTCCTCTTCATCCGCGACATCCTCGACGCCGCAGGAATCGAGTATCTACTCGTCCGCGGAAACGACGAGCGCCCCGTGATCGCGGTGAGCTGGACCGAGCGCAAAAACCTGCGGCAGGCACTTGTCGAGGGATGCGCAAACGCACCCTTCTATTCCAAAACCGTCGACGCGAAGAAGAGCCCCGCGCTCCTTGTCGCGGACGGTGCCCTGTCGAAAACCAACAAGTCACGGATCTTCCGCTTGTTCCGTCCGCGGGTTCACGTCGCAAGCGGCATGAACTACGGCGCGAACATCGGCGTTCAAATCGAATTGTGGTCGATTTCCGACGAAGAAATCGTCCTACCCGTCGAGAACTCACTGACACGACGAACCGTCCTCCCCGAAGAAGCTGTCCGAGGAACCGTCGAGCGATTCGGCCGGATCTGGCCGACTATCGAGAACATGTTCGCCGATCATGCCTCCGATATCAGCTTCGATATCGATCTGGTCTTTTCCTGGGTCGACGGCTCTTCCAAGGAGTTTCAGGCTCAGCGCGCCAAGCGCATGCAGAACTACATCGTCGGAGAGGGCGACGAATCAGAAGCGCGCTTCCGTCAGATCGACGAGCTCAAATACGCGCTTCGATCTATCCACATGTACGCGCCGTGGATCCGGCGGATCTTCGTCGCAACCGATTCCGATCGTCCGGACTGGCTTGCCGACGATCCGCGAGTCACGTTCATGCCCAGCGAAAAGTTCTTCGCCGATCCAAGTGTGTTGCCCACCCACAATTCTCAAGCTGTCGAGTGCCAGCTGCACCATATTCCGGGTCTGGCAGAGCATTTCCTCTACTCCAATGACGACATGTTCTTCGGTCGCCCCGTCGGCCCTGACATGTTCTTCTCCCCCGGTGGGATCAGCATGTTCATCGAGGCCGACACCAGAATCGGATTGGGACACAACGACAACGACCGCAGCGGGTTCGAGAATGCGGCCCGCGTCAACCGCCGTCTGCTGCAGGACCGCTTCGGTCTGATGACCACCAGACATCTGGAGCACGCAGCGACGCCACTACGCAAGAGCGTGATGGCCGAGATGGAACGCGAGTTCGCCGAAGACTTCGCGGCCACTGCAGCAAGCACCTTCCGCGCGAGTTCCAATATCTCGGTGACCAATTCGCTGTACCACTACTACACGCTCATGAGTGGACGGTCGGTGGTGCAGAAGTCCGCCGCCGTCAAATACGTCGACACGACGGTCAAGGCGGGTTTGCGCGACATGGACTCACTGCTCGCCAAGCGCTCCATGGACTTCTTCTGCCTCAACGACGGCAGCGCTCCGGAGATCGATCTGGAACTTCGGACACGCAAGATCACTGAGTTCCTGGAGAGCTACTACCCCATCCCGGCGCCCTGGGAAGCCTAGACGAAACAAGGGCCCAGCCGATTTCGGCTGGGCCCTTGCTACTTCGGTCGATCAGCGTGCTGTCACATGCTCCCGTTGCACCGGAATGGGCAGACCGAGATTGTCACGCAACGTCGTTCCTTCGTAGTCACTGCGGAGAACACCTCGATCCTGCAGCAGCGGCACCACGTCGTCGACGAACTCGTCGAGGCCGGTCGGCACAAGGTGCGACCCGAGGATGAACCCATCCGAACCGTCGTTGCTGACAAACGAATCTATTTTCTCGGCAACCTGCTGCGGTGTACCGACGATCGGTCCACGCTCGAACTGATCGATCACCACTTCGCGCAGATTCAACTTCTTGCTCTCCGCTACCGCGCGCAGTTTTGCGACGGTCGCGAAACGATCTTGGTGAATGAAGGCGCGGCCCTGGATGATCGGCGGAGCCTCGGGATCCGGAGCGATATCGGGTAGTGGTCCTTCGGGGTCGTACTTCGACAGATCGAGATTCCAGATCTGTTCGAGCAGAACCAAAGCGGTCTGGCCGGTGACCTGCTGGTCGCGAATCTCTCGGTACTTCTCGATCGCATCTGCCTCCGAGGTGCCGAGAACAAAACTCGCCGACGGCAGGATCTTGATGTCACCCGGGTCACGTCCGGCCGCAACGGCACGTGCTTTGATATCGCGATAGAAATCGGCCGCCTCGGGCAACTGACCGTACGGTGAGAAGATCGCGTCGGCATTGCCGGCAGCAAAATCGCGCCCCTGCGGCGACACCCCGGCCTGCAGAATAACCGGGCGCCCTTGCGGGCTACGCGGCACTGTGAATCGGCCGTTCACGTCGAAATGCGATCCATGAAAAGCGAATTCACCGGCATCCGGTCGCGCGAGAAAGCGCCCTGATGCCTTGTCGGCCACGATGTCGTCGCTTCGCCACGAATCCCAGAGTTCACGCACCAGCGCTACGGTCTCCTCCGCACGCTCGTATCGTTGCGCGCGGTCGAGGTATCCGCCGCGGCGAAAGTTCTGGCCGGTGAATGCGTCGAACGAGGTGACGACGTTCCAGGCGGCACGTCCTCCGGACAACTGATCGAGCGTCGCGAATTGGCGGGCCAGTTCATACGGCTCGTTGAACGTGGCATTGATAGTGCCGGCCAATCCGAGGTGTTCGGTTACCGCCGCCAACGATGCAAGGACCGTGAAGGTGTCCGGCCTACCGATGATGTCCTGATCGAAAATCTGTCCTGCACGCTCACGAAGGGCAAGGCCTTCGGCGAGGAAGAAGAAGTCGAACTTCCCACGCTCGGCGGTTCGAGCGGTGTGTTCGAAGGAATCGAACTCGATCTGGCTGCCCGCCTGCGGATCCCACCATGCAGTGTGATGGTTGACGCCGCCGAGGTAGGCACCCAGGATGACCTGCTTACGCTTCTGAGAACTCATGAAAATGTATTCCTCGTCTGTCAGGCGGCCGGAGTACCGGCGGCGTAGCGGTTGGGAACGTCGATGGGTAGGCCAAGCAGTCCGCGAAGATTCGTCTGCGGATACTCGGTGCGGAATACGTTGCGTCGCTGCAATTCAGGTACCAGCTCACCTGCGATCGCGTCGAGGTCGTCCACGACGACGCCCGGCCGCAACCGGAAGCCGTCGATTCCCAACTGCTGCCACCGGAGCAGAAGATCTGCCAACTCAGCCGCGGTGCCGGTGAAGGTCAGCGCGTCCGAACGGTATTCGGCGCCGGCCTGCGCGTCGAGGCGAGCGAGCCGTTCCTTTCCGGTTTCTTCCGGAGCATCGAAGAATACGACGATGTCGGTGAAGACCCGAAGCGGTTCGCCGGTGCGCTGCACGTTTTCTTCGGCTGCTCGCACTTCACCCAGGATTGCCGTGACCTGCTCGTCGTCGAACGGCGTCACGAACACCAGATCGGCCGTCCGCGCCGCCAGCTCGTACGCGACCCGCTGATGTGCCAATGCGGTGACGACGGGATGCCCCTGCGGCGGGCGCGGAGTCACCGACGGTCCACGGACCGAGAGGTACTTTCCCTCGAAGTCGATGTAGTGCAGCTTGTCCCGGTCGATGAATCGGCGCTGCTCCACATCACGGATCTCGGCGTCGTCCTCCCAACTGTCCCAGAGTCTCCGGACGACGTCGGCTGCCTCCGCAGCTTCGTCGAACAGCGCGCGCACGAAGTCCGGGAGGACGCCTGAAACGATCGACTGACGGTCGGCATCGGTGAGCGCTGGGATGTCGCGGCGCCCGAACTGTGCTGCCTCGGATTCCGACGCCGACACCTTCACCTGCCACCCGGCGCGACCGCGCGAGGTGTAGTCCAGCGTGGCAACGGCTTTGGACACGTGGAACGGTTCGGTGTGAATGGTGGTGATGGTCGGGATCAACCCGATGTTGCTCGTGATCGGTGCCAGTCGGGCGGCCACGAGATGTGCGTCGAGCCGAGCGCGCACCCGGTCAACCGCGTCGTCGACAGGCTCGAGTGGGTTGGCCGGCACCGAGAGACTGTCCTCGATGGTGACGAAATCGAGCAGACCACGCTCGGCGATCGTCACCACGTCAGTCCAATACGACGCGCTGAACAGCTCACTCGGGCGCGAGTGCGGCTCTCGCCAGGCCGCTGGGTGCCAACCGGCACCGTCCAGCGCTACGGCGAGATGCAACGGAGCAAGATGAGAAGAAGGGGTGGAGGTCATCGGCGCATACTCCTGTTCGAGAACTACTCGGGAGCGCACAGTGCCGACCGCAGAAACCGTCAGCACCCGACTGACGGTTCTCGTGGCGACTGCCGCTTGCGACACGCACCGCGCGTATCGCCAGGTGTGATTCCGGGGCACCCCATCGGCATGAAGGGTTGCCGTCCAGCTAGCCGGTCCTTGTTGCTGGAGCTCTGCACCTACCTCGACGGTAGTGAGTACGCGACCGCCCGGCAATCACCCGGAACTGCGCGTGGGTGCCGGAAACCGCCTGCCACCTCAGATGATCGAGCGTGCCGCCTTTTCGCTCTCGAGGATTCGAATGCCGGCAGCACTGAGTCTCCGGGCACCCTCGGCCGCATCGACGGGCTCACCGACCGTCACGTGCGCACCGAGTGGAACGACCGAATGAACAATTGTCTCGTCGTACACGTGCACCAGATTGCACCCCTGAGCACCGTCACGACCACGCTGACCACCGACTTCCACGTTCAAGTCCTGGGTGTAACACGTCGACGACGCCACGGAAACCGGAATGCCGGCGAACGTCGCCGTCGTCGAATAGTGCAGATGCCCAGCAAGAATCGCCCGGACGTCGCTGCCACGCAAGACGTCCGCCAACCGGGACTGATCGCGCAACTCCACCAGAACCGCGAGATCCTGAATGCACGGAACCGGCGGATGATGCAGCGCCAGAATTGTTCCGTCGGGCGCCGGCACTGCCAATTCTGCGCGTAGCCAATCCAATTGACGATCCGAGATCTCACCGTAGTGGTGACCGGGAACCGACGAATCCAGGGTGATCACCCGCAGTCCGTCAAGATCGTAGACGTTGTCGACGGGATGTTCGGTGGCGTCCTCGCCCAACAGCAGAGATCTGAACGTAGGGCGGTCGTCGTGGTTGCCCATCGCCCAGACGACCTGCGCATCGATCTCGGCCGCCACGGGTTCCACGATGGCTTTCAATTCCGCGTATGCGTCGGGGTGTCCCTGGTCGGTCAGGTCGCCGGTGAATATCAGTGCATCCGGGCGTGCGCCCGAGGCCACGATCCCGCTGAGCACTTCCCGCAATCTCGTCGACGCATCCACGGCGTCGTACAACTCCCCCTGAGCCACCAGATGCGTGTCACTGAGGTGCACCAGGAAATGCTTCGGACGCGGGTACTCGGCATTCCGAACGCTCATCGGTCTCTCGCTTCCGCTTGCCGACGCGTAGGCGCCGGTGCGGCACCTACTGATCGTCGAGACTAGTCAACCGACCAACAGTGACTGATCGGGGCACGCCCGACGAACACGAAGCGAACTCCCGCGGCGACCCTCGGGATCGAGTAGTTGAAGCTGCGAGTAGTGTGTGGACAGTGTTGTTCCTGACCAGTCGGCGTTACGTCGACCTTCGCCTGCAGGCGAGCGCAATGTGTACGCGCTCGCTCTGACCTGACGCGTACCAGGAAACATTTCTTCGAATCTGCCCGGCCTCTGGTGCCGCGCTGCGTTTCGCTCCCTTGATTTTCGAAAGGCATAGTCATGCCCAGCTCCACCTCCACCGGCGTGCCGGAAAAGTCCACGTCCCGTTTTCCGTCCTGGGCGACGGCATTCGGACCGCAGATCGTCGCCGGTCTCGTACTCGGTGTCATCATCGGTCTCGTCGCCCGGGCAATGCCTGATGCGGCCGACGGCAACGTCAACTGGTTGGTCGGCACCGTACAGACCATCGGTTCGAGTTACGTCAAGCTGCTCACCGTTGCGGTGATCCCGCTGGTGTTCACCGCCATTGTCAGCTCCATCGCCAACCTGCGCCAGGTCGCCAATGCAGCTCGCCTGGCCGTGCAGACCTTGCTCTGGTTCGCGATCACCGCTTTCATCGCTGTGATCATCGGCATCATCGTCGGCCTGATCACCGATCCCGGTTCACGGACCGACGTCGCCGCCGAAGCCGCGAAGGAACCCAAGAGTTCCGGTTCGTGGTGGGCGTTCATCACCGGACTGGTTCCGAACAACTTCCTCGGGTTGGGTGCAAAGACTTCCGTCGCCGAAGGCGTGGCGACTACATCGCTGAGCTTCAACGTCCTGCAGCTGCTCGTCATCGCCGGTGCAATCGGTATTGCTGCACTCAAGATCGGTCCCAAGGCTGCGCCGTTCCTCGAGTTCAACGCTTCGCTGCTCGCGATCGTCCAGAAGGTCCTGTGGTGGATCATCCGCCTTGCCCCGATCGGCACCGCTGCGCTGATCGCCAACGCTGTCGCCACCTACGGATGGGATGCGATCGGGTCGCTGGGCGTCTTCACCGCCGCCATCTACATCGGTCTGGCGATCGTGTTCTTCGTGGTCTACCCCATCCTGATTGCCGCACACGGCCTCTCGGTTCGAAGCTTCTTCTCCGGCGTCTGGCCCGCAACTCAGCTCGGATTCGTCTCGCGCTCGTCGATCGGCACCCTGCCGTTGACCGAACGCGTCACCGAACGCAACCTCGGCGTTCCGCGTGAGTACGCCTCGTTCGCCGTTCCGCTCGGTGCCACCACGAAGATGGACGGTTGCGCCGCAATCTATCCCGCGATCGCGGCGATTTTCGTCGCAGGCTTCTACGACGTTCCGCTGACCTTCACCGACTACCTGTTGATCGTCGTCGTCTCGGTCATCGGCTCAGCGGCAACGGCCGGAACCACCGGTGCGACAGTCATGCTCACACTCACACTCTCCACCCTTGGTCTTCCCCTGGCCGGCGTCGGACTGCTCCTCGCAGTCGAACCGATCGTCGACATGGGCCGTACCGCAGTCAACGTCACCGGCCAGGCACTGGTCCCGGTCATCGTCGCAAAGCGTGAGGGAATCCTCGACAAGGTGCGCTTCGACGCTCCCCGCAACGGTGATCCCTTCGCCGAGGAACTTGTCGACGCGTAACCCTCGATGACAACAGCAGCGTCCCCGCACCTGAGCAATACGGTGCGGGGACGCTGCTTTTCACCCCAGATTTCACCCTTACCGAAATAAACCATTTGGTCGTTATGACCAGTATGCTCAGCCGGCACAGCCCTCAGAAGTGGAAGGGCTGCCCAGTTGAACACGAGGTCACATGAAGCTCCGCCGTCTGGCATTCAGCGTCGCAGGTTGCGCCGCAATCACTCTGGTTGCCGCACCCGCCGCTCAGGCATCCACGGTTTTCGATTTCCTACCGATCGAGATCGCACGCATGATTCCGACTGGCTCTGCCGACGCAGTCCAGCCGTTCCTTCCCCCGGTCTTCGCACCGTCGGCGCCGCCCGCTCCGCAAGCGCCCCAGAACCAGCCGGCGCCGCAGAACACTCCCGCACCAGCGCGGTACTACCAGAACTGCACAGCCGTTCGTAATGCCGGCGCAGCTCCGTTGTACCGGGGCCAGAACGGATACGCCCCGCATCTCGACCGCGACAACGACGGCATCGCCTGCGAGTGATCCAACGCTCGGGTTGTGGTGCATCCACAACCCGAGCACTGTTGTCGAACCGTCAGACGCCCAACGCCCGGGACAAAGTCGGCCACGCCTTGGGTAGTCGTTCACGCCAATATGTCCACGCATGTGTGCCGTTCGGCTCGTAATCCACCTGCGCCGGAATCTTCAGCTCCTGCAACCGCGCGTCGAACATCTTGGTACAGGCGTGCGCAGCAACCTCGATGCCGCCGCCGATCACCAGACGCTCGAGTAGTTCCGGAGTCTGCAGAGTCTCGTCGGATCCGGGACGACCATTGGCCGTCGACACGTAGATTTCCTTGCCACGCAACTTCTCTGCGTTGATCAACGAATCGTGTGCCTCCCACTCCGGGCCCCCTGGCACACCCCAGATGTTGGCCGGATCTCCGCTTCGAGAAGAAATCGTGGCCTGGACGGCAGTTCGGCCGAGCGGATCCATCGTGGAATAACAGCCGCTGAACACGGCAACGCCGCGATACATGTCCGGAAAGCGTTGGGCGAGCATCATTGCACCCATCGCGCCCATGGAATTGCCGGCAATCGCGTTGATTCCGTTGGTCTCGAGTCGCGCGTCGATCAGCGGTGGCAACTCCTCGGTGATGAAGGTTTCCCACTTGTGCAGTCCCAGCCGCGGATCCGGATTCTCCCAGTCCGAGTACAGGCTCGCGATTCCGCCATTGAGCATCACGACGTTGACGTTCTTGTCGGCGAAGAACGCCGGGGCGCCGCCGATCGTCATCCATCCGCTGCTTTTCTCTCCGGCGTCGACACCCTCGAGCATGTACAGCGCTGGGCGCGGAACCGAATTGTCAGCGGGTAGCAAAATCTCGACGCCGACCTCGCGTCGAAGTGCAGGCGACGCCACCGTCAGCCTGACCGCCTGTGGTGCGGTCACCTTCTCGCCGACGATGGCCGGGACGACGATGTCGTCGCGCAGGTCCGGTTTGGGGCCCGGATCCTCCTGAAGTGGTCCCGGGATCGTCGACCCCGAGCTCACGCTTCCCTCGACGCTGCCCAGACTTCCCGAGCTTCCCGAACTACCCGAGCTTCCGGAACTCGGCGCTGCCGTCGACAGTCCGCCCAATTGCAAAGAAAGTGCACAGACGGCCAAACACACCGCACCTGTGCGCGCAGATCGAATCCACGCACGCCGCTCAGTCCTCATGAAACTCCCAAACCAGTCAAAGATGTTTCCGTGAACATACCGTGCAGTTCGGACTTTCTTGGACAAACGACCACGACAAGATCTGTCGGACGCCGCCACTAGGCTGGCCCCGTGCAACAGGACTCAGTCAAGGCCCTCGACCTCGACCGAGTTCGCGCTGTCGTCGGCACGACAACCTACGACCGCGGACTTACCTACCTGCGGCAGAATGCGGTCGTGTCCATCAGTTGGAACGGCACCCCGGATACCTTGACCGGGGCCGTGGCGGGGACCGCGCAGGAGCCGTACGCCTGCACAATCTCGATAAGTCACAGCGTGGCCGGTGCTGCCACATTCACGCGTGGCATCTGCACGTGTCCCGTGCGGATGAACTGCAAACACGTGGTCGCGTTGGTACTCGCAGCGGTGGCCGAGGCGAACACGACGCCACGACAACTCGGGTGGGACCGCGCGCTCGAGGAGTTGCTCCGACCAGACCCCGACGGCCGCACAACTCCCGGACTCGGCATTCAATTCATCGCGCGAACCAAAGGCGCATCGACACGGCTCCTCGTCAAACCAGTGCAACCAGGAGCGAGAGGGTGGATCTCCGGCGGACTCGCCTGGAACAAACTCGGAAGCACTTTTCAGTTCCCTGCCGACCACATCCGGGTTCTACGCGACATTCATCTCCTCCACAGCGCCGGCAACCATTACCGAAATCAGAATGCAGCGGAGATCGATCTTGCCGGGTTTCCGAGCCCGCAACTCTGGTCGCTTCTTGATGAGGCGATCAGCGTCGGCGTTTCACTCGTTCACTCGAAGGCCGGCCTCGGCAACATCTCCCTACTCGACGACACCAACATCTGCCTCGACGTCCACGGAGCAGAAGACGACAACCTCCGTCTCACTCCCCGAATTCAGACCGATGGGCACATCATCACCCATTCCGACTGGGGACTTGTCGGTACGCCGGCACATGGTGTCTTCGCGCTCGACGCCGCCAACGCGATCACGCTCGCACCGCTGCACACGCCGGTCACCCACCAATTGAGGCAGTTGATCGACTCCGGAAAGTCAGTCGACATACCCGCCGAGCATCGAGATGCGTTCACTTCGCGGTTCGTGTTCAAACTCGGAAGCCTCGCTCCCGTCCTATCTTCCGACGGTGCTTACAACCCACCGACTGTGTCCGGTCCTCGGCTACAACTGATGGCCACTTACGAAGGCGACCACCGCATCGACATCGAGTCGGCATGGAAGTACACCGTCGATGCCGACGAACTGATCATTTCTACCGCGGACACAACCACCGACGAGTCCGAGGTCCGCAATCACGCTGCCGAAGATGCCATCACCAACAGCCTCGGCGCGGCCGCGGCGAAGGCCACTCTCGCGGGAACTTTGACCGGCCTCGATTCCATGCAGTTCACACTCGACCTCCTGCCCCAACTCGAAGCGCACGACGCCATCGACCTCACGGTTGCAGGAACCCCCGCCGACTACCGGCCTGCAGACGACGCTGTCGTGATCGGCCTCAGCACATCAGCCCCCGACGGGGACAGCGGATCCGACTGGTTCGACCTCGATGTCACCGTCGATGTTGCGGGACAAAGCGTTCCGTTCACAACACTGTTCTCTGCTCTGAGCAAGGGCGAGACTCACATACTGCTACCGGACGGCGCCTTCTTTCGGCTCGACGCACCTGAACTACTCGGCCTGCACCGTCTCATCACCGAAGCGCGGTCGCTACTCGATCGGCCTACCGGCAAACTCGGGATCAGCAAATTTCAGGCCGGACTGTGGGAAGAATTGACGGCGCTCGGAAGGGTCGAACATCAAGCAGCAGCTTGGAAGAAGCAGATCGCAGGATTGCTCGGCAGTTCGGGCATCGATCCCGTCGAAGTCCCGGACACGTTGACGGCAACGCTACGTCCCTATCAGGTCGACGGATTCCGTTGGCTCAATTTCCTGCGCCAGCACAGCCTGGGCGGCATACTCGCCGACGACATGGGCCTGGGCAAGACACTGCAGACCCTCGCAATGATCTGCGCTGCAAGGCAGTCGAATCCAGCCGCGCCTCCCTTTCTGATCGTCGCACCCACCAGCGTGGTCTCCAACTGGAAGTCCGAAGTGGCGAAGTTCGCACCGACCCTCCACACCGCTGTCATCACGGACACGCTGCGCCGCAGAAAAACCGATCTGGCCGCACTCGTCGACGGGGCGGACATCGTCGTGACGTCGTACGCCCTCTTCCGCCTCGACACCGATGCATATTCCGCGGGCCGCTGGTCCGGACTGGTACTCGACGAAGCCCAATTCGCCAAGAACCACAAGTCCAAGGTCCACCAGTGTGCGAGGGCGGTGAACGCACCGTTCAAACTCGCGATCACCGGAACACCCATGGAGAACAATCTTCTGGAGTTGTGGTCGCTGCTCGCGATCACTGCACCAGGACTGTTTCCCAGCCCCACCACCTTCACCGATTTCTACCGCACTCCCATCGAAAAAGACGGTGATGCAGAACGATTGGCGCAACTGCGACGACGCGTCAAACCGCTGATGGTGCGGCGCACCAAGGAACAGGTGGCTGCGGACCTGCCGCCCAAGCAGGAGCAGGTACTCGAGATCGAGTTGCATCCGAGCCATCGCGCGATCTACGACACCCACCTGCAACGCGAACGGCAGAAGATTCTCGGACTGCTCGACGACGTCGACAAGAATCGGTTCACGATCCTGCAATCGCTGACGCTACTACGCCAACTCAGTCTCGACGTCTCGCTGGTCGACGAGGAAAGCGGACCCGTCCCATCGGCCAAGGTCGACGCTCTCGTCGAGCAACTGGACGACGTCATTGCGGGCGGACACCGTGCGTTGATCTTCAGCCAATTCACCGGGTTCCTCGGTTCTGTCCGCAACCGACTCGACGCGGAAAAGATTACGTACAGCTATCTCGACGGTTCGACGCGCAATCGAGGTGAAGTGTTGGAGGAGTTCAAGTCTGGTGCAGTCCCCGTCTTCCTGATCAGCCTCAAGGCTGGTGGTTTCGGCCTCAATCTCACCGAGGCCGACTACTGCTTCATTCTCGACCCCTGGTGGAACCCGGCCGCCGAGGCACAAGCGGTCGACCGTACTCACCGCATCGGGCAGACACGAAACGTCATGGTCTACCGCCTCATTGAATCGCCCTGGGTTCGGTGGAGACTTCTGGCCTTGGAAACGAGGATGGAAGCATGCCGAATGAACGGGTGTCAGGGAGGCCGACGATGCGGCGGTATTCGCCGGAGGAGAAGGCCGGT
>NZ_LNAK01000115.1:0-288 GCF_001445685.1 Rhodococcus sp. KB6 | reverse complement strand
CGATGTTGCTGGTGCTCAGAGTGTTACGGCTGACTTCACTGCTGGTGCAGGGTTTGTGAGTTCGTCGGCGTCGGCTCAGACGGTGACCGTTTCTGATCCGGCTCCGGTGGATGTCGAGACCACGACGGCGCTCTCGGTTCCGGCGACTGCGATCACGGGTACTGCGGTTGATCTGACCGCTACCGTGGCTCCCTCGAATGCTGTCGGTACGGTGCAGTTCAAGTCGAACGGCACGGCAATCGGTGCACCGGTGACAGTCACGTCCGGTGTTGCGACTCTGTCGCACGC
>NZ_LNAK01000114.1:0-479 GCF_001445685.1 Rhodococcus sp. KB6 | reverse complement strand
CGGGACCGAATCTGACTCACAGCAGGTGGGGAACTATCTGGCCGTACGCGGGGAGAAACCATGGCCACAAAATGCGCCATAAATGGCCGCCAGTGGGGAGCTTACGATGGCCGTCGACAGACTTTGGAGGCCGAAGTTCGTTCGGCAATTGAAGACATGTCCAAGCAGTTCGACGACTTCGAAACGTCCTGGAGCGATGGCCCCGGTTGCGGGCCTGACGATGCCTACGAACTGACGAAATGGTTCGACAACGTCATTGCGGCGTACGAGAAGGCAGAGACGTACCGCGGGGAATCGAGTGATTTGCTCCGCCGGCGATTGCCTCTGATCGATAGTGCAGAAGCTGAGATCGCGCACATGGGCCTTGACCCCGCGGGTTGGACACGCTTGATCCTGGTCTCAGACCAGGGAAAGCGAGAAGATCTAACCCGATGGCAAAGAAAAATTACTCCGAAGAGTTCCGCCGCGACGCAGTCGAG
>NZ_LNAK01000113.1:0-307 GCF_001445685.1 Rhodococcus sp. KB6 | reverse complement strand
AGGTCGATGCCACGATGAAACGAGGATCGGCAACAACTGACCTCGGAATGCCTGGATTCGGATCGATCTCGGGAAGGACTTCCACATGATTACCAAGCTTGAATTCTTGTTCAGAGAAAGTTGCGTTTTCGGCACGGCGTGGACCGACAAGTACGACGGACCTCTGGCCAGAAATGGTTGTGACACTCGCATTATCTGCACGCAGTTTTGACATATCTCAAAACCTCGCTGGTAGGGGCTCCATCGTTCGATGTCGACGGTGTGAGTTATGTGAGTGACGATGGTCAGGTCGTGTGACGGTCGACCG
>NZ_LNAK01000112.1:135324-252872 GCF_001445685.1 Rhodococcus sp. KB6 | reverse complement strand
CACGCCGCCAGCGTTCGTCCTGAGCCAGGATCAAACTCTCCGTTGAAGACTCTAGATATCACCAACCCGAAGGCCGGCTAATCAGTCATAGACAAAAAGAGTCAAATCACTAGCAAAAAACTCAACTAGCAAAAAAATGTGTCGGCAACCATTCAGACGGAAGAATGAACAATCACCGACGAAAAATACTCACACCACACACAAACCAACCAAACCCCAAGAGGCGGTTGATCATTCGCGGATGTGAAGTACCAAAAAAATTTTGGCACTGACATTCATCGACACACTGTTGAGTTCTCAAAGAACACGCACACACCATCACCACGACCCTATGGCCGCCGCTCCGGGGCAACTTTTCCAGCCTATCCCAACCTGATCATCGGCGCAAACCGCTGAACATTCGGGGAAGAACTGGAGGTGAAGCACAACCATACACGATGGAAACTACTTCAGATTTTGGTCAGGCACTTCGTACAACCTCGTGTCACTCACCCTCGCAGGTGGGAGTCGGTGTCCGTGTCGCTCTGACCTGGACAAAGTTACGCGAAGATCAACACAACACCAAATCGCCAGGTCAGAGCACTGCGGTCGGTTAACTTCACGGAACCCAGTACCTCTCGGCCAGTTCTTCGACGATCGGATCGCCTTCCTCGGCCTGCTCCAACGCTTCGAGATCGTCGTTGATCGACACCAACCGCGGATCGTCACCCTCAGCTTCCTGAATCGGGTGCCGACCGTCCTCGGCGAGTTGCCTCAGCAACTTTTCCTTGACGCGGGCTTTCAACGAATCAGCCATACCGCCAGCATGTGCCGCGCGGGCCCAGTTGTCGAGGCCTACTCGTCGTCCTTCTTGCCGAAGACCCGTCGTGCCGTCGGAATCAAGATGATCAGCGCGCCGAGCAGAACGATGAGCGAAAAAACCTGCAGTGCCATGTCGACCTCTTACCGTCACGCCGGCGCGAGCCAGCTCCCCCACGGGGTGTTTCGAACAACCGTAAATGCAACGAGAACTCCGAGCACCACGATCGTCACAGTCGGCCGAAGCACGATCATGCGATCCCGCGTGCCTTTCCAACGGCGCACTGTCCAACCGATCCACGCGATCACCAACGCCGCGATAAACGGCACGATCAAGGCATTGCTGGACACTGCGGCGCCAATATCCAGATTAGTCAGGTCATTGACCGCACGAAGGCCACCACACGCCGGGCACCACAATCCCGTCAACGCGTACATCGGACAAACGCCGTAACTACCCGCGCTGTGGGGATCACGGAAGTGGAGTACCGCGGCGGCCGTCACGGCCACTGCAGCAACACCGACGGGTGCGGCCAGCGAGCGTCGTCGACTTGTGACCGCTTCCAACTCCATGGCACCCACTGTAAGAGACCCCGGCAGCGACTAGCGGGCGCGAACGACTACCGACCGGACCACCATGTCGTGCCAGCACTGGTGCTTCGAGTCCCAGAGCGGCCAGAGATAGTTGAGGAAGCATGCCCCACCCAGGATCGCCATCATGATCCAACGAAGCAGCGCCATAACCGGGCCGAGCGGTACACCGTCGGACTCCCGAATCACCGAAATTCCCAGCCACTTCTTGCCGAGCGTCTGTCCGGTGTTCCCTTGTCTGAAGACGAGGTTCCATACCTCGATCAAGAAGATCGCCAGTATGCCGACGACCATGACGATCACGCCGACCGGATTGCCGCCTTCAGCGCTCACGCTGCCGTCGTCGTATGTGGTCACTTCGGATCCGGAGAACGCGATCACTGCTCCGATGCCCGCGAGGATGACGCCGGGGAGCGGAACGACAAAGCCGTCGAGGATTGACGCGAACACCCGCGAGATCCAGCTTGCGTACGGATAGGCGGGCGTCGGCGGCTGATAACCCTGCGGCGGCATCGGCGGCATCTGCCCGTACGGCGGCTGATTCTGCGATGGTTGGCCTGGTCCCCAGTTCTGATCCGACATCGAGGTCTCCCCTGTTCAGGCACGTGTTCGCCAAACTCAGGATAAACCGCACATACGCAAGAATTGGGAACTAACGACAAGAGCCCCACATCCGGATTTCCGGGTGTGGGGCTCTTGGCTGAGCTGCCTGAGAGAATCGAACTCTCGACCTTTTCATTACGAGTGAAATGCTCTACCGACTGAGCTAAGGCAGCGTGCCTTTCGGCGGTGGCGAGTCTATCTGGTCAACCCCCGGATCGCGAAAACGGGGGTCGGAAAGCGGCTCCGATGGAGGCAACCATCGCATCGAGCGCCCACTGCAACTTGACGTTGAAGTCGACGGCCTCGCGGCATTCGAGCACCGCTTCGATGCATTTGAGCAACCCCTCCGGGGACGTTCGTGCAGCCAACTCGGCGGCCTGCCGAGCCATGTCGGGATGGGTCGCCGTCGACGTCGACCCCAGCGAATAGGAAAGCGCGTCCCGGTACATGCCGGCCAGGTCGATCAGCGTCCGGTCGAGAAGATCGCGGCGGGCCCGGGTGTCGCGCGATTTCTGGCGCGCTTCGAGGTCCTTGATCAGACCAGCCGATCCGCGCAGAGTCCCGGCTGTTCCCTTGCCGGTTCCACCGCCACCCAAGGAGACCTTGAGCTCCTCGAGTTCCTGTTCCTTGAGTTCGGCGTAGAACGCCTTGGTGTCAGCCTCGATCGACTTCACCAAGTTCTCTGCGGCCTTGTACGCCGTCGAAGCACCGATCGCGTCGGCGGCCAGCCGAAGCGAACGCTGACGCTCGTCGCGCGCGCTCTCGTCGGTGGCGAGGCGCCGCGCCCGACCGACATGTCCGCCGCTGATCGATGCGGCGATTCTCGCCCGTTCCGGATCCAGCCCGTCGCGGTCGATCAGTACCTGAGCGATCGATTCGACGGACGGCGTCACCAACGGCATGTGCCTACACCGCGATCGGAGGGTGACAGACATGTCTTCCGGATCGGTCGTCGGCGCGCAGAGCAGGATGACCGTGCGGTCCGGCGGCTCCTCGACAACCTTCAGGAGGGCGTTGGCTGCGCCTTCGGTCAAACGATCGGCATCCTCGACCACGATCACCTGCCACCGCCCCGTCGTCGGTCGACGCGAAGCGATGTTGACTATCTCGCGCATGCCTTTGACGCTGATGCTCAGGCCGTCGGGGATGATCCGTCGTACGTCGCCATGGGTTCCACCCATCGTCGTCGTACACGCATGACACTCACCGCACCCTGGTGCACCGTCGGAGGTGCATTGCAGGGCAGCGGCGAAGCAGAGAGCAGCCACCGAACGACCAGAGCCGGGTGGCCCGGTGAAGAGCCACGCGTGGGTCATCTCCGAGCCGCTGGAATCGCCACGAGCCGACAGTGCAGCATCACGCAGGCTCTGCTCGACGTCGTGCTGACCCACCAGCCGACCGAACACACCTCGTTCGGCCACTTCAGTACTCATGCAAAAACCCTAACCGTCGGCACCGACGAAGCCTTACGAGTCTTTCTTCGCCGGAGCCTTCTTGGCGGCGGCCTTCTTTGCCGGGGCCTTCTTTGCGGCTGTTTTCTTGGCAGCGGCCTTCTTGGCCGGAGCCTTCTTGGCTGCTGCCTTCTTCTTGACCGGGCCGCGCGCACGACGATCAGCCAGCAACTCCGACGCCCGAGCATCAGAAATGGATTCGACGTCGTCGTCCTTGCGAAGGCTGGCGTTGGTCTCGCCGTCGGTGACGTACGGACCGAAACGGCCGTCCTTGATCACCATCGGCTTCTCGCTGACCGGATCGACGCCCAACTCACGCAGCGGAGGCGTTGCCGACGCCTGACGCCCACGACGCTTCGGCTCGGCGTAGATCTTGAGCGCCTCGTCGAGCGTGACGGTGAACATCTGCTCTTCGTTGGCGAGCGAGCGTGAGTCCGTGCCCTTCTTCAGGTACGGACCGTAACGGCCGTTCTGCGCGGTGATCTCTTCCTTCGATTCGGGGTCGACACCCACGACGCGCGGAAGCGACAGCAGACGCAGCGCATCTTCCAAGGTGATCGTCGCCAAATCCATGGACTTGAGCAGCGATCCCGTCCGCGGCTTGGGGCCCGCGACCTTCTTGGCAGCCTTCTTCGCGGGTGCCTTCTTGGCTGCGGCCTTCTTCACCGCAGTCTTGGTACTGCCCGAACTGATTTCTTCCGGCTCGGGAGCGGTGACGGGAACGATGTCCGGTTCCGGCTCGGCCGGCGGTTCGGGCAGGATCTCGGTCACGTAGGGACCGAAGCGGCCTTCCTTCGCGACGATCTCGTGGCCCGTCAGTGGGTCGACGCCCAGCTTGCGGCCCTCTTGAGGCGTCGAGAACAACTTCTCGGCGTACTCGGGAGTGAGCTCGTCCGGTGGCAGGTCATCGGGAAGATTTGCCCGCTGCGAGATCAGATCGCCTTCGGGATCGTCCGGATTCTGAACCATGCGCTCGAGATACGGCCCGAACCGGCCGACGCGCACGTGAACCTCGCGACCCTCGGCGTCGTCGAACAGTCGGATGGAGTTGACCTCGCGAGCGTCGATCTCCTCGAGATTGACACCGACCATCTTCTTCAGCCCGCCCTCGCGGGCGACCGAACCTTCAGCGCCTGTCTCGCCGCCGAAGTAGAAGCTGCTCAGCCAGTTGCCGCGCTGCTCACGGCCGCCGGCGATCGCGTCGAGATCGTCTTCCATTCCTGCCGTGAAATCGAAGTCGACCAGCCGGCCGAAGTGCACCTCGAGCAGCCCGATGACGGCAAACGCCACCCAGGACGGAACCAGCGCGCTGCCACGCTTGTAGACGTATCCGCGATCGAGAATGGTCTTGATGATCGACGAGTAGGTCGAAGGACGGCCGATGCCGAGTTCTTCGAGCGTCTTGATCAGGCTGGCTTCTGTGTAGCGAGCGGGTGGGTTGGTGCTGTGTCCGTCCGGATCAAGCTTGGTGGCCGTGACTTCCTGACCCTTGACCAGCACCGGAAGCCTGGATTCGGCGTCGTCGGACTGACCGCCGGCCTCTTCGTCGACGCTCTCGACGTAAGCCTTGAGGAAGCCGGCGAACACGATGGTGCGACCCGAAGCGGAGAACGTGCAGTCCTCGCCGGTGCCTGCCGTGCCGGAGATGCGAAGCGTCAACGTCGTACCGCGGGCGTCGGCCATCTGCGAAGCGACGGTCCGCTGCCAGATCAGTTCGTACAGCTTGAACTCGTCGGAATCGAGCTTGGAGTGCAGCTGACCCGGGGTCTGGAACACGTCGCCGGCGGGGCGGATCGCCTCGTGGGCTTCCTGCGCGTTCTTGACCTTGCGGGTGTACTGACGCGGCGTCGGATGCACGTATTCCGGACCGTACAACTCGGTGGCCTGCGCACGAGCGGCAGCGATCGCCGACTCCGAGAGAGTCGTCGAGTCGGTACGCATGTAGGTGATGTAGCCGTTTTCGTACAGACGCTGTGCGATGCGCATTGCACGCTCGGACGTGAAACGAAGTTTGCGTCCGGCTTCCTGCTGGAGCGTCGACGTCATGAACGGCGGGTAAGGCTTGCGGGTGTACGGCTTGTCCTCGGCGGAGGAAACCGTGAGGTCGACGCCCTGCAATGCTTCCGCGAGACGACGCGCGTATGCCTCGTCGAGCACAGTGACCGCGCTGCCCTTGAGCTTTCCGTCAGCTCCGAAATCACGGCCGGAGGCGACACGCGAACCGTCGACGGAGACCAGGCGAGCACCGAAACTACGCGGGCTGGCCTCTGCACCGGCGTCGAGCGTCGCGGAAATGTCCCAGTACGACGCCGACTTGAACGCCATGCGCTCGCGTTCACGCTGGACGATGACGCGAGTGGCCACCGATTGGACGCGGCCGGCCGAGAGCTTCGGCATGACCTTCTTCCAGAGAACCGGGCTGACCTCGTAACCGTAGAGACGGTCGAGGATGCGGCGGGTTTCCTGAGCATCGACGAGGTCGGTGTCGAGTTCGCGGGTGTCTTCGGCGGCAGCACGGATTGCCGGCTCGGTGATCTCGTGGAAGACCATTCGACGAACCGGAATCTTGGGCTTGAGAGTCTCGAGGAGATGCCAGGCGATTGCCTCGCCCTCGCGGTCGGGGTCAGTTGCGAGGAAGAGCTCGTCGGCGTCCTTCAACAGAGACTTGAGTTCGGCGACCTTGCCCTTCTTTTCCGGGCTCACGACATAGAGCGGCTCGAAGTCGTGATCGACGTTGACGCCGAGACGGGCCCACGACTCGCCCTTGTACTTGGCCGGAACGTCCGCTGCGCCGCGCGGGAGGTCGCGAATGTGACCGACCGATGCCTCTACGACGTAGTCCTTACCGAGGTAGGGAGCGATTTTGCGCGCCTTGGTCGGTGACTCGACGATCACGAGGCGACGAGGGTTACCGGACGCTCCCTGACCGCTGCCGTTGTCCGCTTTAGCCACCTGCTGCCCGAGCCTTCCTTTGGACGTTCACTGCCGTCGGCAGATCTTCAGAACTAGACGTGTGGAGCAAGTTATACCCCGTGTCTCTCTTTACAGAGTGACATACCCGCAAGACATTCGTGCAGATCAGTACAGTATGGGCTCCGTCGGACACGCGGCATGAGCACTGTCAGACGTGTGGCCAGGCGACCGAGGTGTCGACGTGTTTCGGCGCCTCACCGAGGTATTCGACGAGCTTTGTCAGTCTCTTCTTTCCCGACACACGGAGCCCCGGACCCGGTGTCCGGTTACCCAGTTGAGTCGGCGCGATACCAACCCTCATCAAGGCCTGAGCCAGCGGTGCGTGTGTCTCCTTCGCATGGGGGTCGAGGCCGAACACGAATCGTTCACCGCCTTCTTCGAGTCGGCCGGCGGCGACGGCCCACACTCGGAGTTGGCGAGAATTAGGAACCCACCCGACCGGCACCGCCTTCACTGCTCCCTTGGTCCATTGCACGGACAGCGGAAGGAGTGCGGGCGTCGACTGAGTTCGGACGAGTGGGCTGCCTTCTTCGCTACGCGTCACCTCGGCCCCGAGTCCGCACTGCGCGATCAACTCGGCAACGGCCTGTGCTCTCCAGTCCCGATCCACGACGATCGAGATCCGCGCGCGATCCTCCGAGGTCACGACCTGCCCCGGTCCGGCCAGCATTCCGGCGAGGTCCGTCACGGCAGGTGGAATCGACTCGGCAGAGAAAAAGGACAGTTGGCTCACAGAGTGAAACGTAAGCCACGAAGGTACTGACGGCATAGACGACCGGCCGTGGTCGGACAGCTGCGTGCATTACCTCGGACAGAGAAAGACTGGCTCAGCCCGAAAAGATTTGTCCCCCACCGCACGGATGCGATGGGGGACAAATACTGTCCGAACTAATCGCTCAGCGAGTGAGCGGAAAAATCAGACCGCGCGAACGCCGGTAGCCTGGGGACCCTTGGTGCCCTGGCCGACCTCGAACTCCACACGCTGGTTCTCCTCGAGGGTACGGAAGCCGTTGCCCTGAATTTCGGAGTAGTGAACGAAGACGTCTGCGGAACCGTCTTCGGGAGCGATGAAGCCGAAGCCCTTTTCAGCGTTGAACCACTTCACAGTGCCCTGTGCCATGCTTTTCCTTCTCTTTCTAACACCGGATTCGGTGAACAGCCCTTACAGTCCACCGGGCCGGTTCCGACCGCTGTACGTCTTTATTTCCCCCTCAGGAAAGGCAGAGCACCGCGCCCGCAACAACGATCCTGCGAGCGTGCACTTTCTCAAGCCTACGAACACAGAAGCTGCGACCGATTGTCAGTCAACCATGTTCTCCGCGTGCACAACAGTCGAAAAGGGAACTAAAAACGTTAAAAGTTCGCTACGAGAAAAACAGCCCACGATCGTGGTTTCCCGCGCGCGCGCCGAGCACCCGGTTCCACCAAGACCGCCGACCGTTGCGTATCATCAAAACTGCAGGTAGCGACAGTTTCCGATTGCCGCCACACCCCAACGCCGAGCCCGGAGAGTCACGTGAACGCACCTTCCCCGACTCCCGCCCCGGGAGGGAAGCCTGGCGAGACCTACGGGCAGATGCTGCTCGATCGGGTCGTCGCCGGGGTCAGTGGAAGCGAAAAACCACTGATGTTCACCGCGCAGTTACCTGCTCGCGTAGCCGAGTTCACCGAATGGCCGGAGTGGGTGCACCCCAGCGTCGTACGTGCGCTCGCCGAGCACAGCGTGCGGTCCCCGTGGATCCACCAGAGTGAGGCCGCCGACCTCGCTCACGAGGGAAAACACGTGGTCGTGGCCACCGGTACGGCGTCGGGTAAGTCACTGGCGTACCAACTCCCGGTGCTGACGGCCATGGCGACCGATCCGCTCGCAACTGCCCTGTACCTCTCCCCCACCAAAGCGCTGGGCTCGGATCAACTGCGAGCAGTGCTGTCCCTCACCGACTTCGACGTCGAACTTCGCAGCACGAACGCCAGTGCGTACGACGGCGACACCTCGCAGGAACTCCGCACTTGGGCACGTGAGAACTCACGCTGGCTCTTCACCAACCCCGACATGATCCACATTTCTCTGCTCAGAACCCATCAGCGATGGGCACACTTCTTCCGCAACCTGAAATACGTGATCATCGACGAATGCCACTCCTACAGGGGAGTCTTCGGATCCAACGTCGCGCTCGTGATCCGGCGATTACGCAGAATTGCAGCCCGTTACGGCGCCGAACCCACCTTCATCCTGGCCAGCGCGACCACAGCAGATCCCGGCGCGGCGGCCTCGCGGCTCATAGGCGCACACTGCACCGAGGTCACGGAAGACGGATCGCCGCACGGCCCACGCACCGTCGCCCTGTGGGAACCACCGCTACTGGAGGCATTGACCGGCGAAAACGGTAGCCCGGTACGACGTCCCGCGGGCGCGGAAGCCGCGCGGATCATGGCCGACCTCATGATCGAAGGCGCCCGCACTCTCACCTTCGTCCGCTCCCGCCGCGGCGCCGAGCTGACCGCGATGGCCACCAAACGTCTACTCGCCGAGGTGGACCCGGACCTCGCCGAGCGAGTCGCGTCGTATCGCGCCGGATATCTGGCCGAGGACCGACGCGAACTGGAAGCTGCGCTCGCCGACGGCACGCTGCTGGGCGCAGCCACCACCAACGCGCTGGAGCTCGGCGTCGACATCGCAGGCCTCGACGCCGTTGTCGTGGCAGGCTTCCCGGGGACCGTTGCCTCGTTCTGGCAGCAGGCCGGTCGCTCCGGGCGACGCGGCGAGGGTTCACTCGTCGTGTTGATCGCCCGCGACGATCCACTCGACACCTACCTCGTTCACCATCCGTCAGCGGTACTCGACAAACCCGTCGAGGCGACGGTGACAGATCCCGGAAATCCGTACGTCCTGGGACCACAACTTCTCTGCGCTGCAATGGAACTCCCACTTTCCGATGCCGAGGTGGACGCGTTCGGGGCTCTCGAGGTTCTGACGAGACTGTCCGAGGAAGGCAAGATCCGGCGCCGAAAGCACGGATGGTTCGTCACCGCCGATTCGAACCCCCACGGCTCTTTGGACATTCGCGGCGGCATCGGAACTCAGGTGGCCATTGTCGACGGGGAATCCGGCCGGATGCTGGGCACTGTCGACGCGGGCCGCGCTCCGGCCACAGTTCATCCCGGCGCCGTGCACATCCATCAAGGCGAGACCTACGTCGTCGACGAACTGGACCTCGACGTCGGACTCGCATTGGTACACACCGAGAATCCGGACTGGACCACCTCGGCCCGCGAGACCACCGAAATCACGATCACCGAACAACTCGAGCACAAGAACTACGGCGACATCGCCGTCGCTCTCGTCCAGGTCGAGGTGACACATCAAGTCGTCGGATACCTACGACGGTTGACTTCGGGTGAAGTCCTCGACTCGATCGAACTCGACATGCCCGCACACACTTTGCCCACCAGGGCAGTGATGTACACGGTCACGCCGGAACTCCTCGAATCCATCGGGGTCCCGCCCGAACGGTTCCCCGGATCACTGCATGCCGCCGAACATGCCGCAATCGGCCTGCTGCCACTGGTGGCGATCTGCGACCGCGGAGACATCGGCGGAGTGTCCACCGCGATGCACGCGGACACCGGACTCCCGACCGTCTTCGTCTACGACGGTCATGCCGGCGGCGCCGGGTTCGCCGACCGAGGGCACAGCGAACTGTCCCGATGGCTCACCGCGACGCGCGACGCCATACTGTCCTGCGAGTGCGCTCACGGTTGCCCGTCCTGCGTCTATTCACCCAAGTGCGGCAACGGAAACGACCCACTCGACAAAGACGGCGCGGTCAAGGTTCTGACCGCCGTGATCGACACCATCAGCTGACCGGACCCGCACGCGCGTAAGCCTGCGCATCCCCGATCCCGAAGCCCGACAACAACACCGGTGCGCGTATCTCGACCAATACATCCCAACCCTGCACCTCGCACTCCTCGAGCACCGTGCGCATCCGCTCCGCGATCACCGCGGACATCTCACACGCCGACTCGTCGCCGCCGTCCAAGGCGCCCGCACCGCCGAGAGCCGAAAGATCAGCGGCCGACTGAGCCGTGTGCCGAGCCACCACTGCGGAACCGACATGCAGCATCCCGCCGGTCACCATCACGATCGCCGCCAGAACGCAGCACGCCAGAACCGTGGCAACACCTTCGTCGTCACGTAGGTTCACCCCTCCTCCACTCCCGACTCCACAGCTGCCACCGCCTCGGAAGAAATGTCGATCAACGGCAGCAACGCACTCTCGGCGCTGACAACGGCAACGGCAAAACCGTCCACGATCTCCACCGAGATCGACGCATCTTCGGGTGCGATCCGGCGGGCCGTGGCGACCGCAGACTCACGATCACCACGTGCCACCAACCGCGCGGCCTCACGAGCGGCGTCGACACACCGAACCTGCATCGACACCGCCAGGACTCCACCGACACACAGCACGACCACCGTGACGATCGAAGCCAGAGCAATCGCGGCCTCCACCGTCACGGCGCCGTCGTCGGCTTGCCGAATACCTCTCGTGGACAACATCACACAGCTGTCTTGAGCGCCTTGTCGATGATGCCTGTCAGCGCCGAGACAATGGAGTCGCCAGTGACAACCGTGTACAGGACGGCACCGAATGCGGCAGCCGCAATCGTGCCGATCGCATACTCCGCGGTGGACATGCCGTCGTCCTCGGCAACCAACAGCGCAAATCTGGCCGACACCGTCCTCAACGTCTTCGAAATCATTTCTCCCCCTTCAATCGAAACCTGTGGCAGCACTTCTGCCGCAGGAGCTTTCACTCGGATCCGGCTCACAGCAGGCCGTTACCGAGCACAGTCGTGGCAAGCCCGATCACCACCGGGACGATGCCCAAGGCGATGAACGCCGGCAGGAAACACAGCCCGAGTGGACCGCTGATCAGCACTCCCGCGCGTTCGGCTGCGGCGGCAGCAAGATCCTCGGCGTCACCTCGACTGCGCTCGGCGAGTTCGGCCATGGACGAGGACAGCGACGAACCCGAACGGGCGGAACGCCGAGCCATTCTGGCGAGCGCCTCGGTATCGGGATCGAGAGCGGCCTCGCTCCACGCGGCGTCCGGATCGGCACCGAGCGCCAGAAGGTCGGCGACGCGACGAAGCGAGTCGGCCATCGGTTTCGGTGCCGTCGACGCCATCGCTGTGATCGCGGCGGAGACGGGAAGCCCCGCTCGTAGGCAGGCCCCGAGAAGGTCGAGACTTGCGGCAACTGCGAGTGGATCCGGCTTGTCCGGGACTGAAACCGAATTTTCTGTTGTTGTGTCCGCGAAGAGAATTTCTGCCGCCCTGGCCGAAGCACCGCGCCGATCGGGAATGATCGCGAGCGCCAACGCCATCATCACCACGGATGCCCAACTCACGACGTGACCTTCGCAGCTATCCGGTCGGTCCAGAGCAGACCCGCTGAGACACAAGCGGTTCCGATCACCAGGAGCACGCCGCCGAGCCCACCTCCGAACAGCACGCGCAGCGGCGAAGCCCCCATCAATTGCCCGAGACCGATCCCCAACAGCGGGAGAAAGGCCAACACCGCAGCGGTCGCCCGAGCGCCCGCCAACCCGGCCTCGGTACGCTGACGAAAGCGTCTACGTCCCAACATGTCCGTCCGGACGGCGCCGAGTAGTTCCGCCAGCGCCAGCCCGTGTTGGTCTGCGACCCGCCAGACGGATCCGATGCGGGAGAACTCACGCTCGATGCACGAATCCGGTACCGCGAAGGCCGCTGCGGCAGAACCACCGAGACGCGCCCTGGCCCCAGCGGAACGGAATACGGCACTCACTTCTCCGGTACATTCCTCGCCTGCAACAGAACTGGCCGCTGCAGGATGCGCGCCGACGCTCAGCTCGGCGATCAGCACCTCCAGACCGGAGAGCAGCATCTTCTGTGAGAGGTCCCGGGTTTCGGCTGCATTCGCGCGTCGGCCACGGAGGATCAGGGTCCCGGCGAGGACGACAGCCGCACACCCTGCCGGAAGACCTCCGAGGATCCACGCGGCCGAAATCGCGAGAAATGCGGCGACGAACTGCCACGGAATCTGCCGGGAGGGCTTGCGGACGCTCGGGGTGTACGTGGCGAGCCGAGCACGTGAATCCCGCACCGGCGCAATCGAGACCGCCAACGCGAAGGCCAAGAGGGAAACCGTCACGTCCCGACCTCTCGATTGCGAAGCCGGAACATCCGCTCGAGCCGCTCACGACCCGAACCGCCGTCCGGCCACGCCTGCATGATTCGTACATACCCGTCCGCACCGCGGTCGATGACACCGATCTGTTCGAGACGCCTCGATCCGTCAGCCAATCTGTGCATGTGCAGGATCACTTGAACTGCCGCGGCAAGTTGACTGTGCAACGCGTGGCGATCCATCCCGCCGAGCGCCGCCAACGCCTCGAGTCTGGCCGGCACCTCTTCGGGCGAATTGGCGTGAACGGTGCCGGCGCCGCCGTCGTGGCCGGTGTTCATCGCCGTGAGCAGATCAGTCACCTCTGCGCCGCGGACCTCACCGACGACGATGCGATCGGGACGCATTCGTAGTGCCTGCCGAACCAGATCGCGCACCGTCACCTCTCCGACGCCCTCGACGTTGGGAGCTCTGGCGACGAGGCGGACGACGTGCGGATGCGGCGGCGCCAGTTCGGCCGCGTCCTCGACACAGACGATTCGCTCGCGCGGGTCGACCGCGCCGAGCATGGCGGACAACAACGTGGTCTTTCCCGCACCGGTCCCGCCGATCACCAGAAAAGCCAAGCGACAAGAAATGATGCGATTGAGGAGCTCCCGCGCGTCCGGTTCCACGGCGCCGTGGGCGGACAGGGCGTCGAGACCCTGGGTCGCGGGCCGCAACACTCGCAGTGACACGCAGGTTCCACCCTGGGCCACGGGTGCGAGTACGGCATGAAGTCGCACCCCGAAGTGCCCGTCGCCGACGCCCCGCAGGCGGCCGTCGACCCACGGTTGGGCGTCGTCGAGGCGTCGACCTGCCGACAGTGCCAACCGCTGCGCCAGTCGACGCACGGCTGCCTCGTCGGTGAACCGGACCCCCGACCTTTCGAGGCCGACCCCGCGGTCCACCCAGACCTGATCCGGCGCGGTCACCAGTACGTCGGCGACCCCGGGTTCGTGCAGTAGAGGTTCGAGCGGCCCCGCGCCTGTCAGTTCCGTCTGGAGCACCCTGACGACCTCCAACAGATCCGTGTCCGCCAGAACGCCGGAGGACTCGGCTCGCACGGCATCGGCAACGGTGGCCGCCGTCGGCTCGCCGACCGACGACGCCGTCAATCGCTCGCGAACTCGGTCGAGCAGTTCGGCCGTGACCAACGCACTCATGCCGCAGCCCTGCGCGGGCGTGCGCCGGATTCGACGGCGTCGAGTACCGCTGTTGCCGCCACACTCAACGGACAACCGCGGGTCAATTCGAGGCCACCACGCTCGAGCATCGGCGCCAGCGATCGGTGGCCGCGCATCACGGCCGTCAGGGGCAGGCCGAGCATGTCTGCCACATCGGCGCCGCGTAGGCCTCCCGGTGCCGGCCCACGCACGACGAGCCCGACGTTGGAGTTGTGTCGCACCACCCAGGCTCCGACCTTCTCGGCCGCGACGCATGCGGCCACGGTGGCCGGAACCACCACGAGCACCGAATCCGACATCTCCAACACGGCCTGACCTACCTCGCTGGGATGACGTGGCACGTCGCAGACCACGAGCCCGCCGGAACTGCGACCTGCGTCCAGCACGGCGCGAACGGCGGTCACTGTCGGACCGTCGATCTCCCGGCGACTGCTCGCCAGAACCCTCAGAAACTTTCCCTTCGCCGGCAGTGCATCGCGCAGCGCCTCCGGGGACAACCGCCCGCCCTCGACGGTCAGTGCACCCCAACGTAATCCGGGAGCAGTCTCGATACCCAACAGCACGTCGGCGCCGGAACCGAGTGCGTCGACGTCCACCAACAGCGTCGGGACGTGACGTGCCGCCGACGTCAACGCGACAGCCGCAGCAGTTGCCGAGGCTCCGCCGCCGCCACAACCACCCACCCCGCTCACGACGGTGCCGTCACCACTGACGTCGACGTGATCGGCCAGAACTGCGACCAGCGCGTTCTCTTCCTCGGGCAAGGACAGAACGCTGTCGGCTCCGATGGCGGTGGCGCTCTTCCAATCGTCGACGGTCGGTGTGCCGTCGCATACGAGGAACACTCGCGTTCGCTTGGGGGAACGAGCCAGAGCATCTCGCGCCGCCGACGCGTCCAGTACCACCGTCGAGGCCCGGTTCCACTGTTGCCGGGACACGGGATGTTCGGCCTCGTCCAGCCGGCGGTCCACCGCGGCAGCGACGCGTCGCACGCTCGCGAGGATTTTCGCGTCGTCGACGAGAACCAGAATGGGAGCCCCGGTTTCCTGAGAGCTGATCGTCGTGTTCATGACTGCAGAGCCTGAACGAGCACCGGCACCGAAAACAGTGGGCCGAACAACCCTGTGGACAACTGGGAGGTTGGGGAGAAACAGGCCTGAGACAGAGGACGACCCCCGCCAATGGGGGGAGGAGGCGGGGGCCGTCTGAGTTCAGCCCCGGGGGGTCGGGCTGAACTAGTTCGAACGAATCGAACAGCAACGATCTTACACCCGCCATCGGCGAGAAATGCAAGCCTGAGCTGCACTGAACTGCTGTTTTTCGCCGAAAGAGGACGCTTGCCGAAGAGCACACGAACCGCCTGTCGGACTATCCTCAATCCTGTGACCGACAAGCCTGCGAACGGACTGAATACCGGGCGGACAGCCGCTTTCTTCGATTTGGACAAAACGATCATCGCGAAGTCGAGCACCCTGGCGTTCAGCAAGCCATTCTTCGCACAGGGTCTGATCAATCGACGCTCGGTTCTCAAGAGCAGCTATGCGCAATTCCTGTTTCTACTGTCCGGCGCCGATCACGATCAGATGGAGCGCATGCGCGAGCATCTGACGGCGATGTGTGCGGGCTGGGACGTGGAACAGGTGAAGGCCGTCGTCGCGGAGACTCTGCACGACATCGTCGATCCACTCGTCTTCGCCGAGGCGGCCGATCTGATCGCAGATCACAAGCTGCGTGGACACGACGTCATCGTCGTGTCTGCTTCGGGTGAAGAGATCGTCGCACCGATCGCCCGCGCCCTCGGCGCCACCCATTCCGTCGCGACGTCGATGAGGGAGGAAGACGGCCACTACACCGGCGAGGTGGACTTCTACTGCTACGGCCCCGGCAAGGTCGAAGCCATGGAAAAACTCGCCGCGGAGTACGGTTACGACCTCGCCGCCAGTTACGCCTACTCCGACTCGGTGACGGATTTACCCATGCTCGAGGCTGTCGGACATCCGACCGCAGTCAACCCCGATCGAGCGTTGCGCAAGGAAGCGGCCGTAAACGGTTGGCCCATACTGACTTTCTCGAATCCGGTCTCACTTCGTGCCCGATTGTCGGCCCAGTCCACGACCACGGTGGCCACTACCGCTGCGGTGGGAATCGCAGCTCTGGTGGCCGGCGCCATGACCTTCGGGCTACTGCGCCGGAAACGCTGAAATCCAAGGCCCACAAACAAAAATTGGTACTTGCTGTGAGCCCGGACACAGGGTACAAAGGAGTTACGGAAGAACGGAAGGCCAGGAACGGCTCGGAAGAGAAGGACCGTTTCCCCAACCGAAATTCCTAGCACGGGCACTAGGGCACCCACGCGGAGCACAAGCCACTATAAGGGCAGAAGCGTTGTGGGCCTGCGAGATTCGTTCAATTTGAGCGAGGACCCCGCACAGGTTGCGGGGACGACCTCAGAAAGCGCGATCCCTCGCCGAGGCCACCCACACAACCCACCGAGCACGCTTGGTAACGAGTAGTCCGTGCTGACGGGCGGCGAAGTCGATTTATCGGCAGCGCCGCCCGTTCGTTATGTTCCGACAGGCGCAATTTGCCGGACTATCCGGTAGCGGCGTCGGCAATCGAAGTCGCCTCTCGCGCACCGGCTTCGAGAGCACCACAGCACAGAATCACCCAGCTGCCGACGCCCGCCGGATTTCCCGAAGCGAATCCTGCCGCGCCGTCCGTGTACGCCTGTGGCCGCCGAAGCCAACTGACCTCGGGGACCCCGAGATTGTGCGGATCCAGTCCCGACGAGACCGCAACCAGACGCGAGGCCGCGCGGGCGACGATGCCGTCAGCGGTGCCGAACGGGCTCAGCGCCAAGAGTTCTCCGTGTACGACGGCCGCCAGAACAGGTGCCGGTGCACTGGTTCCGCCTGTAACGAGTTGGGCGAGAGCGTCCAACCGCTCCCCCACTCCGCGATCCGACCGTGGCCGCCCCAGTTGATCTGCGTCCTCGACGAGATCCGCCGCGGCCAACAGGTGCAGCCGGGCCAGAGCCTGAAGTGGGGCGCGCTTCCACGTCGACTCCATGAGCGGAA
The DNA here is from genome assembly GCF_001445685.1 of Rhodococcus sp. KB6. Lineage (NCBI taxonomy): Bacteria > Bacillati > Actinomycetota > Actinomycetes > Mycobacteriales > Nocardiaceae > Rhodococcus > Rhodococcus sp. KB6. Next base: position 235,978 of record NZ_LNAK01000112.1, on the reverse strand, counting down.
GGCTGTCGCCGTCGAGAGCCTGAGCCACGCGCAGAGCACCCGCGAGAATCGGATCACCGGCCATGCCCTCGGTCGGCAATTCGGTGGTGCCACCGGCGAGCGATGCGGAAGCGCGCGCGGCACGAACCGCGGCTTCGGCGGCAGTGGTGGGCCAACCGCGACGGTTGGTCTTGTGCCGATGAACCTCACCCAGAGCATCGCGCGCATGATCGGCGGCGGCGCGTACGCCTGGAAGATCGACGAGGGGCTGCAAGGGGTCCGTCACGATCAACGACGGTACCCTTGCAGCCCCTCTGCGGACTTGCCTACCTACCTGTTGCGTCAGCTTCCCAGCTTGATGGACCCACCGGGAATCGCGTCGAGCAACTTGCGGGTGTAGTCCTGTTGCGGATTACCGAACACGTCGTCGATCGGTGCCGATTCGACGATCGAGCCACGCGACATCACCAACACGTTGTCCGCGATCTGACGAACCACGGCCAGGTCGTGCGTGATGAAGAGGTACGTCAACCCGAACTCTGCCTGCAGGTCGTTGAGCAGGGTCAAGATCTGATCCTGCACGAGCACGTCGAGAGCGGAGACCGCCTCGTCGCAGATCACGACCTCCGGTTGCAAGGCCAACGCTCGCGCGATGGCGACGCGCTGACGCTGTCCACCGGAGAGTTCGTTCGGGAACCGACGCATGACCGACTGCGGTAGACCCACCTTGTCGAGAAGTTCGCGGACGCGAGCCTCACGCTCGGCTTTGGTCCCGACCTTGTGGGTACGCAGCGGCTCCTCGATCGTGCGGTAGATCGAGTACATCGGGTCGAGTGTGCCGTAGGGGTTCTGGAAGATCGGCTGCACTCGTCGACGGAACGCAAATGTTTCCTTCGCACCGAGATTCGCCACGTCCTGACCGTCGAAGACCACGTTGCCTGCAGTGGGCTCGAGCAGACCGAGGACCATCTGTGCGACCGTCGACTTACCGGAACCCGATTCGCCGACGATTGCAGTCGTGGTTCCGCGGCGGACCTTGAAGGACACGTCGTTCACGGCTGTGAAGTCGGTGGTCTTGCGGAAACCCTTGCGCAGCTTGAACACCTTGGTCAGATGATCGACGACAAGAACGTCGTCGGTCACCTTGCCGAAGGACTCTGCCGCACTTTCCTCGGCCTTGACCGCTTCGGCGACCTCTTCCGCCTGTTCGCGAATCTCGGCGCGCGCCACCGACGAGCTGAGCCGCTTCGACGCCAACGACGGCGCAGCCGCGACCAGCTTCTGCGTGTACGGATGCTGCGGGCGCTTCAGAATCTCCAGTGCCGGACCGGATTCGACGATACGACCCTTGCTCATCACGATCAGATGCTCGGCGCGCTCGGCGGCCAGGCCAAGATCGTGAGTGATGAGCAGAACGGCGGTGCCGAGTTCCGTAGTCAGACCGTCGAGGTGGTCGAGAATCTGACGCTGGACGGTGACGTCGAGCGCCGACGTCGGCTCGTCCGCGATCAGGAGCTTCGGACGAGCGGACAACCCGATCGCGATGAGTGCGCGCTGACGCATACCGCCCGAGAACTCGTGCGGGTACTGCCCCAACCGGCTCTCGGCTTCGGCGAGTCCTGCCTCCTCGAGCAGTTCGGCGGCCCGAACCTTGGCTGCCTTGCCCTTGGCGATCCCGTTGGCGGCCAGTGCTTCCTCGATCTGGAAGCCCACTTTCCACACGGGATTCAGATTCGACATCGGGTCCTGCGGAACCAAACCGATCTGGCTTCCCCGGATGTGGACGAAGTCCTTCTCCGAGACCTTCGAGATGTCCTTGCCGTCGAAGATGATCTCGCCTGCCGTCACCTTGCCGGTGCCGGGAAGCAGATTGATGATCGAGTGGGCGGTGGTGGACTTACCCGAACCCGATTCGCCGACGATCGCGACCGTCTGACCCGGGTAGACGGTCAGGCTGACGCCTCGAACTGCCGGAACCGGACCGGAATTGGACTGGAAAGACACCTCGAGATCACGAATCTCGAGCAACGGAGTTTCCTCCGAGGTGAGAGTTTCCTTGGTGGTCATCGTGCTCACCGCTTCCGCGACTTGGGATCGAGGGCGTCGCGCAGAGCGTCACCCATCATGATGAATCCGAGAACGGTGATCGCCAAAGCCGTTGCCGGGTAGAACAGAATGGTCGAACCCTGACGCAGCGTCACCTGAGCGTTGCTGATGTCGCCGCCCCACGAAACCTCGGTGGACGGAAGACCGATACCGAGGAAGGACAGCGTCGCCTCGGCAACGATGTACGTACCGAGCGAGATGGTGGCCACCACGATGATGGGCGCCAACGAGTTCGGGATGACGTGGCGGATCAGTGTCTTGAGCTTCGAGACACCCAACGCTTCCGAAGCCATGACGTAATCGTTGTTCTTCGCCGAGATCACCGCGCCTCGAGCGATTCTTGCCATCTGCGGCCAGCCGAAGAGCGCCAGCACGCCGACGACGGTCCAGATGGTGCGATCGGTGAACAGCTGCATCAGGACGATGGCAGCCAGGATCAGCGGGATGCCGAAGAAGATGTCGGCGACACGGGAGAGGATCGAATCGGTCCATCCGCCGTAGAAACCGGACAGCGCACCGAAGATCACGCCGATCACCAGCACCGACGCCGTGACGCCGACGCCCACGAGTACGGATGCGCGAGCACCGTAGATGGTGCGCGAGTACACGTCACAGCCCTGGCGGTCGAAACCGAACCAGTGCCCTGAGGTCGGCCCCTGCATGCTGTAGGTCAGGTCGCAGAACCGCGGATCGGTGCTCGTGAACAAGCTCGGAAACGCTGCGATGACGATGACCGCGAGGATGATGATCGTCGAGATGATGAACAGGGGGCGCTTGCGTAGGTCGCGCCACGCATCGGTCCACATGCTGGTCGGCGCCTGATCGAGTTTGACGGCGTCCGTCTCCCCCGGTGCCGCAACTTCGGGCGGTGCCACGAAATGACTTTGCCGGACTGCGCGTCCGGTCTTCACGGTCTCAGACATAGCGGATCCTCGGATCGAGCGCGGCGTACAAGAGGTCGACGAGCAGATTCGCGATCAGGTAGATCACGATCAGGATGGTGACGAACGAAACCACCGTCGGCGCTTCACCTCTGGTCACGGCCTGGTAGATCGTGCCGCCGACGCCGTTGATGTTGAAGATGCCCTCGGTGACGATGGCGCCGCCCATCAACGTTGCGAGGTCGGCACCCAGGAACGTGACCACGGGGATCAGCGAGTTGCGCAACACGTGCACGCGAACCACTCGTCCACGGGAAAGTCCCTTGGCGGTAGCGGTGCGGACGTAATCGGCAGTCAGATTCTCCGCCACGGACGTTCGGGTCAGTCGCAGTACGTACGCAAACGAGACCGAACCCAGAACCAGGGCAGGGAGCAGGAGATTGGTGAAGCTGGTGTTGCCACCGACCGTCGGCGGGACGATGCCCCATTTGACGCCGATGAAGAACTGAGCCAGGAAGCCGATCACGAAGATCGGGATGGCGATGAGAACGAGGCTGAACAGCAGGACGGTGCTGTCGAAGAATCCGCCCTTACGCAGGCCGGCGATGAGGCCGAAGCCGACACCGAAGACGGTCTCGACGATCAGTGCCATGAAGGCAAGTTTCATCGTGATCGGAAATGCCTGTGCCAGAACTTCACTGACAGGTCGTCCGGAGAACGACGTGCCGAAGTCCAGCGTGAAGATGCCCTTCAGGTACAGCAGGTACTGCTGATAGAAGGGGAGATCGAGGTGGTAGCGCTCCCGAAGCTGTGCTGCCACAGCCGGACTGAGCGCCTTGTCGCCCGCCAACGCGGCAATCGGATCACCGGGAAGCAGGAAGACCATGGCGTAGATCAGAAGAGTGGCCCCGAGAAAAACCGGGATCATTTGAAGCACTCGGCGACCGATGTACCAGAGCATCGGATCACCTCCTTGTCGATGATCGTGTACGTCAGCGGACAGTCCGGTGTGAACACGAGTTCGGGACGGCAGGCAGGGCGCCTGCCGCCCCGAACTCACGTTTCAGATGCGGATCGTTCTACGCGTCAGTTCTTTTCGATGTCTTCGTAGACCGGAACACCGTTCCAGCTGATGGTCACGTTGGAAACGTTCTCCGACCATCCACTGGCAGCGTTGCGGTACCACGTCGGAACTGCGGGCAGGTCCTTGAGCAGGACTTCCTGGGCCTGATCGAGCAGTTCCTGAGCCTTCGCCTGATCGGTCTGGCCGGCCGATTCGCGCAGGAGGCGGTCGAACTCGGGGTTGGAGTACTCACCGTCGTTGGAGCTGCCGCCGGTCTGGTAGTTCTGCGCCAGGAAGCCGTACTGCTGCGGGTAGTCGCCCTGCCAACCGGAGCGGAAAGAGCTCTGGATGGTGCGGTCGGTGGCTTCGGTGCGGATCTGAGCGAAGGTGGCGTACTGCTTGCCCTTTGCGTCGATACCGAGGGTGTTGCGGATGCTGTTCGCCGTGGCATCGACCCATTCCTGGTGTCCGCCGTCGGAGTTGTAGGCGATCTCGAAGCTGCCGGACCACGGTGCGATGGCGTCGGCCTTGGCCCAAGCAGCCTTGGCCGCCTCGGGATCGAACTTCACGTTGCTGTTACCGGTCAGCGAGTCGTTCCAGCCCTTGATTGCGGGGCTGGTGAAGTCGAGTGCAGGCGTCCTGGTCTTGTTGAAGATCTGCTGGGTGATCTGATCGCGGTTGATCGCCATCGAGATCGCCTGACGGCGGAGCATGCCCTCTTCGCCGCTGAAGTGCGGCAGGCGACCCGGGATCGTGAACGTCTCGATGGTTGCCGACGGCTGGTTGACGGTGCGTCCGGGCAGGTCCGACTCGAAGGTCGTGACGGCGCTCGGCGGAACCTGGTCGAGAACGTCGACGTTGTTGGCCAGGAGATCGGTGTACGCCGTGTCGAGGCTGTTGTACATGATGAAGTCGACGCCGGCGTTCTTCGGCTTACGGTTGCCGTTGTAGTCCGGGTTCACGACGGTGTCGATGCGGACGTTGTGCTGCCACGCGCCGGTTCCGTCGAGCTTGTACGGGCCGTTGCCGATCGGGTTCTCACCGAAGGCGGTCATGTCCTTGAACGCGACCTCGGGCAGCGGGTAGTACGCCGTGAAGCCGAGGCGATCGGGGAACGCCGACTCGGGCTGCTTGAGTTCGATGGTGAAGGTGGAGTCGTCCACAACCTTCAGACCCGACATGGTCTGTGCCGTCGGAACCTCGGCGGCAACTTCGTCGTAGCCCTTGATCGGATCGAAGAACGATGCCTGAAGCTGAGCGTTGGTGGAGAGGGCGCCGTAGTTCCACGCGTCGACGAACGACTTCGCGGTGACGGGGGTGCCGTCCGTGAAGGTCCAACCGTCCTTGAGCTTGACGGTGAAGTTCTGACCGTCGGTGCTCTCGATGGACTCGGCAACCTCGTTCTCCGTACCGCCGTCTGCGGTGTACGAAACGAGACCGGAGAACAGCGAGTCGAGGACGCGGCCGCCCATGTTCTCACTCGTGTTCGTGGGGATCAACGGGTTCTGAGGCTCGCCCGCCCAGGCGTTGACGACGCCACTGGACGATCCGCCCGACGAATCGCCGGACGAACATGCCGTGATCAGCACTGCCGTCATTCCGAGCGCGACCGCGCCCGTCGCTATGCGTGAGATACGCAAAGGAATTCCTTCCACATCTAAGTGACCCCGAGCATGCTCGCGGCCTGCCGACAGCCGTAACTGCCGGCGTCGTGTCGCCTACAACTGAAAGTGAACGTGACTTCGAGTTGTGGTCGAATAATGGTTTGACAATAGACACATCCGACGCGGGGCGCGCATCGCACCCATTGTCCGCAATTCCGAGGGAAATCTGTCCGCGCCCATTCACTCGTCGGCGGAAGCGACCACCCGTCGCATCAATTCGACCGATCGTCGCAGGACAATGGGTTGCAACGTGATGCAACGGTGCGTTTACGCGAGCTTGTGACTACCCTCACACGGAGTCAGAAAAGTGTCGATCAAAGTGGAAAGAAGGCCGTCAGCCATGACAAGCGCAGCCGAAACAGACGTCCCCCAGGCATATCCGCCGAGCGCAGAGTTCGCTGCGGCCGCCAACGCGGGACCGGAGTTGCAGGCTGCCGCAGATACCGACCGCCTCGCTTTCTGGGCGAATCAGGCTGAGCGCCTTCACTGGCACGAGAAATGGACCGACGTCCTCGACTGGACCGACGCCCCCGTCGCCAAGTGGTTCGTCGGCGGAAAACTCAACGTCGCCTACAACTGCGTCGACCGCCACGTCCTCGCCGGCAACGGCGACCGCATCGCCATCCACTTCGAAGGCGAACCAGGCGATTCCCGCGACCTGACCTACAACGACCTCCTCGCCGAAGTCAGCCGCGCCGCAAATACTTTCACCGACCTCGGCCTCGTCGCCGGTGATCGCGTAGCGATCTACATGCCGATGATCCCCGAAGCGATCGTCACCATGCTCGCCTGCGCCCGCCTCGGCCTGACCCACTCGGTCGTCTTCGCCGGATTCTCCGCCACCGCCCTACGCTCGCGCATCGACGACGCCCAAGCCAAACTCGTCGTCACCGTCGACGGCCAGTGGCGACGCGGCGCCGCAGCACCTATCAAAACAGCGGTCGACGAATCCGTCGCCGGCGCCGAATCCGTCCAGAACGTGTTGGTGGTCAACCGGACCGGCATCGACGTCGACTGGACCGACGGCCGCGACCTGTGGTGGCACGAAACCGTCGCACAGGCCTCACCCGAGCACGAGGCGCAGGCCTTCGACGCCGAGCATCCCCTGTTCATTCTCTACACCTCCGGCACCACCGGAAAGCCCAAGGGCATCATCCACACCTCCGGCGGCTACCTCACCCAGGCCTCGTACACCCACCACAACGTCTTCGATCACAAAGCGGGACAAGACGTCTACTGGTGCACCGCCGACATCGGCTGGGTCACCGGACACTCCTACATCGTCTACGGACCCCTCTCGAACGGCGTCACCCAGGTCGTCTACGAAGGCACCCCCAACTCCCCGAACGAGCACCGCCACTTCGACATCATCGAGAAGTACGGCGTCTCCATCTACTACACCGCACCCACCCTCGTGCGCACGTTCATGAAGTGGGGCCGCGAGATCCCCGACGCCCACGACCTGTCCTCGATCCGCCTCCTCGGATCTGTGGGCGAGCCCATCAACCCCGAAGCGTGGCGCTGGTTCCGAGAGGTCATCGGCGGCAACAAAGCCCCCATCGTCGACACCTGGTGGCAGACCGAGACCGGCGCGATCATGATCTCCCCACTCCCCGGTATCACCGCCACCAAACCCGGATCCGCCATGGCACCACTGCCCGGTATCTCCGCGAAGATCGTCGACGACGACGCCAAGCCCCTCGGCCCCGGCGGCAACGGCTACCTCGTCCTCGACGAGCCGTGGCCGGCGATGCTCCGCGGCATCTGGGGCGACATGGACCGCTACCGCGACACCTACTGGTCCCGCTACGCCGAAGAAGGCTGGTACTTCGCCGGTGACGGCGCCAAGTACGACGACGACGGCGCACTCTGGGTCCTCGGCCGCGTCGACGACGTCATGAACGTCTCCGGTCACCGCATCTCCACCTCCGAGGTGGAATCAGCACTGGTGAACCATCACGGAGTCGCCGAAGCCGCCGTCGTCGGTGCCGCCGACGAGACCACCGGACAGGGCATCGTCGCGTTCGTCATCCTCCGTGAAGGCGTCGAGAACACCGGCGACGTCCTCATCGCCGAACTCAAGGCTCAGGTCTCCACCGACATCAGCCCCATCGCCAAACCGCGTCAGATCACGATCGTGCCGGAACTGCCGAAGACCCGGTCCGGCAAGATCATGCGCCGCCTCCTGCGCGACGTCGCCGAAGGCCGCGACCTCGGAGACACCTCGACCCTGGTCGACCCCAAGGTATTCGACGCCATCCGCGGCAAGTAGGGCCTTCGGCCCCTGTGCGCCTTTTTGGTAGTCCCCACTACCGGAAAGGCACACAGGGGCGAAGCCCCTCTCGCAACTTCACTTCCTCTTTCGGCGTCAGCCAGGACTCCTCGGCTACGCGGATGTCTGCGGCAACCCGTTTGTGCAAGGACTTTCCGCGCGAGGAGAGAAACACGCGTACCTTCCGGCGATCGTCCTCACCGACCTCGCGATAGATGAGCGCAAGCGAGACCAACTTGTCCGCAACTCGCGTCAGCGTCGGAGCCGGTGTTCCCGTTCGATCGCGCAGCTCAGCCATCGTCAGCCCCTCGGTCGACGCCAGGGCTTCGAGCGTCATCCAGTGATCGAGAGTGAGATTCTCTGCCGCCAGCGCTTTCTCCGCTGCTGCCGCGGCCATTCGAGCTGCTCGGACCAGCGCGGTCGTCAGCGAAGCATCAAGAATTCCGGAGTCACTTTTTCCCACTGATCGCTCCCCCGCTGTTGCGCAGTTCACACTTCTCGGGCAATACTTTCAAATGAAATGATAGTAACCCAGGCCAGGCCGCTGACTTCCGATTCCGGCGGCGACGCATGATCGCTACCGGCGCGCTCGAACGCGCGCGCAGCGCGGTGTGGCGCCTGGGCATGGTGGTTCCCCTCCAGGGACCGGCCGGACTGTTCGGTCCGTCGTGTGAGGCGATCAGCGAATTGGCCGCCCGCGACCTCAACAACTCCGGCGGCGTGCTGGGACGCGAAGTCCAGATCGAAGTGATCGACGGCGGCGCTTCGCCGAGCGTCGTCGCAGCCCGCGTGCAACAGCTACTCGACGCAGGTGACATCGACGCCGTCAGCGGTTGGCACATCTCCTCGGTCCGGCACGCACTCGCACCGGTGGCCGCAGGCCGTATTCCGTACTCGTACACCTCGCTCTACGAGGGCGGCGAGGTCCGACCAGGGATCTACTGTTCAGGCGAAACACCACGGCAGCAGATCGCGCCGGCACTGAAGTGGCTGCGCGACAACGTCGGAGCGCGCAAGTGGTTCGTCGTCGGCGACGACTACATCTGGCCGCACAGCTCGCTCGGGGCCGTGAGGCAATTCGCCACCGAACTCGACCTCACCCTGGTCGGCGGTTCGTTTGTCGATCTGGGGCGCGGCAACATGAAGCAGTTGGTCGAGACCGTCTCGAGCTCCGGTTGCGACGGCGTGATCATGCTCCTCGTCGGACAGGACGCCGTCGACTTCAACCGAGCCTTCGCCCGCCGAGGCCTTGACGAGTCGATGATCCGGTTCAGCCCGTTGATGGAAGAGAACATGCTGCTCGCGAGCGGGCCGAGGGCAACCCGCAACCTGTTTGCCTCCGCCGCGTACTTCCGTTCGATGGTCGACGGCAACTCCATGGATCTTCTCGGGCGCTACATCGCACTGCACGGCGCGCACGCTCCGGCGCTGAACAATGCCGCCGAGTCGTGTTATGAAGGGATACATACCCTTTCGGCCCTGGTGCGGCGCGCCGACAGCACACATCCGCGCGACCTGGACGCCGTCGTCGAAGGTGCCGCGTACGACGGGCCTCGCGGAACCGTCGAGTTTCGTGATCGTGTTGCACGGCAGAAGATTCAGCTCGCCGTCGCCGACGGACTCGACTTCTCGATCATCGCAACGCTCTGAGATTTTCCCTGAGATCTCCCTCTTGACTTCTGTGGCGCGCATCACTTAGTTTCATTTGGAATCATTTCATTTGAAAGTAACCGTCCCGAAGTAACCGTCCCGAAGTAACCGGAGGTGCCCGATGGGCAGTGTTGGTTTGCTTTACGTGGGAGCCGTCCTCTTCGTCAACGGACTGATGCTGCTCGGCACAGTTCCCGTTCGATCCGCCTCGGTCCTCAACCTCTTCGTCGGCGCACTTCAATGCGTCGTCCCCACCGTCATGTTGATTCAGGCTCAGGGAGATTCGAGTGCCGTCCTGGCGGCCTCAGGGCTCTATCTGTTCGGATTCACCTATCTCTACGTGGGCATCAGCAATCTCGCCGGCTTCGAGCCGGAAGGAATCGGGTGGTTCTCGCTGTTCGTCGCGTGCGCCGCGCTCGTGTACTCCTTCCTCTCTTTCACAGTGAGCAACGACCCCGTCTTCGGAGTCATCTGGCTCGCATGGGCAGCGCTGTGGACGCTGTTCTTCCTGGTACTCGGGCTCGGCCGCGAGAATCTCAGTCGCTTCACCGGCTGGGCGGCGGTCCTTCTGAGCCAGCCCACGTGCACGGTCCCCGCATTTCTGATCCTGACCGACAACTTCCACACCACACCCGCCGTCGCGGCCGGTTGGGCCGGAGCGCTTCTGGTTCTCCTGGGCCTGGCCAAGATCCTCGCTGCACCCAAAACCGCAGTACCCCAATCCCGTCCAGTCTTCAACTGATCGACACAACCAAGGAGTGAAAGACAATGCGACACGGTGACATCTCCTCGAGCAACGACACGGTCGGCGTAGCAGTAGTCAACTACAAGATGCCCCGCCTGCACGATCGCGACGGCGTCCTCGAGAACGCGCGCAAGATCGCCGACATGATGATCGGCATGAAGACCGGCCTCCCCGGAATGGATCTGGTGGTCTTCCCCGAATACTCCACGCAGGGAATCATGTACAACGAAGAGGAGATGTACGCGACAGCAGCCACCATCCCGGGCGACGAGACCGCGATCTTCTCCGCAGCGTGCCGCGAAGCCGACACGTGGGGAATCTTCTCCATCACCGGCGAACAGCACGAAGACCACCCGAACAAGCCCCCGTACAACACGTTGATCCTCATCGACAACAAGGGCGAGATCGTTCAGAGGTACCGAAAGATCCTGCCCTGGTGCCCCATCGAAGGGTGGTACCCGGGAGACACGACGTATGTCACCGAAGGCCCGAAGGGGCTGAAGATCTCGCTCATCATCTGCGACGACGGCAACTACCCGGAGATCTGGCGCGACTGCGCGATGAAGGGTGCAGAACTGATCGTCCGTTGCCAGGGATACATGTACCCCGCCAAGGACCAGCAGGTGATGATGTCCAAGGCAATGGCCTGGGCCAACAATTGTTATGTGGCAGTTGCCAATGCGGCCGGATTCGACGGCGTCTACTCCTACTTCGGACACTCCGCGATCATCGGATTCGACGGCCGGACGCTGGGTGAAACCGGCGAAGAAGAATACGGAATCCAGTACGCGCAGCTTTCCGTCTCAGCCATTCGCGACGCACGCGAGAACGATCAGTCCCAGAACCACATCTTCAAACTCCTCCATCGCGGCTACTCCGGTGTCCACGCAGCAGGTGACGGAGACAAGGGCGTCGCGGACTGCCCGTTCGAGTTTTACAAGCTGTGGGTCACCGACGCCCAGAAGGCTCAGGAACGCGTCGAGGCCATCACCCGAGACACAGTGGGTGTAGCGGATTGTCGCGTCGGAAACCTGCCGGTCGAGAAGACAATCGAAGCGTAAGGATCTCACTGTGCCTTATATCACCGACATGCTCCATGACCGGAACAGTGCAGCAGCACCACCGCCGGCCGAGGAACGAACCGAACCCGTACCGGTCGGGGCCTTCGACGCTCGCAAGCTCTCGAAAGCCCTGAGTTCCAAGATCGTCGGACAACAGGCCGCCGTCGACGCAGTGGTTCGTGCGATTTCGATCGCGCATGTCGGTGCCACGGATCCGACGCGTCCGCTCGCCAACATCCTTCTCGTTGGCCCGACCGGCGTCGGCAAGACGGAATTGGTGCGGCGCGTGGCCGCAGAACTACGGTCAGGACCCGATGATCTGTGCCGCATCGACATGAATGCTCTTGCGCAAGAGCATTATGCGGCGTCGTTCTCCGGGGCTCCACCTGGATATGCCGGTAGCAAGGAGTCCTTCACGCTGTTCGACAAGAACACCGTCGAGGGCGATCCGTACACCCCCGGAATCGTCCTGTTCGACGAAGTGGAGAAGGCCGACCCCACCGTGCTGCGTGCGCTCCTGCAGGTCCTCGACAACGGCGAACTCCGGTTGGCGAACGGTCAGCAGAAGATCTCGTTCCGCAACAGCTACGTGTTCCTGACCTCGAATCTCGGCTCTGCTGCGGTGGCAGAACGTCGGCGATCTCACCTGCGGCAGCTCGCCGATCGCGTCCGGATCGATCGACCGCGCCATGGTCATCATCTGGTGCAACGCGCGTTGGAGAAGTTCTTCGACCCCGAATTCTTCAACCGCATCGACGAAACCGTGATCCTCGACGAGTTCGACGAACAGACCGCGGAACAAGTGACCCGTCTCGAGATCGAACTGATCACGACTCGGTTGGCCAGGAGAGGCATCGACGTCGAGGTGGAGGACAGCGCCGTCGCCCTGTTGCAACGGCGCGGGTTCGACCCGGTGTACGGAGCACGTGGCCTGCGCCGGACCATCCGGAACGTCTTGGCCGACCCGGTGGCCGCCGCCGTTCTCGACCTTCGGCCGGTCGGGACGCAGCCACTCGCCTTGCAGGCGCGGGCAGTTGGTGATCAGATACAGGTAAAGAAAGTCCCATGAGTGCTCGCTCACGTTGCGGATCGAATCCGCAACGTGGGCGACACATTTCAAACATGTCCGCGTAACGCCACCTCCCTAGGTTGGGTGCCTGCACCACAAAGTGCACATGCACAGGCACCCAGGGGAAGTGACGTCATGACAGCAGTGAACGAGCAGGTGTCCGCCGGCGCACCGGACAGGGCAGATCTCGGTGAGAATGCCGCACTGAAGGAGACTCTGGAGGACTACACCCTCCGATTTGCGCCACGCAGCTACCGCAAATGGGGAACCGGCGTCGTCGCTACCTCCGCGCTCGGCGGAATCGCGTATCTCGCAGACTTCTCGATCGGCGCCAACATCGGCATCTCGTACGGCACCGGTAACGCATTGCTGGGCATCGCCGTGTTTGCCGTCGTCATCATGGCGACCGGCTTCCCACTCGCCTACTATGCCGCGCGATACAATATCGACCTCGATTTGATCACTCGCGGAAGCGGTTTCGGCTACTACGGCTCGGTGGTCACCAACGTCATCTTCGCGACGTTCACCTTCATCTTCTTCGCGCTCGAAGGTTCCATCATGGCCCAGGGTTTGAAACTGGGGCTCGGGATACCACTCTCGATCGGCTACGCGGTCTCGACCCTGATGGTCATTCCACTGGTCATCTACGGAATGAAGGCTCTGGCAAAGCTCCAAGTGTGGACGACGCCTCTGTGGCTCGTCATGATGGTGCTGCCGTTCCTGTATCTGCTGTTCAAGCACCCTGATTCGGTGAGCGCGTTCTTCGCCTTCGGCGGTGAGGACGGCGCAAACGGCAAGGGCGTCAACTTCGGATCGGTGATGCTGGCCGCGGGTGTCTGCTTGTCGCTGATCGCACAGATCGCCGAGCAGATCGACTACCTGCGCTTCATGCCGCCCAAGACGCCGGAAAACACCCGTCGTTGGTGGGCTGCAGTAATTCTCGCCGGCCCCGGCTGGGTGATCTTCGGCGCGTTCAAGCAGATCGTCGGACTGTTCCTCGCCGTGTACATCATCGCGAACGTCGTCGACGGATCCTCGATCGCCAACCAGCCCGTGCACCAGTTCCTCGAGATCTACCAGGACATGATGCCGCACTGGCTGGCCATGACGCTGGCCGTGATCCTCGTGGTCATCAGCCAGATCAAGATCAACGTCACCAACGCGTACTCCGGCTCACTGGCCTGGACCAACTCGTATACCCGCGTCACCAAGACCTACCCCGGACGCATGGTCTTCGTTCTGGTCAACCTGGCGATCGCACTGATCTTGATGGAAGCCAACATGTTCGACTTCCTCAACACGATCCTGGGCTTCTACGCCAACTGCGGTATCGCCTGGGTCGTGGTCGTCGCCTCGGACATCGCGATCAACAAGTACTGGTTGAAGCTCTCCCCGAAAGTCCCCGAGTTCCGACGCGGGATGCTCTACGACGTCAACCCCGTCGGCTTCGTGTCGATGCTGCTGGCCGCGGGCATTTCGATCCTGGTGTTCTTCGGTGCTTTCGGTTCGGCGATCAAGCCGTTCTCCCCGATCGTCGCAATCGTCATCGCGCTGGTGATGCCGCCGGTCCTGGCCGTCGCCACCAAGGGAAAGTACTACCTACGACGCACCGACGACGGCATCGATCTGCCGATGTTCGACGAGTACGGGAACCCCTCCGGTGAAACGCTTCTGTGCTGCGTCAGCGGAATCGAATTCGAGCGTCCCGACATGCTCGCGTCGAACGTGCCCGGTCCGAACGGCGAGAAGCAGTACATCAGCTCCCTGGCCTTGAGCACCGACAAGACCGGTGAGCACGTCCTGCCTGCTCAGCTTCCCTGACAACTGCTGTGCGCCTTTATTAACCGCCGGGGGTTAATAAAGGCGCACAGCAGGGTTATGCCCCTACATCGTCGAGCGACTCACCCTTCGTCTCACGCATGACCAGCAGCGCGACAAAAGTCAGCGTCGCCGCTACGAGAAGATAGATGCCGACCCAACCGACGCCGTAGTTCTTCGCGAGGTAGACGGCGATGAACGGCGCCACCGCTGCGCCCAGAATACTGGCCGTGTTGTACGCGATTCCCGAGCCCGTGTAGCGGACGTTGGTCGGGAAGAGTTCCGGGAGAACGGCACTCATCGGGCCGAAGGTCAGGCCCATGAGCAGCATGCCCACGATGAGGAACGCCAACATGCGACCGTCGTTCATTCCGTCCGGTTCGAGGAAGACACCGAAGGTCAAGCCGAACACCATGATCAGACCGGTGATGATCAGCAAGGTGATACGACGCCCGTAACGGTCGGCGAGCCAACCCGAGACCGGCACGGCGGCAGCGAAGAACACGACTGCGATCAACTGCAGGACAAGGAAATCGGTGTACTTGAAGCCCGCACCGGTTCCACCGTCGGCCGGCGTCTTGCCGGTTCCGTGGCTGAGAACCCAGGTGGTCATGATGTAGAACAGCGTGTACGTCGCGAGCATCACGAACGTACCGATGATCAGCTGACGCCAGCTGGTCTTGAATACCTCGGCGACCGGAGTCTTGACCTTCTCGCCGCGCTCGACTGCACGCGCGAACACCGGGGTTTCCTCGAGCTTGAGCCGGACGTACAGGCCGATCATCACCATGATTGCGCTGAGCAGGAACGGAATTCGCCATCCCCAGCTCAGGAAGGCACCCTCGAGGTCCGGGCTGGAATTGTCGTGATTCATGAACAACGTGATGATCAGGAACAGTCCGTTGGCCATGAAGAAGCCGATGGGCGCACCGAGTTGCGGCCACATCGCCGCCCAGGCCCGCTTGCCTTCCTTGGCTGTCTCGGTCGCGAGCAGCGCCGCACCCGACCATTCGCCGCCGAGTCCGAGGCCCTGGCAGAAACGCATGAGCGCCAACAGCGCCGGGGCCAGTAGACCGATCTGGTGATAGGTGGGCAGCAGTCCGATGAGGAAGGTCGCGATGCCCATCGTCAGCAGCGAGCCGACCAGAGTTGCCTTGCGTCCGACGCGGTCACCGAAGTGTCCGAAGAGAATCGAGCCGAGGGGACGGGCGACAAACGCGAGTCCGAACGTCGCCAACGACGCGAGAAGCGCGGTGGTGTCGTTGCCCTTCGGGAAGAACAGGTGCGGGAACACCGATACTGCCGCTGTTGCATAGATGTAGAAGTCGTAGAACTCGATGGACGTACCCACCATGCTGGCGACCACGATTCGGCTGCGCGGCACTCCGGCGACGGTATCTGCGTCGCCGCCCTCCGGCTTGGGTGGATTCTCACTGACTGACGTGCTCAAAACATGCTCCTGCGCCGTTATACGAAAGATGTCCAATTGGTGGGATAGTGTCCCAATCAGTAGGAATTGAACACCCGCGGGGTTTTCCGACGCAAATTCGGTTCGCGAATTCGGCTCAGCGGGCAATCCGCGATAAAATTCCGTAAAGGTGAGCCGGGAAGTCTGGTCGGCACGTGCATTCGATGCGTCACAACGTCGATCACGTTCATGTCTGTTGCATCCGAATTCGGTTGCACGAACAAAGGTCGTCCCCACGCGTGATCTCCACCCTGCGTTCCGAACTGTCCCGCTACCTCCGCACCGAAACGGTGGGCGGATCGATCCTCCTGATCGCTGCCGCCCTCGCTCTGATCTGGGTGAACTCTCCTTTCGGTGAGAGCTACATCGCACTACGTGACTTCCAGATCGGTCCGTCCGCACTCCATCTCGACCTCAGCTTGGGCACGTGGGCGCAGGACGGACTGCTTGCCGTCTTCTTCTTCGTCGCCGGCCTCGAACTCAAACGTGAACTGGTGGTCGGCGAACTCGCGGACCGCAAAGCCGCGATGCTCCCGATCATCGCGGCGTGCGGCGGCGTCCTGGTCCCCGCGATCATCGCGGCGTCCATCGGTTTCGGCACGCCCGGCATGGACAAGGGCTGGGCCATTCCCGTCGCGACGGACATCGCTTTTGCCCTCGGTGTGCTCGCGCTGACCGGCTCGAAGATCCCGGCGAGCGCCCGAGTTTTCCTGCTCAGCCTGGCCGTCGTCGACGATCTGCTCGCGATCATCCTCATCGCCGTACTGTTCACCGGTTCCCTCGCGATGTTGTGGCTGCTGACCGCGGCCGCAGCCCTGGCTGCCTACGCCTACGCCCAACACAAACGCATCACGACGCCGTTCCTCTACGTCCCGCTGGCACTACTGACCTGGTACGCGATGCACGAAGCGGGGATACACGCCACACTCGCGGGCGTCGCGCTCGGCTTACTCACCCGGGTGAGGCGCGATCCGGACGAGGAGTACGCGCCCGGTAGCCGTCTCGAGCACCGTATTCAGCCCTACTCTGCAGGCTTCTGTGTCCCCGTCTTCGCACTGTTCGCCTCCGGTGTTCCGATCAACGCGGCGGTGCTCGGCGACATTTTCACCGACCCAGTCGGGCAATCGGTTGTCGTCGGTCTTCTGGTCGGCAAAACCGTCGGAATCTTCGGAATTTCCCTGCTCGCGATCAAATTGGGGATAGCAACCAAACCCAAGACACTGGAATTGAGAGACATGTTTGCCCTCTCAGTTCTCGGTGGCATCGGGTTCACCGTTAGCCTGCTTGTAGCAGACCTCGCATTGGACGGGGTCGGCGATGGTAGCGAGGCCGAGATAGCGAAGGCCGCAGTTCTCGTGACATCGTTGGTGGCATCGCTGATCGGATCAGCGCTGCTGTGGCGACGTGGACGAGTTCATGCGGCTCGAGACGACGCTTCCACCGCCATTGCCACGGACGCGAGAGAACTACCTGGAGAGGTCGACAAGTGAGCTTGACCAACGGAGAGAGCCAGCGCTTCACCGGAGATGGAGTACCGAACACGGTCTCTTCCATCCCTCTCACCGATGTGGACGCCCGCACGCCGGGCGAGGCCACCATCGGGGCCCTCGTCAAGGACGCGACCGCACAGGTCTCCACCCTCGTGCGCGCCGAGGTCGAACTTGCCAAGGCCGAGGTGACGGGCGAGGTCAAGAAGGGTCTGCAGGGCAGCGTCTTCTTCATCCTGGCCTTCACGGTTCTGCTGTTCAGCTCGTTCTTCTTCTTTTTCTTCCTGGCCGAGATGCTCGACACCTGGGTGCCGCGCTGGCTGGCGTTCCTCATCGTCTTCCTGATCATGGTGGTGACCACCGCGATTCTGGCGCTGCTCGGTTATCTGCGCGTGCGCAAGCTGAGGGCTCCGGAGAAGACGATCGAATCGCTCAAGCAGGCCAAGAACGTCATCCCCGGCAGCCATGACGACGCAAAGCCGTCTGTCGATTTCAACGCGCGCCGGTAGCGAGTCTGATCGAAAGTGGCAGCCCCAGATCCATCCACCGTCAGGTTCGACGGCCCCTGGATTCACCGGGACATTCACGCCAACGGCATCCGGTTTCACGTCGTCGAGGTAGGCGACGCGGAGCCGGATGCTCCGTTGGTGGTCCTGTTGCACGGATTCGCCGATTTCTGGTGGTCCTGGCGCCATCAGTTGACGGCACTGTCGGAGCAGGGATTCCGCGTCGTCGCCATGGATCTTCGTGGGTACGGCGATTCCGACAAGCCCCCTCGCGGCTACGACGGTTGGACGCTCGCCGGTGACGTAGCCGGCCTCATTCGTGCGATGGGTTACGGCAAGGCCACGCTGATCGGTCATGCCGACGGCGGGTTGGTGTGCTGGGCGACCGCGCTCCTGCATCCACGCCTGGTGCGGTCGATCGCGCTGATCTCGTCTCCACACCCGATGGCGCTCAAGAAAGCAGTCGTCCGCGACCCCTATCAGCGCCGCGCGCTTTTGCCCTCGTTCCTGGCCTATCAGGTACCGCTACGCCCGGAACGTCGGTTGACGGCCGACAACGGCGCCGAAGTGGAGCGTCTGGTTCGCTCGCGGTCCGGCCCCACCTGGCCGCAGCAACCCGAATTCGCAGACGTCATGAGCAAGATGCGGTCCGCGATCCGGATCCCGGGCGTCGCGCATTCCACGTTGGAGTACCAGCGTTGGGCCTTCCGCAGCCAGCTCCGCCCCGAGGGCCGACGTTTCATGCGTTTGATGGATCAGGTTCTTCGCATTCCGATTGTCCAGATTCACGGCGAACTCGACCCGTACGTGCTCACCCGTACCGTGCGTCGCGACAAGCACTGGGCTCCCGGCGAGAAACTGCGCACCATTGCCGGAGTCGGTCATTACGCGCATCAGGAAGCCCCCGAGCGCGTCAATCGCGAACTCGGGGACTTCCTCCTTACGGAGAAGTGACCGCTACAGGATGCACGCGCCCGTCGGTACGGGCGTCGATGCCGAGGCAGCCGCGTTCAACTGGCGCGAGACTTCCTGCGCGGTGAGGACGAATCCGGTGTCACTGTCGTCGACGGCAGCACCGAACACGACGCCGAGGACCCGCCCCTGATCATCGACCATCGGTCCACCCGAGTTGCCCTGCCGGATGGATCCGCGGACGGTGTAGACCTCACGCTGGGTGGTTCCGGCCTTGTAGATGTCCGGCCCGTTCAGGTTGAGGACCTCACGAACGCGGGCTGCGCTGGCCGTGTACGGACCACCGCCGGGGTAGCCGAGCACCAACGCGTTGTCACCGGTCCGAGCCTGCTCCGGAGCGAACGGCAGCACCGGCGCGTCCAATCCGGGAACCGCCAGAATCGCGATGTCCACGGCGGAGTCGAAGAGAACCACCTGCGCGGGCAGTGCGCCTTCCATGGTGTCCACGGTGATGCTCTCGGTTCCGGCAACCACGTGGGCGTTGGTCATGACGCGTTCGGGGGCGACGATGAATCCGGATCCCTCGAGCGCGCGCTGGCAACTCGGTGCTACGCCGTTGATGCGGAGAACACTCGGACGCAACTGCGCCGCCAACGGACTGGCGAGAACGCTCGCGTCGGGTGCTTCGACCTCGGTGATGGGCGTGCGCCCGAACGGGCCGATGACGTCAGGCAGGCCGGAGGTGTCGAGCAGCGCCGAGAACTCGGTCGGGATGCGGCGCAGCCACTGCGGCGCCACTTCGTCCACGCTGGCGAGAACGTCCGAACCACGAACAGCGGCGGCAATATTCGGCTGCGACGAGGAAGTGAGCGGAATCGCGAGCAACCACGCCGCGACCACGACAGCCACCGCCTGTAGACCCGCACCGATGACGCTGTCGACGGATCGCGCCGTCGGACTGTGCATTCCGCTGCGCGCCGCGCGTCCGAGCACCATGCCGGCGACCTCGCCGATGATGACCAACACGACGATCAGCGAGATGCCCGCGAGGATGCGCAGCTTGCCTTCGGTGACGTGCACGAGCAGGTGCGGCGCCAACAGAATCCCGGCGACGGCACCGAGGATCACGCCGACGAACGCCAGCGCCGACGCCACCGCGCCCTGACGCCATCCGGACGTGGCCGCGATGAGGGCGACCAGAACGATGGCGATGTCCACCCAACGAGAACCTGTCATCGCGGCACCGCCGAATCCTCGACACCTTCACCGAACTCGGACAGCGCTGTGTCCAGGTCTCTCACGTCCTCGTAATTCCACGGAATCTCCCAGCCCGACACCGTGAACAGCGCCGCGAGGATTCCTGCTGTGAACCCCCAGACCAGCATGCCGTCGGCGCGGAACGCCGGGCCCTGGTATCCGAGGGGATGTCGAACCTGAAACCGGTTGTCTGGGTCGAGCAACGTGCGCAGCGGCACCCTGGCCACCCGTCCGACCTCGCCCTCGTCCTGAATGCCCACCGTCGTCGGCTGCTCCCAGTAGCCGAGCACCGGCGTCACGTCGAAACCCGACGGCGGGATGAAGATCTCCGGCAGCACGGTGAGCGGCTGAACTCCGCTCGGATCGAGCCCGGTCTCCTCCTGCGCTTCACGCAGCGCGGTGCCGATGGGGCCGTCGTCGCCCGGATCGGCGGCACCGCCGGGGAATGCGACCTGTCCGCTGTGCTGACGCATCGTCGACGCCCGTTGGGTCAGCAGGACGTCTGCGCCCTCCGGCAAGCCGCCGACGGCGAGAGGGTCGGCCTCACGCGGTCCGCCGAAGAGCACGAGCACCGCGGCCGGACGCGTCACGGTGCCGCGCGGCGCGCGACGCTCGAGGACGGGGTTGATCCGATGGGGATCGGTGGGCTGGGTGCTGGCGACAGCGCGCAACCACTCGGGAACCGGTGTGCTCATACGACGACTCCCAGATATTGCGCCGCAGCGGCGGCGATCTCGTCCGCACTGCGGAAGGGTTGGGGCAAGACCTTGGCGACTGTTCCATCCGCGCGCACGAGCACCGACACCGGCAGCACCGGCGGTGCGCCCACTGCGATCCGTACCTTGCCGTCACCGTCCTGGACGCCGGGCAAACGCACCGAGTAGTCGATGAGTCGCGTCAAAGCGTTCTCCTGATTCGGATCCGAATGCACGGTCAGCACGTTGATGCTGCCGTCGGCGCGCTCCGCGAATTCCTGAAGGTACGGAAGCTCTTCGGCGCATGGCGCGCACCAGTACGCCCACAGATTGAGCAGAGTCGGCTTTCCGCCCACCGCTGCGGCAAGGTCGACGGGCGCTCCGTCGGAGACGCAGTCGAGGGTGATTCCGGCGAGAGCCGAGCCGGCAGGCGCTTCGCCGGTCGGAGTCGGGCAGGAGGCCAGAGCCGCCTGGCTACGGAGTTGATCGAGCGATTCCGACGACGGAGTGAACGTCGGCGGCTGATACGCGGACGAGGACGGGCCCGTCGAGGTGGGCGTCGTGTCGTCTCCTCCGCGCGGCCAGATCGCCACGACGAGAGCCGCGACGACCACGAGCGCAGCGAGAGACCATCTTCCGGCACTTGTCATCGGTGATCACAACCCTGCCAGGGCGAGCAGATGATCGGTCTCGGGGCCTTTCACCAGGGCCGCGGCCTCGGTTTTGTCGGTCGGGCCGAGACCGTACGACGGGCAGTCCTTGGCCAGAACACACACACCGCATGCGGGCTTGCGCGCGTGGCAGACCCGTCGGCCGTGAAAGATCACGCGATGCGAGAGCAGAGTCCATTCCTTACGTTCGATCAGTGCCCCGACGGCGTGTTCCACCTTGACGGCATCTTCTTCCTCGGTCCACTTCCACCGACGCACGAGCCGACCGAAGTGGGTGTCGACGGTGATTCCCGGAATGTCGAAGGCATTGCCCAGCACGACGTTCGCGGTCTTGCGTCCGATGCCTGGGAGTTTCACCAGATCTTCGAGCTTGTTCGGGACCTGCCCGTCGTGGCGTTCGAGTAGCGCCTGACCGAGTCCGATCAGCGACGTCGTCTTGTTCCGGTAGAAGCCGGTGGAGCGGATGTACTCCTCGAGTTCGGTCCGATCGGCTTCCGCGTATGCCTTTGCGTCGGGATAACGGGCGAAGAGTGCCGGCGTGACCATGTTGACGCGGACGTCGGTGCATTGCGCCGACAGGATTGTCGCCACTGCCAGTTCCAACGGAGTCGTGAAGTCGAGTTCGCAGTACACGTGTGGGAAAGCCACAGCGAGCTCACGATTCATCCGACGCGCCCGGCGTACCAATCCGAGGTGTGATTCTTCCTTCCGCGCACCCCCCGAACGCGGTTTCTTCCGCTGCTCTGAACTGCCTGTCGGGGTGGTCTGCACTCAGACAACTGTACGGATACGACATGAGTGGAGACTCCGTCGTGTCGATTCTGAGACCTTCGACGTGTTTACTTCCCCCTATGCAAGGACTCGCAGTAATTCTCTTTCCGCTACTGCTTATGCTCTTTGCCCTGGCGATGGAACGAGTCGAAGGGCGATTGCGTCGGCTCTCGGTCCAAGAGCATGAAGTAGAAGACTTCCTCGACCAGGCAAGTCACGACGACGTCGCCCGCCTGGCAAGCGATGGGTTTCCCCATGCGTTCGCCCGCTTCCACCGGAAGCGTAAGGGCCGTCAGTCGGAGGCTCCCGAGAGCGCCAGCCTGGGCGAAATCCGGACACAACGGGCAAGTTGACGGCCATACAAAGTAGTCACCGCAGCGGATTCCGGAAGAATTTTCGGCTCTTACGTGGCATCAATCACTCGTCGCGAGCTAACGGGACGTAGACTTCGATGCCGTACCTGTTGCATTGAACACAGATTGCATTGGACACAGTGTCTCACTCATGAGGGCTGAGCCTGTGTACGACGGTTTGTGCACAGCGAGGGTACAAAGATAGATAGCGCAAAAATGACACCACAAACGAACAAATCCCAACAAGGAGCGCACGTGGACGACGTCCTGGCAAGAGCCGGCATCTTCCAAGGAGTCGAGCCCTCAGCGGTAGCGGCGCTGACAAAGCAGCTGCAGCCCGTCGACTTCCCCCGTGGACATGTCATCTTCAACGAAGGTGAACCCGGTGACCGCCTGTACATCATCGTGTCCGGCAAGGTGAAGATCGGTCGACGCTCACCCGACGGTCGCGAGAATCTGCTGACGATCATGGGCCCGTCCGACATGTTCGGCGAACTGTCCATCTTCGACCCCGGCCCCCGCACCTCGACGGCTACGACCGTCACCGAGGTTCGCGCCGTGAGCATGGACCGCGACGCTCTCAAGGCATGGATCCAGCAGCGCCCCGAGATCGCCGAGCAGCTTCTGCGCGTTCTCGCCCGCCGTCTGCGTCGTACCAACAACACCCTGGCCGACCTGATCTTCACGGACGTTCCCGGCCGTGTCGCCAAGGCGCTCCTGCAGCTCGCGCAGCGCTTCGGCACTCAGGAAGGTGGCGCCCTGCGCGTCACTCACGACCTCACGCAGGAAGAGATCGCCCAGCTCGTCGGCGCTTCCCGCGAGACCGTCAACAAGGCGCTCGCCGATTTCGCACACCGCGGATGGCTTCGCCTCGAAGGCAAGAGCGTCCTGATCTCGGATTCCGAGCGCCTCGCTCGTCGCGCGCGCTAGCTCTTCCTGTTCGACTCTTTCGGCCGCTCCCGCTTCTGTGGGGGCGGCCGAAGTCGTTCACTGGACTCTTGTTGTACCTATCGGTAAAGTCTGTACCGATAGGTACATATCTGATCGAGAGGCCCCGCAATGACCGTCCGAGCACCGATTCCGCCCTTCACTCACGAAACTGCCGTCCAGAAGGTCCGCCTCGCCGAGGACGGATGGAACTCCCGCGACCCGCACAAGGTGTCACTGGCCTACACGCCGGACAGTTGGTGGCGTAATCGGTCGACGTTCGTGACCGGCCGATCCGAGATCGTCGAACTTCTGACCGAGAAGTGGACCCGCGAACTGGACTACCGGTTGATCAAAGAGTTGTGGGCACACAGCGACGACCGCATCGCAGTGCGATTCGCGTACGAGTGGCACGATCACGACGGGCAGTGGTTCCGCTCCTACGGCAACGAGAACTGGGAATTCGACGCCGACGGACTCATGCACCACCGTCATGCCAGCATCAACGACGTTCCCATCGAGGAGTCCGAGCGAAAGTTCTTCTGGGATCCGACCGGACCACGCCCGCACGATCATCCGGGCCTGAGCGAGTTGGGTCTGTGATGAAAGGATGAATCCATGGCCAGACAGGTAGCTGAACGCTCGGACACGATTCCCGCTCTCGCAAACGTGTTTCGAACCTACGGGTTCGACGGAGCAAGCCTGGCCGTCATCACCGAACACACCGGTTTAGGCAAAGGCAGTCTCTACAACTTCTTTCCGCGCGGGAAGGAAGAGATGGCCGAGGCCGTACTCGACGAGGTCGACGGATGGTTTCGCGCCGAAGTCTTCGAACCTCTTCGAGCAGAATCGGTTCCACCGAGGCAGCGCATCCAGAGCATGTTCGCTACCGCGGGCGACTACTTTCGGTCAGGGCAACGCATTTGCCTGTTCGGCGCATTTGCACTCGGTGAAGAGCGAAACCGCTTCGGCGCCAGGGTCCGAACATACTTCGACGAATGGACAGCGGCTCTCGAGGCGGCACTCGTCGGTGCCGAAGATTCCATCGGACTCGCCGAAGAAGCCGTGGCCGGGATCCAAGGGGCGATCGTGATGTCCCGGGCACTGGACGACGGTTCCGTATACAGCCGAGTGACGACGCGACTCGAAGATCGACTGGTACAGGCACTCACGCCGTAACGCATACCGCACGACCACAAAGGCATTTGTGCCGCGGCATCCACCTGGCATGCTCGAAAAAGCATGCACAAGAAGAAAGGAACCCATGCCCTCGTTCGAGACGGTGATCGCATCCACCCCTTCGGGGAAGGTCCGCGGCCGAAAGCGTGACGGTTCCTACTACTTCGGTGCGATCCCCTACGCCAGCGCACCGCGCTTCGAGAAGCCGCGACCGGTGGAACCGTTCTCCGACGTCTTCGACGCCACAGCGCTTGGAACGGTCTTCCCCCAACCACCTTCACGACTCGAACGCATCATGGGGCCACCGCTCCCCGAACCGGGGCACAGCGAGGACAGCTTCACCGTCACCGTCACAACCCCGTCGCTGACCGGTCATCGCCCGGTGATGGTGTGGCTTCACGGTGGCGGGTACTCCAGTGGCGGCGGCTCACTCCCCTGGTACGACGGCGGCGCTTTGTCAGCCGAGGGCGACGTCGTCGTGGTGTCGGTCAACTATCGCGTCGGCGTGCTCGGATACCTCCTCCTCGACGGCGTCAGCGAAGGCAATCTCGGGGTACACGATCAGATCGCGGCGCTCGAGTGGGTGCGCGAGAACATCGAGGCATTCGGCGGCGACCCAGACTCGGTCACCGTATTCGGGCAGTCGGCCGGCGCCCATTCCATTGTGAATCTGTTGAGCAGTAACAACTCTCGAACCCTGTTCCATCGAGCAATTCTGCAGAGCACCCCACGGCCGGACCTCAACTTCACGCAGGCTGCCGCGATCGAGAACGGGGAGACGTTTGCCCGACTGCTCGACGGAGATCCTCGGACCGCGCCGCTCTCCCACATTCTCGACGCATTCCGCGGCACGGCTGTCGAGTTCAGCCGGCGGTCCCCCAATGTCGTGCAACCGCCCTTCGCGCCGATCTCCGAACTGGAACCGGTGATCCGAACTTTCGAAACAGCGCCTGACGTCATCGTGGGATACACCCGAGACGAGGGATCTGCTTTCGTGCGCGACCTAGCGGGAGTACCCGATCCCGAACACGTCGCCGAAAAGGCACTGACACAGAACATGTTTGCCGAACCGGCAATGGAGCTGGCCGAGACCTTCACAGCGGCCGGCGCGTCGGTGTACACGTACCGCTTCGACTGGGCACCGACGGACGACGTCTTCGGAGCAACTCACTGCATAGAACTACCCTTCGTGTTGGGAACCGAGCAGTCCTGGCAGGGCTCACCGATGCTGGGCAGCAGCGACTGGCAGAGCATCGACGCACTGGGCCGTCGGATACGCCGGCACTGGACGTCGTTTGCGCACACGGGAAGTCCGGACAGCAGCGAAACCTGGGAGAAGTACACCTCGTCCCAATCGATCGGAATCACCTTCTCCTGAGCAACTTCGGGCGCCTACCCACCCGGAGAAATCCCGTCTAGGATTGCTCCATGGACATGCCCAAGCTCCTCGACGGGCGACTCAAACTCCGCCATCTCCTGCTCGTCGACGCATTGAGCCGTCAGGGCAGTGTGGTCGGCGCCGCTGCCGCACTTCACATCACGCAACCTGTCGCGACTCGGAGTCTGCACGACATCGAGTCCATTCTCGGCGTCTCGCTCTTCGACCGCGGCCCTCGCGGCATCACCCCGACCATTTTCGGCGAGGCCTTCACAACTCATGCACGGGCCGTGATCGCGCAGCTGACCGAGGCCGGGCGACACGTCGTCGAACTTGCCGACGCCAATCGCGGAACCGTCATCGTGGGAACACATCTCGCCGGATCCAACGTGCTGCTTCCCGGCGCTATCGCGCGCCTGAAGGTTCACCACCCGTTGCTCACCGTCGTCGTGCGCGAAGGTACGCCAGAGCAGTTGCTCACCGATCTGGAAGCGGGCCGAATCGACCTGATCGTCGGCCGGCTCACCTCACCTACCGATGACACCGCGACAAGACGGAACCTCTACGCCGAATCCGTCGAACTCGTCACCCGCGTAGATCACCCGCTCGCTCACCGCGAGGACGTCCAACTCGAAGAACTACGCGGCTTCCCCTGGATCCTTCCCGGGGTCGAGACAGTGCTCCGCCGCGAACTCGAGGAGTTCTTCGCCCGCAACGGCTTGCCGTTGCCCGAAAATCGGGTCGAGGCAACCTCTTTCCTCACCGTGCGTCAGCTACTGGTCGAGACCGACATGATCGCGGTACTACCGAGCCTCATCCCCCGCGACGATGCGCGCTTGACCACCCTGTCCATCACACTCGATCCGATCGGGCACAGCGTCGGCATCACCTCGTCGGCGACTCGCACGTCGAGTCCGTCCGCGCAGGCCCTGATCGCGACGCTGGAGTCCTTTGCAACTGAGCTCATGCGACCGTGAAACGCCGATCGGCCCGTTCCCTCCAGAGGGAACGGGCCGATGTCGGATCAACCAGGACTCAGGCGTTTTCGGAGACGCGAATCTCCTCGTGCTCCAAGCCCCGCGACGAATCGGGGACAATCTTGAACAGTGCGATGGCGCCGACCAGGCTGATCGTGCACACCCCGGCGAGATACCAGGTCACACCGACCGAAGATCCGGTGGCGTCGAGCAGAGCCGTGGCGATCATCGGTGCCAGTCCACCGCCGAGAATTGCACCGCTCTGGAGGATCAGAGACGAGCCGGAATAGCGGACCTTGGCCGGGAAGGTATCGGCGATGATGCTGCCCTGGACACAATGTGTGACCGGAACGATCAGGCCCATGCCCAGGAACGCGATGACGGCGACCATTTTGTTCTCGGTGTTGAGGAGCGGGAAGAACACGATGCACCACAACAGGATTGCGGCAGATCCGCCGATGAACATGTGCCGACGCCCGTACTTGTCGGCGATCTTTGTCCAGAACGGGATGGAAAGGAACCACAGGACTGCTGCCGCGGTCACGCTGAGCACCAGGAATTGCTTGTCGTAGCCCAGATGTTGAGTTCCGTACGACAGGGTGAACACCATGAAGGCGTACGCCACGGCGGAGTTCGCCAAGCACGCGGCAAGCGTGAGAGACAAACGGGGGAAGCCGACCTTGAGCGACTCACGCAGCGGGAAGCGGACTATTTCGCCCTTCTCCATGATCCCGGCGAATGACGGCGACTCGGTGACGCGCAGGCGAATCACCAGACCGATCGCCACCAGAACGAAGCTGAGCAGGAACGGGATTCGCCAACCCCACGAAGCGAATGCCGAGTCCGACATCACGGCGTTGGTCGTCAGGAAGATGCCGTTGGCGAGAACCAGTCCGGCGGGTGTGCCCATCTGAGGGAAACCTGCATAGAGATTCTTCTGCCCCGCCGGCGCGTGCTCCATCGACATAAGTGTCGCGCCGGCGCCTTCACCGCCCAGACCGATGCCCTGAACGACGCGCATCGCCACCAGGAGGACGGGCGCCCAGAAACCGATGGAGTCGTAGTTCGGGATGAGGCCGATGAGTGTGGACCCGATGCCCATCATCACCAATGAGACCACGAGCGTGGCCTTGCGCCCGATCCGGTCACCGAAGTGCCCGAACACGAGTCCACCCACCGGCCGTGCAATGAACCCGACGGCGAAGGTGCTGAAGGCAGCCAGCGTGCCGGCCGTGGGGCTCAGGCTCGGGAAGAATTGTTTGTTGAAGATCAACGCGGCGGCTGTGCCGTAGAGGAAGAAGTCGTACCATTCGAGAGTTGTGCCGGCCAGGGTTGCCATGGCAACTCGGCTACGGGCCGCTTTCTCCGGCAACGGCTTTCCGTCGCTCGTAGTGCTGTTGGATATCTTGTCTGACATCGCGGAACCTATCGATTGGATGGGGCAGGCGGACGATGAAGTCTGTAGTCACCGACCCCGTCTTCGGGATTGTCGGTATCACGAGCGTCGTCGATCGTTGTGTTTGGAATTGTGCTCGCTCGAGACATGACTCACAAATGCCGAATTCACCGTCCGCCATACCGGAAAAGGTATAGCCGGGGCCTCAGACGAGACCCAGGAAGCGTTCGGCATTCCCCCGCGAAATCAGTTGGCGCGCAGTATCGTCCAAGAACTCACTCTTGCGAACCACCTCACCGACCGGACGCTCCCCCAAGGGGTACGGGTAATCACTACCCACCATCACACGGTCCACCCCCACCGTGTCCACCAACAGTCGCAGCGCACGCTCGTCGAAGACGACGGAATCCACGTAGAACCTTCCCAGGTAGTGCGACGGCGGGAACTGCGACGTACCGATGATGTCGTTGCGGCCGTGCCAGGCGTTTTCCATCCGTCCCAACCAGAACGCGAAAGATCCACCACCGTGCGCAAATCCGATCTTGAGACGATCGTCGATCTTGTCGAACACCCCACCGAGAATCAGTGCGAGTATCGACAGGTGCGTTTCGGCCGGCATCGCAGTGAGCCACTGCGCCATCCAGCGATCGAGGCGCGGAGAGTTGGCCATGTCCCACGGGTGCACGAATACCGGCACGTCCAGCGACGCGCAGTGCTGCAGGAACGTCACCACGCCCTCGCTGTCGAGGTCCAGATCGCCGACATGATTGCCGATCTCGACACCGCGGTGCCCGTTCGCGATGCACCGCTCCAACTCACGGCACGCCGCGTCGGTGTCTTGCAGAGGCACCTGGCAGAAGGGAATCAAACGATCCTTCGCCGGCTCCACGATCTCGAGTGCGAGGTCGTTGAAGATCCGTGCAATGCGACTTGCCTGCTCACCGCTCCGGCCGTAGTTGAAGAACGCCGGAGTAGGTGAGACGACCTGCGTCTGCACGCCGTCGGCATCCATGTCCCGAAGCCGCACCTCGGCGTCCCAGGCATCGGACTGGATGCGGCGGAACTCCTTGGTGCCCATCATGATCATTGCTTCGGTTTCCGACTCGACCTTCAGCCACGGCGCTTGCGGCCCCGCGTCTTCGGTCAGATCCGGCCACCCGTTGGGCACGTAGTGGGTGTGGATGTCGATCAGGTTGCTCATAGCTCAGCCCTTGCCGGGATGGAGCGTGCCGCACTTGTCACACGTGCGGGCTTCTTCGCTCTCGTAGAACTTGACGAACACCGGCGGAAGGTCGGCCACGATGTCGCGCACCTGAAGTTCGACCCCGTGAATCTTGTGATCGCATTCGAGGCAGTACCACTGGAACTTCTCGAGCGTGCCTTCCTTGCGGACGCGTTCGATGACCAGGCCGATCGAGCCCGCGGTGGGACGCTGCGGCGAATGCGGAATGTCTCCTGGCAGCAACCAAGTTTCACCCTCGCGAATGTCGACGCGCTGAGGACCGTCTTCGGTCATGACATTGACGTGGATGTCGCCTTCGAGCTGGTAGAACCACTCCTCGTACGGATCGAGGTGGTAGTCGGTCCGCTGGTTGGGGCCGCCGACGACCTGCACGATGAAATCGTCTCCGAGCGCCATCGTCTGATTGTTGACGGGCGGCTGCAGGAGGTGGCGGTTGTCGTCGATCCACTTCTTGAAGTCGATGACGGGAGGAATCGTGGTCATGATGCATTCTCCGTATCTTCGGACGCCGAGCGTCGGGAGGCGGGCACGTACGCCACGCCGGAAATTTCGATGAGCAGGTGAGGGTGGGGCAGCTGGTGAACAGCCACAGTCGTTCTCGTCGGACCGTTTTCGTCGAACAGTTCGGCGTACACCTCGTTGTATCCGCCGAAGTCGTTCATCGACACCAGGTAGGAGGTGACCTGAACCAGATCACTCAGTTCTCCGCCCACTTCGGCGAGAATCGCCGTGATGTTCTCGATGACGGCACGCGTCTGCGCCCGAATGTCGAGCGCCGTGGTCCCCATCTCGTCGACCTCGACGCCGACAAACGTGTTGTCGGGTCGACGCGAACTGGTCCCGGAGACATAGACGAAATCGCCGACCACCTTGACGTGGGGGAACTTTCCGCGCGGCTTCGCCAGCTTCTCGATGACCTGCGCCCCACTCATCGCTTCACACCTTTCACCGTGACGGTTCCGAGTCCGTCGATCGTGCACTGTGCGACGCCCTCGTCGAGTCGCACAGCTGCTGTGGCGGCACCGGCCAGAATTACCTGCCCGGCGCGCAACGGGATTCGGCGTCGACGAGCGATGTCGAGCAGTGCATGCAGAGCTCGCACCGGATCGCCGAGAATGGCCGACGTGGAACCGACTACCGTCTCGCCGCCGACTTCCATACGTACGGAACGGTCTTCGACGTTCTGTAGCGGCAGCCACCTCCCGATCACGTACCCGGCAGCGCTGGTGTTGTCAGCGACGACGTCGGTGTAGGTGAAGCGGAAGTCGCGGTACCGCGAGTCGATGATCTCCATTGCGGGAGCCAGTGCGTCGACGCAGGTTTCGATGTCGACGTTCGGATCGTCGAGATCGACGTCCTTCGACAAGCGGTATGCCACTTCGGGTTCGATCTTGGGATGAATGAACGTCCTCAGGTCGACTTCGCCGCCGTTGCTCACGCACATCGCGTCGGTCAACTGACCGACGATCACTTCGGAGACACCCATCTGCGCCATCTTCGCTTTGCTCGTGAAGCCGAGCTTGATGCCCACAATCGATTCACCACGGCTGGTGCGCCGTTCGAGGAGTTCGTTCTGGATCCGGTAGGCCTGGTCGATGTCGATGGTGTGTTCGTCGGCGAGGCTCGGCGTGTCGGTGCGCGTCTGCGCAGCGTCGTCGAGGCGACGCGCGAGCGCGGATACGGTGTCTTCGGGGGCTGTCATCACGCCTCGCTCATTTCTGGAAATCTTTTGCGGTTTCGATGTTCACAGTTGCACACATACATTCGTCGGTTCGGTGTAGAAGTGCAGCGAGGACTCGCCGCCCTCACGTCCGATGCCGGACAGGCCCATGCCGCCGAAGGGAGATCGCAGTTCGCGGGTGAACCACGTGTTGACCCAGGAGATTCCGACGTTCATCTTCTGCGCGACGCGGTGCCCGCGGCGCAGGTCGTTGGTCCACACGGAGGCAGCAAGGCCGTACTCGGTGTCGTTTGCGAGGGCGATCGCTTCGGCTTCGGTCTCGAACGGAATGAGTGCTGCGACGGGTCCGAAGATCTCCTCGCGCACGGCGCGATCCTTGTTGGTCAAGCCTGTCCACAGGGTGGGTTCGATCCAGGATCCGCCCGACAGTTCCTGTCCGAGGTCCGGAATACCGCCGCCGGTCAGCACTTTCGCGCCTTCCTGCTCGGCGATCTCGAAGTAGTCGAGTACCTTCTTCCGGTGTGCCTGCGAAATGAGCGGTCCGGTCGTCGTTGCATCGAGCGTCGGGTCGCCCAGACGCAGTCCTGCTGCCCGCTCGACGAGTCCACCGGCGATGTCGTCGAAAATGCTGCGGTGCACGTACACCCGCTCGGTGCACAGGCAGACCTGGCCGGTGTTGGTGAACACCGACTTGGTCAGACCCGTCAGAGCCTCGTCGATGTCGACGTCGTCGAACACGATCGCGGCGTTCTTGCCGCCGAGCTCGAACGAGACCGGACGGACCCGCGGGGCAACGGTTTTCATGACATGCGAACCCGTTGCCGAAGATCCGGTGAAGGTGACGCCGTCGATACCGGGGTGCGTGGTGAGGAACTCGCCGGCCGAGTTCGCACCGAATCCATGGACGACGTTGTAGACGCCGGCAGGCAGGCCGACCTCTTCGAGCACCTCGGCCAGCAACGACGCAGTCGCCGGGGTCTCCTCGGAAGGTTTGACCACCACGGAGTTTCCGCACGCGAGCGCGGGCGCAACCTTCCAGGTCAGGAGAAGCAGCGGCAGGTTCCACGGAACGATCACGGCGACGACGCCGAGCGGCTTGCGGATCGCGTAGTTCAGCGCCTGCTTGCCGCCCGCGAGATCCGTGACAAACGATTCCTGTCCCGCCGCGGCGACGATGTCGGCGAAGGTGCGGAAGTTCGTCAGGGCGCGCGCGACGTCGAGTTCGCGTGCCTGCGTGATCGGCTTGCCGGTGTCCGCCATCTCTGCGGCGACGAACTCTTCGAATCGCTCCTCGATCCGGTCGGCGGCGCGTCGCAGCAGAGCCGTCCGCTCTCGAACCGGCGTATCGGCCCAACCGTTGTCCAGAGCACGTCTGGCAGAGGTCACGGCCCGATCGACCAGGGCCTTGTCGGCCTCGTGGACCCGGGCGAGAACACGGCCCGTTGCTGGGTCGACCTGATCGAAGCTCGACGACTCGTCGGGTTCGACATAGGAGCCGTCCACGTAATTGCGGATCCATCCGTCGCATTGTGAGGTCATGGACTAACTATTGGCCCGTGACCCATATCAAACAAATGCAAAAACTGCCGCCAGCTATACCTCGATCGGCATAGATGGCGGCAGTTCGGCCACACAACTCAGCTCTGCATGTCGGCGCCGAGCGCCTCAGCGTCGCAGATACGCCAACTGCACGTTGACGGATTTCTCCGCGACCGGCCACAGCTTCGGGTCCACGTCGGAGTAGACGTGTTCGACTACGTCGCGCACCGAGGCCGACTCCCCCAACGTCGACAGAGCGGCCCGCACCTGATCCAGACGCTCCTCGCGGTGGGCGAGGTACTGCTGCGAAATCGCCTGCAGATCGGGTAGGTCCGGACCGTGCCCGGGAAGAACCGTCAGTCCTTCGCCGAGTGCGGCCAGCGATCGCAGCGAGGTGAGGTAGTCCCCCAGATCGCCGTCGGAGTCGTCGAGAACTGCCGTGCCGCGGCCGAGAATGGTGTCGCCCGTCAGCACGCTCGCATCGTTCTCGATGACTATCGACACCGAATCCGCGGTATGGCCCGGCGTCGCGAGGATCCGCAACTTCAGGCCCGCTACCTCGATCACTTCACCGTCGACAAGCGCCGAAGCGCCCCCGCGAAGAAAAGTTGGGTCGACGGAACGCACTGGAGCCGAAGTCAATTCGTGGAAACGGTCCACCCCGCCGGTGTGGTCGTAGTGCCGGTGCGTGATCAAGGTCAGCGCTACCGGACCGATACCAGCGACACGTTGCAGGTGTTCCTCGTCGTTGTCGCCTGGATCGACGACAACACACTCGACGCTGCCCGGAGCATGCAGAATCCAAGTGTTCGTACCGTCCAGCGTCATCATGCCCGGGTTGTTCTCGAGCAAGACCGAAGCGATGTCGGTGACGCGGCGAAGCTGCGCGTAGGCGGGATGGACAGTCGACATCAGCGAACTTCGACGATCAGTTCCACCTCGACCGGAGAGCCGAGGGGAAGTTCTGCCACGCCGACTGCCGAACGGGCGTGGATACCGGCGTCGCCGAGCACCTCACCGAGGAACTCGGATGCGCCGTTGATCACGCCGGGCTGACCGGTGAATCCTTCGGCGGATGCCACGAAGCCGACAACCTTGACGACACGGACGACGTTGTCGATGCCGACCAGGGCGTCGATGGCAGCGAGAGCGTTGAGCGCGCAGGTGCGAGCCGCGGCCTTGGCGTCCTCATCCGACACGCCCGCGCCGAGCTTGCCGGTCAGCGCCAGTTTTCCGTCGACGAACGGGAGCTGACCCGACGTGTACACGTGGTTGCCGCTGCGAACCGCGGGAACGTAAGCAGCGACGGGTGCCGCGACGGCGGGAAGTGCAATGCCCAGTTCGGCGAGACGCTCCGACCAGGTCTGTGTTGCCTCTGCCATGTGATTCAGCCCTTCGGACGCTTCATGTACGCGACGTGCTGCTCGCCCGACGCGCTCGGCAGGACGGCGACGAGTTCCCAGCCGTCGACACCCCAGTTGTCGAGAATTGCCTTCGGATTGTGGACCAGCAACGGAGTCACGGTGTATTCCCAGGAAGTTATTTCGCTCATGCGGTGAGCCTATCCCGCGTACATCTTCGGCCCCAGACTTATAGGCTCGCGGTGTGGTTGCATCCCAAGATGAGCTGAGCAGGACCTGGCCCGAGTCTGCGACGAAGGCCCGCCTGCACTTTGTGTCAGGTAAAGGCGGAACCGGTAAGTCCACGGTTGCCGCCGCGTTGGCGCTCGCGTTGGCCGAAGGCGGCAAGCGCGTTCTCCTCGTGGAGGTCGAGGGCCGCCAGGGAATCGCGCAGCTCTTCGACGTACCACCGCTTCCACCGCAGGAGACCAAGGTCGCGGCCGCCGAAGGTGGCGGTGAAGTGATGGCTCTGGCCGTCGACATCGAGACCGCGTTCCTCGAATACCTCGAAATGTTCTA
This sequence comes from Rhodococcus sp. KB6, assembly GCF_001445685.1. Lineage (NCBI taxonomy): Bacteria > Bacillati > Actinomycetota > Actinomycetes > Mycobacteriales > Nocardiaceae > Rhodococcus > Rhodococcus sp. KB6. The sequence goes on along the minus strand of NZ_LNAK01000112.1, from coordinate 201,311 downwards.
CAACCTCGGCTTCGCCGGCCGGGCGATGCGTAAGTTCGGCGCCATCGAATTCGCCACCACAATCGCTCCAGGCCTTCGCGACGTTCTGCTCACCGGCAAGATCAAGGAGTGCGTCATCCGCACCGATCGAACCGGCAAACGCGTGTACGACGCCGTTGTCGTCGATGCTCCCCCGACCGGGCGGATCGGCAGCTTCCTCGACGTCACCAAGGCGATGGCCGACCTCGCCAAGGGCGGCCCGGTGCATTCGCAGAGTGAAGGCGTCGTTCGGCTGCTGCACTCGCCGGAGACCGTCGTACATCTTGTTGCGCTTCTCGAAGCGCTGCCCGTTCAGGAAACCGCCGACGCCGCCGCAGAACTGGCGCGTGACGACCTCAACCTCGGTGCCATCATCGTCAACCGCGCCAGCCCGAGGTTCTTGCCCGAAGACCAACTCTCCGGTGCTGCAGCCGGCAACATCGATGCAGCTTCGATCCGGTCGACGCTCTCCGATGTCGGCATCGATCTGTCCGACGACGACTTCGCCGGCCTGCTCACCGAGACGATCGAGCACGCGTCGGTGCTCGAAGCTCAAGAATCCAGTGCGGAGAAGCTCCGCGAGATCGACGGCGCGCGGGTGCAACTTCCCGCACTCGCCGACGGCGTCGATCTCGGTGGGCTCTACGAGCTGGCCGAATACCTCACGGAACAGGGCGTGTGATGACCGAGACCACCGAGAACGTGACGGTCGGCAGTTCCAGGACCGGCCGACGCGCAGCTCCTGCCCTCGATATTTCGGCGATCATCAAGGACCCGACGGCCCGGATCGTGGTGTGTTGCGGCGCAGGTGGCGTCGGCAAGACCACGACGGCTGCGTCGCTGGCGTTGCGGGCAGCCGAAGAGGGCCGACGCGTAGTCGTCCTCACCATCGATCCGGCCCGTCGCCTCGCACAGGCCTTGGGTGTGGCCGAACTCGACAACACTCCGCAGCCGGTGAAGCTGGGTCCCGAGGCCACGGGCGAACTCCACGCGATGATGCTGAACATGCGTCGGACTTTCGACGAGATGGTCATCGAGCATTCGAGCCCTGAGAAGGCCGAACAGATCCTGGCGAATCCCTTTTACCAAACCGTTGCCACGTCGTTCTCCGGAACGCAGGAGTACATGGCGATGGAGAAGTTGGGGCAGCTGGCGTCGAACGACGCGTGGGATCTGGTGATCGTCGATACCCCGCCGTCGCGCAATGCGCTCGACTTCCTCGACGCTCCACAGAGGCTCGGAACATTCCTCGACGGACGGATGATCCGGCTGCTCTCGGCACCCGGCCGTGGCCTGACCAGGCTCGTGGCCGGCGCGATGGGATTGGCTCTGAAGGGTGTCTCGACCATCGTGGGAAGCCAAATGCTTTCGGATGCATCGGCATTCGTGCAGTCGCTCGACTCGATGTTCGGCGGTTTCCGTGAACGCGCCACGAAGACCTACGAGTTGCTGCGTCAGCCGGGGACTCATTTCCTGGTGATCGCAGCGGCCGAACCCGACGCTCTCCGTGAGGCGGCGTTCTTCGTCGATCGCCTTGCGGGTGACTCGATGCCGTTGGCCGGTCTGGTTCTCAACCGCACTCACCCGACGTTGACGGCTCTGCCTGCCGATCATGCGGTAACCGCCGCCGACAAACTGGAAGCGAAGGAAAATGCGACCGAGGCCGAAGCCCTCACCGCAGCCGTTCTCCGCATCCATGCCCATCGGGCAGTGATCGCGAAGCGAGAAATCGCCTTGCTGAGTCGATTCACCGCAGCTCACCCGAGGGTGCCGCTGATCGGTGTTCCGTCGCTACCGTTCGAGGTCTCGGACCTCGAGGCGCTGCGCGCGGTGGGAGATCAGCTCACTCGTAAGGGCTGATCCCCCGATCGACCTGGATCAGACTGCTGAGTGATGCTGGCGCTGGTCTTCGAAGAACTCGGACCAGGAGTCGACGTCGGGGTGCTGCTTGAGCAGTGCACGGCGCTGACGTTCGGTCATTCCGCCCCACACACCGAACTCGACACGATTGTCGAGAGCATCTGCTCCGCACTGCATGAGGACCGGGCAGTGACGGCAGATGGTGGCTGCCTTGCGCTGTGCGGCGCCACGAACGAAAAGTTGGTCGGGATCGACCTCGCGGCATCGCGCCTGAGTTACCCAGGCAATTCGTGCCTCGGCCTGCTCGATGTCCAAACGGCTACTCGGGGTGGCTGTGTACATTCTGGGTCCCCTCTACAAAGTCTGACCGTCGCCATGAGGCGAGCAGCGCACCATCCCAGCCGTCTCGCGGTAGCACGTGAAAGCTGAGACACATTCGTGATCGAGTGTTACGTCGATCACACTGATCACAATTTAGGTAAAGAACGCCCCTAACGCAAGACGGTTGGGAGCATTTTTTGGTACGGCAGTACAAAGCGCGTGTTCAGGAGGTTTTGAACACCCGCAAACACTGAAACCGGTTCCAATGGGTGGGCACACGTACTCTGTAGATCGTGTCGATTGCAAAAACAGTGGCGAAGCTCGCCGGAAGCTCCGCATTGGCGGGTGTCCTGGTCGCAGGGGTGATGTTCCCGGTGGCCGGCGGATTCGGATTCGCGTCCAATCGCGCTGCCGATACCGTCGACAACGTCTCGGCCGAACTGGTCGAAGGCACGGTCCCCGCGGTGTCCACCATGGTCGATGCGGCAGGCAATCCCATTGCCTGGCTGTACGACCAACGACGCTTCGAAGTCCCGAGCGAGAAGATCTCCAACAACATGAAGTTGGCGATCGTCTCCATCGAGGACCGCCGGTTCCCCGACCACAAGGGCGTCGACTGGCAGGGAACGCTGCGCGCCTTCCTCACCAACACGACGACCGGTGAAGTGCAGCAGGGCGCGTCGACACTCGATCAGCAGTATGTGAAGAACTACCAACTGTTGGTCGTGGCCAAGACGGATGCCGAGCGCCGCGCTGCCATCGAGACCACCCCGGCCCGAAAGATCCGCGAGATCCGGATGGCGCTGACGCTGGACAAGGAACTCACGAAAGACGAGATCCTCACCCGGTACCTCAACCTCGTACCGTTCGGCAACGGATCCTTCGGCATTCAGGACGCGGCTCAGACCTACTTCGGCGTCGACGCCGCAGATCTGACCGTTCCGCAGTCCGCGATGCTGGCCGGCATGGTTCAGTCCAGCTCCGCGCTGAACCCGTACACGAACGTCGAGGGCGTGACCGAGCGTCGTAACACCGTGCTCGACACCATGATCACGAACATTCCGGATCGTGCCGACGAGTTCCGTGCAGCCAAGGAAGAGCCCCTCGGCGTCCTCGAAACCCCCAACAACTTGCCGCGCGGCTGCATCGCTGCAGGCGATCGCGGATTCTTCTGTGATTACGCACTGAAGTACCTCTCGGATGCCGGAATCACCCGCGACCAGATCAACGAGGGTGGTTACCTCATCAAGACCACTCTCGATCCGCAGGTCCAGGCGTCCACCAAGGCCGGACTGAACGCGAACGCGAGCGCCAACCTCGACGGCATCGCGAACGTGATGAACGTGATCAGGCCGGGCCAGGATTCACACAAGGTCATCGCGATGGCCAGCAGTCGCACGTACGGACTCAATGCCGACGCCGACGAAACCGTCCAGGCGCAGCCGTACTCCCTTGCCGGTGACGGTGCGGGTTCCGTCTTCAAGATCTTCACGACCGCTGCGGCGATGGAGAAGGGCCTCGGCATCAACGCGACCCTCGACGTGCCCAAGCGCTTCGAAGCCAAGGGCATGGGTAGCGGTGGTGCGGCAGGCTGCCCGGTCTCGACGTACTGCGTGGAGAACGCCGGTAACTATCCGCCGACGCTGTCCGTGACCGACGCCCTGGCACAGTCCCCAAACACCGCTTTCGTCAAGCTCATCGAGGCGACCGGCGTCACGCCGACCGTCGACATGGCTGTCCGTCTCGGCATGCGCTCGTACGCCGATCCCAACACCTCGGGCTTCGATGAGCGCAGCATGGCCGACTTCCAGAAGGAACAAAACCTCGGTTCGTTCACCCTCGGCCCCACCTGGATCAACCCGCTCGAACTCTCCAACGTCGCGGCCACTCTCGCCTCGCACGGCAAGTGGTGCCCGCCGAGTCCCATCGATTCGGTCTTCGACCGCTACGGCAAGCCGGTGGCCGTCACCGAGCAGGGCTGTGAGCAGGTCGTCGAGCCCGGCTTGGCAGACACACTCGCCAACGCCATGAGCCGTGACGACGTCGGCGCCGGTACGTCTGCCGGTGCCGCGAGCAGCGCCGGATGGAGCCTGCCGATGTCGGGCAAGACGGGTACCACCGAGACCCACAAGTCCTCGGCGTTCCTCGGCTTCACCAACAACCTCGCTGCGGCCGTCTACATCTTCGGCGACTCCCCGACACCCGGCGAGATCTGCTCGAGCCCGCTACGCCCCTGCTACAGCGGCAACCTGTACGGCGGTACCGAACCGGCGAGATCCTGGTTCGCGGCAATGAACCCGGTCGCCAACAACTTCGGGCCCACCTCGCTGCCTCCGATCGACGAGAAGTACGCACGGGGATCACAGAACGGCCAGGTTCCCGAGGTTGTCGGCCTGAGCCAGTCGGCGGCGACGTCGAGGTTGCAGGCGTCCGGCTTCACGGTCAATTCCGTGACCACGGCGTCCGGAGCACGCGCGGGAACGGTCACCGGAGTTTCGCCGTCCGGGTCCGCGATCCCGGGTTCGACCGTCACGATCTACATCAGTGACGGGTCCGTAAGGGCTCCGGCAGCACCCGCATCCCCGGCAGCTCCAGCAGCTCCGGCACCGGGCGCGACTCCCCCGGATGCGACTCCGCCGGGAGGCGAACCCGCACCGCCTGCGGGGACCCCACCGAACTGACGGCCCTGAAAACTGACGGCTCTGAAAACAAGAACGGCCGCGATCTCCGAGTGACTCGGAGTTCGCGGCCGTTTTCGGTTTCCGGTGGCGCGCTTCTACAGGCGGGACTTCACTGCTGCAGAGATACGTGCGCCATCGGCCTTGCCCTTGGCCAGCGCGCTGGCGGCCTTGATGACCTGGCCCATCTGACGCATACCCGGACGCTCACCGAGCTCCTCGGACACCTGAGCGAGGGCGGTGTCGACGACGTCGACGAGTTCGGCGTCGGTCAACGGCGTCGGCAGGTACTCGTCGATGATCTGAGCTTCGGCGCGCTCTTTCGCGGCAAGTTCACCGCGGCCGTTCTCGGTGTAGATCTCGGCCGATTCGCCGCGCTTCTTCGATTCCTTTGCAAGGACTTTGATGATTTCTTCGTCGGTGAGGACCCGTGCTTCCTTACCGGCAACCTCTTCGGTCTGGATGGCTGCCATGAGCATCCGAAGGGTGGCTGTACGTAGCGGATCCTTCGCCTTCATGGATGCAACCATGTCGGTTCGGAGGGTGGCTTTGAGCGATGGTGTCGTGTCGGACATGGTGGAAACGCTACGCGCTCGGCGTTTCGAGCGTGCCGATAGTTACCTCCGCCCGGACACAATTCTCTGTGGAATAGCTGTAAAAGGCGGCGAGAGCGACGCAGAAGAACGCCACACCCGTATCCTTGAGAGGTGTCTTCCCAGTTCCGCACCAATCTGACCCGCACCGCACTTGGTGCCGCGGGCGCCGCTGCACTAGGGATCGGGTACGCATCCGGCATCGAACGCAATGCATTTGCACTGCGTGAGGTGACGATGCCAGTCCTGGCGCCCGGTTCGTCGTCGCTGCGGGTCCTCCATCTCAGCGACCTGCACATGATGCCGAACCAACGGTTGAAACAGAATTGGTTGCGTGAACTCGAAGGCCTCGACCCCGACCTCGTGGTCAACACCGGCGACAACTTGTCGCATCAGCGCAGCGTCCCGGCAGTGGTCCAGGCGCTCGGCGATCTGTTGGCTCGGCCAGGTCTGTTCGTCTTCGGCAGCAACGACTACTTCGCTCCGAAACCGAAGAATCCACTGAGCTACATCTTCAACAAGGACAAGCGCATCACCGGGGATCCCCTCCCCTGGGGCGATCTGCGGGCCGCGTTCACCGAACGTGGATGGCTGGACATGACCCACGTGCGCCGCGAACTCGAAGTGGCCGGTATTCGCATTGCTGCCGCCGGCGTCGATGATCCGCACCTGAAGCGCGATCGCTACGACACCGTCGCCGGAACACCCAATCCCGTCGCCCAGCTCAAGCTCGGCCTGACGCACTCACCCGAACCTCGAGTTCTCGACCGGTTCGCCGACGACGGCTACGACCTGGTGCTCGCCGGCCACACGCACGGTGGTCAGCTGTGCCTTCCGTTCTACGGCGCGCTGGTCACCAACTGCCAGATCGACCGATCCCGGGTCAAGGGACCATCGAAGTGGGGCGCGCACACCCAGCTGCACGTCTCAGCGGGCATAGGCACTTCGCCGTGGGCTCCGGCACGCTTCTGCTGCCGCCCCGAGGCAACTCTGCTGACTTTGGTTCCGGCGACCAGGCGCGAACCGGAGCATGTCTCCGCACACAGTTCCGCAGAGTCTCCAGCGTCGGTTCTACGCAACTGACCTGCGGATTTAATGTCAGTCGACTCGGTAATGTAAGCTAACCGAGGTTCGACACGGGGTGTGGCGCAGCTTGGTAGCGCGCTTCGTTCGGGACGAAGAGGTCGTGGGTTCAAATCCCGCCACCCCGACAGTGAAGAACAGAAATCGAGGCCCTTCCGCTTACGCGGGAGGGCCTCGATTTCGTTGACGATAAGGTGAAGCCGTGGCATCCGAACCAGACTTCGCGCACAACGACATGGCGAGCCGTAGCCGACGTGAGAAAGCTGTCGGTCTTGCCAAGTTCGCCTGGGATCGCGATATCAGTAGTGCAGAGTTGCTCGACATGCCCGACGATCGGCTGCGCAAGCTTGCGCGGGCGGCGGGCGCCAATCCGCCGAGCACGCGGGAGACCTGGACGATCGCGGCCGGACTGCTCGACGAGAAAGCCGTGTGGGCAGCAGCCAACCCAGACCGTCCCGAAGCTCGGCGTGAGCATCCCGACGAGAAGATCATGTGGGTGAAGAAGCCGATCGAGCCCTGGCTGTGACAGCCGAATTCAGCGCAGGTGTGACAGCCGAATTGAGTGCAGCTGTGACAGCCGAATTCAGCGGAGCTGTGAAGCGGTGATCGGGCAGGTCGATGAAGTAGTTGTGGATTGCTCCGCACCAGCCCAGTTGGCGACCTTCTGGGCCGGAATCCTCGGTGGGCAGCCGGTGGAGCGGAGCGCGGAGTGGGCGTTTGTCGACCCTCCAGGATGGACTCGCCTCGCCTTCCAACGTGTACCGGAATCCAAGCTGACGAAGAATCGTCTACACATCGACGTCAGTGTGGATGACGTCGTCGCTGCGACCGACGCTGCCGAGCGCCTCGGCGCAACTCGGGTCGGCACTGTCCAGCAGGACCCGGCCGGCACCTTTCAGGTGCTGCTGGATCCCGAGGGAAACGAGTGGTGCGTCGTCCGAAGTGCCGGGAGGTGATTTACGCTCCCGCTACGGTTTCGCGAGCCCAACGGTAGTCGGCCTTACCGCTGGGCGAGCGGAGGATGGTTGGTACGAGCACGATCGAGCGGGGGATCTTGTACCCGGCGACGTGGGTGCGGCAATGCTCCGACAATGATTCCGTCGCAACATCTTCGAATCCCGGTCGAACCTGCACCACCGCGGCGACCTTCTCGCCGAATCGTGCGTCGGGCGCGCCCGCTACCAAGGCGTCGAAAACTGCCGGGTGAGTTTTGAGTGCCTGCTCCACTTCTTCGGGGTAGACCTTCTCGCCGCCGGAGTTGATGCACATCGAACCGCGCCCGAGCAGCACGATGGTTCCGTCGGCTTCCATCGTGCCCATGTCCCCGAGTACCGCCAGACGAACCCCGTCGACGATAGGAAAAGTTGCAGCAGTCTTGGCCGGGTCGCCGAAGTAGGCAACGGGAACATGGCCGGCCCGGGCGATGAAACCGACTGTGTCCGAGCCTGGTTCGATGCGACGGAATTCGTCGTCGACAAGAATCATGTTGGGGTTGGATCGAATTCGCTTGGAACCGTCCTCACCGAATTCGACGACGCCGTCGTTGCCGGATTCCGAAGCACCGAATGCATCCTTGATCACCAACCCCGGTAGTCGGGTTGTCAGTTCTGCCTTCAGGTTCGGCGAGAACAATGCGCCACCAGACCCGATCAGTTGGAGAGTCGAAAGGTCGTAGCGCCCTTCGCTTGCGGCGATGGCGTCGGCGATCGGTCGAGCAATCGCGTCGCCGACGACGGTGATTCCGGTGATCTTCTCGGCCTCGACCAGTCGCAACACTTCCATCGGATCGAAGCTGCGGGTCAGCACTCGGGGCGCTCCCATGAGGAATGCCGTGAGCAGTGAATAGATTGCGGCTCCATGCATGAGCGGCGGGATGAGTAGCAGCACAGTTGGATTGGTGTTCGCTACAGCTGCATCCACAACCTCTTCGAGGCTACGACGCGGCGGCCCGCTGAGGTTCGCTCCGGACAGGGCGGCAAAGAAGAAGTCCTCGTGCCGCCACACCACACCCTTGGGCATTCCGGTTGTGCCGCCGGTGTAGATGATGAAATGGTCGTCGTTGCTGCGAGGGCCGAAGTCGCGGGTATCAGTCTGCGCGGCAAGGGCGTTCTCGTAGTCTTCGCCGACGATCAGCACGTGGGTGATCTCCGGACACTGCGGAACCACGGCCAATGCCGTCGGCGCGAATTCCTCTTCGACCAGCAGTGCCACCATTTGAGAGTTGGTGTAGATGTACAGGAGTTCTGCATCGGTATAGCGGAAGTTGACGTTGATCGGTACCGCTCTGATCTTCAAGCAAGCCAGGAGCGCTTCGACGTACTCGACGCAGTTACGCATGTGAATACCGACGTGCTGCCCAGGCTCGACGCCCACCGACTGCAGGTGATGAGCGAGTCGGTTCGATCGCAGTTCGAGCTCGGCGTAGCTCAATCGCACGTCTTCCAGAATCAAGGGAACTCGATCGGGGATCGCATCGGCAACGGCCTCGAACAGATCGGCAATGTTCAGGGTCATCGAAATCCTCACTACACGCGTCTTCGCTTACCAGTACAGGTCTTTCGCGAAGCTAACACGTTGGTCGCACCCTGTAGTCCGAATTGCGTAGCGGTCCCGCTGAGCGAGACCTGACGCGCCGCTCACCTGGCGTCAACGGTGCGGATACCTCCCTGACCAAGCCCGATAACCAAAAGGTAGGGTAGCCTAATGCACTCACGCACCACTCTCCGGAGCCGCACGTCGGTCCGGGTCGCCATGGTTGCCTTGGCGACTGTTTTTGCCGCTACGGCCTGCGGCTCTTCCGACGCCGGCGGCAACGCAAACGGCAACACCGATGTCGCGACCGGCGGCAAGCTGTTCAGCACCGCCGACACGGAAACCGCGAAGCTCGGCAGCGATGCCGCGCCAGGCGAGTTCCCTCGCACCATCACCCATGCCCTGGGCGAGACCACCCTCGAGGCCAAGCCGACCCGCGTCGTCGTCCTCGACAGCGGTGAACTCGACGAGGTTCTCTCGCTCGGGATCACCCCGGTCGGCATCGCCAGCCCGGAAAGCGCCGCCGGTCAGCCGTCGTACCTGGCGGACAAGTTGGTCGGTGTCCCCGATGTCGGCACGACCAACAACCTCAACCTCGAGGCGATCACCGCACTGCAGCCCGATCTGATCCTCGGCAGCAAGCTGCGCCAGGACAAGCTTTACCCGCAACTCGCGGCAATCGCTCCGACGGTCTTCAGCATCCGCCCCGGCTTTCCGTGGAAGGAGAACTTCCTCCTTGCCGGTGACGCACTCGGCGAGGAGACCAAGGCTGAGCAGATTCTCAACGACTACCAAGAGCACGCCGACAAGGTACGTGAGTCGATCGACGGCTCCCCGACCGTTTCACTGGTTCGTTTCATGTCCGGGAAGCTGCGCCTGTACGGCAATCTGTCGTTCATCGGCGTCATCTTGAAGGACGTCGGCCTGCCCCGCCCGGCGATCCAGGACATCGACGAACTGGCCGTCGAGGTCAGCCCGGAAACGATCACCGAGGCGGAGGGTGACCGAATCTTCTACTCCAGCTACGGAAATCCCGCCGACACGGGCCAGACCACGGTTGTTGCCGGACCGCTGTGGGCCAGCATGGACGCAGTCAAGGAAGGACGCGCCACCGAGGTGAGCGACGAGACCTGGTTCCTGGGCCTCGGCCCGACAGGTGCCGGCCTGGTTCTCGACGACCTGCAAGCCAAGCTCGGCAAGTAGCCGTCACCGACACAAAGAACGCCGCCCGACTCTCCGGAGTCGAGCGGCGTTCTTTGTTCAGCGGTTGTCCTGCTCGAGGTGTTCGTTCATCGTCGAGTGAAGGTCGACGAGAAATTCCTCGAATCGACTGAGCAGTTCGGGCGGGTACTTCGCCATCATGGCGTCGAGTCGCACGGCAAGGGGCCCGAAGAACTCGTCCGCCAGGTCCTGCACATGCGCACTGCTGTGCAGCGTGACCACTCGCCGGTCGGCATTCTCTCGGGTCCGGACGATATGTCCCGCCTTCTCCAGGCGGTTGAGCAACGCGGTGGTTGCACCCGACGTCAGCGAGATCCGCTCTCCGAGGCGGGCGGGTGAGAGCGGCGTCCCCTTCTCCTCGGCAGCGGTGATTTCCATCAAGGCAGTCGCGTCGGTGGAATGCAGGCCGAGCCACGACGCGAATCGATGGCTGAATTCGGTGAACGTGCCACCGTACGCGCGGAATTCGTCCATCAGCCGCTCCCGCTCCACGGAGATGTCGCGCGGTGCCTCCACCTCGGTGATCCCACCTTTCCTGTGCCAGACGGCGGCCGGTCGAGCCCAGCGCGCACGTTGACAACTTACCGCCTCAAATATACCTTCATAATAAAGTTACTTCACAATGGAGGTTTATTCGTGAACATCTCACCCACCACCCGCAAGTGGTTGGGCCTGATCGCCATTGCACTCGGCGTGGCACTGATCGTCGTCGACACCACGATCGTCAACGTCATAGTTCCCTCGATCATCGAAGATCTCGGGATCAATTCCGTTCAGGCTCAATGGATCCAAGAGTCCTACGCAATCGTGTTCGCGGCACTCCTGCTTCTGGTCGGCAGAGTTGCCGACCTGGTCGGCGCCCGTCGTATCTTCATCGCCGGTGTCGTCGTGTTCGGCGCAACGAGCCTGCTGGCCGGACTGGCGCCGAACGGCGGTCTGCTCATCCTGGCGCGCTTCCTGCAGGGCGCCGGCGCGGCCATGATCCTGCCCACGTCACTGTCGCTTCTGAACGCGATGTTCACCGGAAAGGCGCGCGGCCAGGCCTTCGCGGTCTGGGGCTCCACCATCGGCGCTGCATCCGCCCTCGGTCCATTGCTCGGCGGCTGGCTTGCCGAACATGCCTCATGGCGTTGGGCATTCGGGATCAACATTCCGCTTGCTGCGCTCATTCTCATCGGCGCAGTGCTGTTCATCGCTCCCTCCCCGCGCACCGCTGGGCGCGTCGACGCCACCGGAGCGGCACTGTCCATCGCCGGCCTGGGCCTGCTGGCCTTCGGACTCGTCGAGGGACGAACGTACGGGTGGCTGACGACGAAGGAACCCTTCGATCTATTCGGTCTGTCATGGTCCAGCGGCCCGTCGCCGGTTCTGGTGGCGCTGGTTCTCGCCGTTCTGTCGCTCGGTGCGTTCGCCTACCGTCAAACCATGCTCACCCGCAGCGCCGATCCGTCGCGGGCACTGATGGACGTACGGTTGTTCTCCATCTCGTCGTTCCGCAACGGCAACATCGCGACGCTGATCATCGGACTCGGCGAGTTCGGAATCGTTGCGGTGCTTCCTCTCTGGCTCCAGTTCACGCTCGGATACAGCGCCCTCCAGGCAGGGCTCGCGCTGGTTCCCATTGCCATCGGCAGCTTTGTCGCCAGTGGTGCGAGCTTCGGGCTGGCATCGAAGGTCTCGCCGTTGGGCTTGGTCCGTATCGGCCTGGCTCTCGAAGCGCTCGGTCTCGCCGGCCTCGGATTCATCGCTGCGACAGACAGCCCCTGGTGGACTATCGCCGCAGTGCTGTTCTTCTACGGAATCGGCGTCGGTTTTGCGACTGCCCAGGTGACCAACGTCGTGCTCGAGGAGATTCCCGAGCAGAGCGCCGGTCAAGGCTCCGGCATTCAGAGCGCGTTCCGCCAACTCGGATCCGCACTGGGCATCGCTGTCCTCACCACGGTCTTCTTCAGCACTCTCAATTCGACGCTGAACAACGACCTCACCGGATCCGGTATCGACCAAGCTCAGGCTGATCAGTTGACGCGGGCAGTCACCGACAGCGCAGGCGCCGCCATCGACTCGCTGGCCGGTTCACCGAACACTGCCTTCGTCGCCGACGCTGCCCAATCTGCGATGACTCACGGCATCACACTCGGCGGATACCTTGCGGCCGGATTTGTCGTGGTGGGCCTGATCGCCACGGCGCTCATCCCGAACAAGCCTGCCCCGTCAAACGAGGAGGAAACGAAAGCAGCAGCCGACGTCGCCTGACGGTCGGATCGGTGCAGTACGGTGCCGGTATGCGATTGCCCTGGTCACGGTCATCACAGTCACGGTCAGCACCGGGGCTCAGTGAGGCCGACATCGTCGCCGTACGTGAGCAAGCACGCGAACTGGTAGTCCCAGGTTTCGCTACGTTCGACGAAATCTGCGAAGCCGCCCGAGACTGTGTCGAGGGCGGCTTCGAGAACGACGAACTCGGCAGACAGATCGACGCAGTAGTGCGTGAGGTCTGGGACCGAAGAGTCGAGGAGCAGACCCAGTGGACGGCTCCCGGAGACTTCGAGCGCCTCTCCGCAGCCTTCGCCGAACTCGAACGCAACGGCATCGTGGCCCGGATGAACTTCACCTGCTGCATGCAGTGCGGCACTACCGAAATCGACGACGAACGCACGCCGTCCGAACCCGACGAGAACGGGTATCCCTTTGCTCAGTGGGCGTACACGTTCTTCCACATGCAAGATGCGGAGCGTCTCGGCGACGAGCCGTCCGATCTCTACTTGTCCTACAGTGCGTTCCGTCCGGCCCACGATCTCGATCCCGCGCTGGTCGCCGCTGCCTTCGGCGGCGACGAAACCGCCAAGGCACACATGATCGCGCACACCGATCAGACCGTCGGGCGCCAGGTAGCCGACGCACTCCGAACTCAGGGGCTGAGCGTCGATTGGAACGATGACAACAATCAGCGTATCCGTGTCACCGACGTATGTTGGCGCAAACCGCTTCCGCAGTAGGAGATTCAGCTGGGTGGCAATACGCGGTCGAGGAACGTATTGCTGAATACGCGGTGCGGGTCGTGTTCGTCGAGAGTGGCGAGAGCGAAGTCCCAATTCCCGTCGCCACCGGCACGAAAGGTGGCAGGCACTGTGCTGGTGAGGAATTCGTCGTCCTGGTACGCCGCCTGATCGGTGAATGCCCACCCCTTGGACCACTCCGGACGGAAGGTCGCGTAATCGCCGGAGTAGTTCGCGACCATCCACCGTTCCATTTCGCGAAGGAACGCAGGCAATCCCGCGGTGCCGGGAATCGAGACCACGTTCATCCAGATCGCTGTGTCCCAGTCCTGACGATCCGCCCGCGGCCGCACCGCTGACAGGTCCGGCACTCCGGCGCTGTCGACCAACACCTCGCCGTCATCGTCGACACCGCAGAGACGCACTTCGAACGGCATGTTGACGGGATACTGCCCCAACGACGCGTAGTGCGTCATTCGTTCGTTCAGCCAACTCGTCATCTCGTGGACCACTCGGCCGATGTTGGACCGCTTGGTGATCACGGCTCCGCCCCCGGCTACGACGCGCAAGGTCGTATGCCGGAGGTAGAACAGAACGTCTTTCGACCAGCCCCAGAGATCGTCGGTGTCGGTCAGCACCAATCCTGCTGCTACAGCGCCGAACTGAGAGGCGCCGAACAGCGGTGTCGCACCTTGGAGACCCTGTGCCACCATCCCCAACGGGGTGGTGACTTCTTCGGGAATCGCGTCGGAGAAGAAGTAGTTGTACGGCCCGCTCACCTCTCGGGACTCCGGCGGTTTGACCGGGGTCGGTGTCCAGACCTTGAGCCACGGTGTTTGCGTGAACGGGAACCAGATTGCTTCCACCCGTCCGGATTTCTCGACGAAACTCTCGTAGGTACGCCCTGGCGACCCGGGAGCAGCAAAGAGTTCTTGCCACGGAATGTCGGTGAAACTCTGGCACCGCAGCCGATAATTCTCCCCGGCTTGCAGCGTCACGGAGGTGACGAAGGTTCGACCCAGATGGGTCAGGAAGGCGGTGCTCTCGACGTCCGATCGGTGAAATGTCTTCAGTGCGTACCGATTGATGCCTTCGTCCCACGCCACCACCGTGATCTCGGTGATCAGGTTGCTCAGCGAACCATACGATTGACCAGGGGTGATCGTCTCCCCCACCGCCGGATAGGTTGCCCCGTGAGCACCGATCGCCAGCGCGCCGGCGATGGACAGCTCACCGATCGCCGGAGAGTTGGCCCAGCCGAGCCCTTCTCGCTCGAGCGCTGTCAGAATCGCTTCGATACTGGCGCCGGCGCCCGCCGTGACCGTTGCGGGCGTGCCGTGCTGCACCACAACCGAATTCAAGTTGGCCATCGTATCGACCAGCAGAACTCGATCCGAAGGCGCGCCGGGCACCACCGTCAACGGGCTCCACCCGTGCATCGTTCCCTTCGCACGCACTGTGTACCCGTTGTCGAACGCCCAGTTGGCGAGGGTGACGACGTCGTCGCTGTGACGTGCCGTGGCCGTCCACACGCTGTCGAGCATGATTTCTCGCGACCAGTTCGCGTACGCCGACTGTGACAACGGAATGTCCGACGGATATCCGGGCGGTGGCGCGATGGTCGATGCCGAGCCCCAGGGAACTGCTCCTGCCGGTGCCCAGGAAATGCCCGCGAGAGCAGCTGCGCCGGCACTCGCTGCGAGAAATCCGCGCCGGCTCACACCGTCTTCGCTCGAGCTGTGCTCTGCCATGCGCTCTGCTTGATGCACCACTGCTCACTCCGTCCGCCGACTCGGTTCATGTCAGGGACGAACGTAGAACAAATATGATTACGATGCCAGTGGTTCCGTAATAAAAGTTTTCCGAAGCTCACTGCACCATCGGAGCGAATACCGCGTAGATCGCTTCCGGGGCACCGTCGAACGCACTGATGATCAACCAGGCAGTCAGAACCGTCAGAGCCGGCCCGATCAGAACCTTCTCTAGGTTCCCACCTGCACGGATGGACAGGAATGACGGCAGCCGTTGCTCCCACCATCGCTTGCCGCCGAGCGGGATCAGAGGTGCAAGAAACGGCACTCCCTCCTTGGTGATCGCATCGCCGAGACAGTGCGTGGCGCAGCCCAGTGCCACCGCAACACCTAGCCCCGTGGATCCGGCCTCGCTGGGATACCACTGCCAGGTGAGGGCAGAGAGCACCAACGCAACGGCGGAGACCGCGAGCCATCCCTTCTCCTTGGCCAATTCACCCGCCAATCCTCGGATGGCCAACCCGAGGCAGAAGAACAGGGTGATGATGATGGCTGGCTTCCCGAACTGAACAACCAGCGCCGAGACCCCGGCACCCAACCCGGCGGCGAACAGCGCGGTGTGCGTGAGCGTCCGATGCCCACCACGACGCTTGCCGTCCTTCTTGCCTTTGGTGATGCGGTAGAAAGTCACCGAAATTGCGTCGATGCCTTTGGCCAGAGCCTTGCTGAGCGGACCGAATGACCTCGAAACCGTCGACTGACCGGTATCGAGGTCGGGAAGCAAGGCGGCTCCGGCGCACACCCCGGCAAAGGTCAAAGTTTCCGCAGTGGATGTGGGCCCTCCCCAGTCGAGAGGCAACAACTCCGCAACCACCAACCCCACAGCAGCACCGGACATCGCGTGGGTGGGGCCCATGACCATGAAACACAACACCTTTCGAAACGCGCCCCGCATCAGGCCGTACCGCACCTCTGCAAGACACCACACACATGACGCCGTCGGCGACGGCCCCGGCATGCTCGCCGAGACCGCCCCGAACGTAGCAAGTGCTACCGACAGGCTTGACCAACCTCCAGACCCAGTTGAGTACGGCCGTACCGTTCCAGGTCAAAGCGGTTCATGCGGAGCTTTTTTCGCTCGTCAGCCCGCGGCAACCGTGCATGACAGGGCAACGCCCTCCTCCAGCGGAGCGACACCGGCCATGTCGAGCACCTCTGCCGGAACACCTTCGGTCGTCGGAGCCCACTCGACGGTCGGCAACGCCGGCACCCCTTCACGCGCAACGAATGTCGCAGCTTCGCTCGGCACTTCGATAGTGACTGCGGCCGTACCGGCCTCCTCCGCGCGCACGACCTTCCCCTCGTCGATGAGCTTCTGCAGCTCCTCGTCGGAAATCGGCGCCGCGACACCACACGCTACTTCGGGAGCCACACCCAACTCGGCTGGAGCGGTCGCGATCGACCGCACCGCCACCGGTGACCCGTCGGAAATCGGGTTGGAAGCCCAGGCGATTCCCGGCGCCACTGCCATACCGAGGACCGCCACGGACGCCACCACCACACCGGTCCGGCGGGCCCGCTTGCCGTTCACTTTCAATCGCGTCATCGTTGTTCTCCTTGATCGAACGTTCTCGAGTTCTCGGCGCGGTCGCATCCGAGAAACCCGAGGTTATGAAGCCAACACTGCAGATCTGTTGTCGGTTTCTTAGGAGTTGATGAGAATGCGACGGCCCTCGCTCCGAGCGAGGCCCCAGGCCTTGATCCGATGGCACCATGGCTGGGGTGAGTACACGCGAGCGCATCCTGATCGTTGACGACGACGCGAAGGTTCTGAATTCGCTCGAACGTGGACTCCGATTGTCGGGCTTCGACACGGCAACTGCCGTCGACGGACGATCGGCCTTGTCATCGGTGAACAAGCAATGCCCGGCCGCGCTCGTTCTCGACGTCAACATGCCCGGCCTCGACGGCGTCGGGGTGGTGACCGCCCTGCGCGCGATCGGCAACGAGGTTCCGATCTGCGTGCTCAGCGCCCGAAGTTCCGTGGGTGATCGCATCGCGGGGCTGGAGGCGGGCGCCGACGACTACCTCACCAAGCCCTTCGAGTTGGCCGAGCTCGTCGCCAGACTCCGCGCATTGCTTCGACGCACGACGCGAGCCACCCCGTCGGTCGACCATCCGATCACGGTGGGACCGCTGACGGTCGATCTCCGTGGCCATCGAGCGCGCATCGACGGTAGACGAATCGAACTCACCAAAAGAGAATTCGACCTGTTGTCGGTACTCGCCGAGCACGCCGGTGTCGTACTCAGTCGCGCACAACTCCTGCGACTCGTCTGGGGTTACGACTTCGCCGCCGACACCAATGTCGTCGACGTCTTTGTCACCTACCTACGCAAGAAACTCGAAGTCGACGGAGCGCCCCGCGTGATCCACACAGTGCGTGGGGTGGGCTTCGTCCTGAGGGCCGAACGATGAAGCGGCCGCTGTCACTTCAGACTCGCGTAGCCATCGCCTCGGGCCTGGCCGCCGGAATCGTGATTGCCGCGATCGGAATTGCGTTCGCGGTCTTTCTGCGTGTCAACGGATCCGAACAACTCGAACGCACTCTCGATTCCGTCACCCTGGGCGTCGCGGCGAGTGCGCCGAGCCCGCTATTCATCGAAACACCAACTGCAACAACAGAACCATCCGTGGTCAGCCCCGGATTCAACGCCGCGACCGTCAGCGCCTTGGCTACCACCGATGTTCGCAGTCGTGATGTTCTGGTGCCCGGCGACAGCGGCGCCGCACTGGCCGTCAGCATCCCCGAAGACCCACTGACCCAGGCAATCCGTGAGCAGCAGTTCCAAGTGGCCGCTGCAGCAGTGGTCGCCATCCTTGCCGCGGCCGGGCTCGGTTGGTTCCTCACCGGCCGAGCCGTCCGGCCACTACAGCAATTGACCGAGACCACCAGTTCGATCGGCAACAACCTCGACGTCGACGGACTCTCGCGCCGGGCACCGTCGGTACGTGGAACGCGAGAAGCCGAAGAACTGTCGGAGGCAATCCACAGCATGCTCAGTCGCATCGAAAGCGATCGAAGCCGCACCGAGGAGGCGTTGGAGTCGGCACGCGATTTCGCTCGCGTCTCCGCCCACGAACTGCGCACACCTCTCACGTCGATGCGTACCGATCTCGAAGTTCTCGCAACACTCGATCTCACGGAAAGCCAACGGCGCGAACTGTCCGGCGAATTGTTGGAAGCGCAGCGCCAGATCGAGCGCACCCTGACCGACCTCGAGACTCTAGCCCTGGGTGACGTGGCCGATCCCGAGGATTGTGCCGACGTCGATCTCGTCGAGGTTGCCGATCGCGCCGTCGCTGACGCCGGCCGTCTGCACCCGCAGGTCGACGTTCGTTTGAAAGCACCGGAAGAACTTTCGGTTCAGGCCTTTCCCGCGGGTATCCGTCTGGTGCTGACCAACGCCGTCACCAATTCCGTTCGGCACGGCAATGCCGACGAAGTCGAGATCACCGTCCGATCAGGGGCTGCGACGGGTTCGGCGACGGTTTTCGTCGACGACAACGGCACCGTGATCGCGCCTTCGGAACGCGAAGCTATGTTCGAGAGATTCGTTCGTGGTACCGGTGCGGGCGACGCCGGAAGCGGTTTGGGACTGGCCCTCGTCGCGCAGCAGGCGAGGCTGCACGGCGGTAGCGCGCGACTCGACAAGAGCCCACTCGGCGGAACTCGATTGATCTTCTCGATCAACCCAATTCGACGTGCAGAGCCTCGAGCAGCGGCTTGGCCGCCTCGTCGAAGAATCGGTCTTGGGTATCTCCACCGATCTGTACCAGTGCCACATCGGTGAATCCGGCGTCCGTGTATGCCTTGACCGCTTCGACGATCACATCGAGATCGGGACCACACGGAATGCTTTCAGCTACATCCTCTTTGCGCACGAACTGAGTCGCACCCGAGAAGCTCGCCGGCGTCGGCAGTTCGGAGTTCACGGACCACCCTCCGCCGAACCACCGGAACTGCTGATGAGCTCGTGCAATTGCCGTGTCGCGATCAGGGTCCCACGAGATCGGAATCTGACCGATGGTCCGGCCTGCGGGAGCCAATCCGTATGCTCGGCCGTGCACGTGCTTCCACAAGTGCACTAGCTCCGAATCCGGTTGCACGGCAATCAGATCGTCGGCCATCGGACCGAAACGCTCGACGGACTTGTCTCCGGACATGGCCAGCGCCAGCGGAACCGGGTTCTCGGGGAGATCCCAGATCCTGGCGGACTGGACGTCGAAGTACTCCCCCTTCCAGCTCACCAGATCTCCGGCGAGCAGTGCGCGAATGATGCTCACCGCCTCCTGCAGCATGTCCTGGCGGGTGTCGATGGACGGCCAACCCTCGCCGACCACATGCTCGTTCAGGCTCTCGCCACTTCCCAATCCCAGGGTGAAGCGTCCGTCCGCGAGGATCTGGATCGTCGCAGCTTTCTGAGCGACGACGGCGGGGTGGTACCTCACGGTCGGACAAGTCACGTACGTCATCAAACCGACTCGCTCGGTGGCGTGGGCGACTGCCCCCAGCACCGACCAGGCGTAGGGTGCATGCCCCTGCTCGGTCAGCCACGGCGAGTAGTGATCACTCATCACTTCGAAGTCGAAGCCGACTTCTTCGGCCCGAACTGCATGGCGAACCAGTTCTTTCGGACCTGCCTGCTCCGTCATCAAGGTGTAGCCGAATCGTGCCATCACTGATCAACTCCCGGTATCTAGGCCTGAAACGAGTTCGGAAATCACACTGCCGTCGAGGTGGTCGAGAAGGTCGCGGGCGTCGTCGTACACGGCAGCCGCACCCGCACCTTCGAGTTCGTCGGTCGACATGCCGCCGCTGCGCACTCCCACAGCCACAACGCCCGCCCATGTCGCCGCCTTCATGTCCCAGACGGCATCCCCGACCATGACCGCATTGCCCGCGTCGACACCTGCCTTCGCGAGCGCGACCTCGATCAGGTCCGGATCAGGTTTGGCCTCGTCGACGGATTCCGAAGAGGTGGCGGCGTAGATCATTTCGTCGATGTCGAGCGTCCGGCGTAGCAACTTCAGTTCGTCGTCCGGCGCCGAGGTAGCGAGCACCACATGCAGTCCGAGCGAGTGAACTCGGCGGATCAACTCGCGCGCTCCCGGCAGTACTCGGAGACGGTCGGCCGACTGCCGGTAGTACGTGGTGTGAAGTTCTTTGGCTCGCGGTCCGCACCCGTCGATGTCTTCGCCGAGCAAGGACTCCAGTAGTTGGTCTCCGTCCATGCCGATGCTGCGGTGTACCCGCCACGCGTCGACCGGGCGACCTACCTCGAAGAAAGCTCGCGACCACGCTTCTACGTGCAGATAGTTGGAATCGACGAGCGTTCCGTCGATGTCGAAGAGAACCGCACCTATTGCCATGGGAATTGACTGCCCAACACCTCGGTTCGCGAAACTTGTGCCCCGAGCATTCTCAGCTCGAGAAGCGGATCATGGAGAGTGCGAACAGCAGAAGTGCACGTCGAACAGGGGTGTCGTCATGGAGTCAGTCGTTGTATTCCTTCTCGCATGCTTCGTCTATTGGTTTGCGCTTCTGTAGTTGGGTAGACGGAAACGGACCGCTGCCGGGAAGTGATTTCCCTTGCAGCGGTCCGCATTCGGTAGACCTAGGCGATGCTCATGTCAGCGGGTCACTGACCTGCGCGTACACCTTCTTCGACGCGCTTGCCCAAATCTGCGTCGACGTTCTTCCAGTACTCGAAGACACGCAACAGAACTTCCTCACTGACGCCGGCAAGGGCGTGGCCGACAATGTTGCTCACCAGGCGCTCACGAGCTGCGTCGTCGAGAACTTCACGGACCAGCGTTCCGGCCTGCGTGAAGTCGCCGTCCTCGGCGTGCTCGATGTATCCGGCGCGCACTGCCTTGCCGTCGAACGCCCACAGTCCTTCGTCACCGGCAACCGACGGATCGGCATGCGGTCCGCCGTACGAGTTCGGTGCGTACACCGGCGTCGACGGGGAATTGAAGCTGTAACGCATGGCGCCCTCCTTGGAGTAGGAGTTCACCTCGTTCTTCGGGGCATTGACCGGCAGGTCGGCGTAGTTGGTGCCGATGCGGTAACGATGTGCGTCGGCGTAGGAGAAGACGCGGCCGAGAAGCATCTTGTCCGGGCTGAATCCGATGCCGGGCACCACGTTCGACGGCTCGAACGAAGCCTGCTCGATCTGCGCGAAGAAGTTCTCCGGATTGCGGTTCAGCGTCCACTTGCCGACCTCGATCAGTGGGTAGTCCTTCTGGGACCAGACCTTGGTGAGGTCGAACGGGTTGAAGCGGTAGCCTTCGGCCTCGTCGACCGGCATGATCTGAACCTTGAGTGTCCAGCTCGGGAAATTACCGGCCTCGATGGCGTTGTACAGATCCGCGCGGTGGTAGTCGGGATCGCTACCGGCGAGGCTGTCTGCTTCGGCCTGCGTCAGGAACTCGATGCCCTGATCGGTCTTGAAGTGGTACTTCACCCAGAAGCGTTCACCCGCAGCGTTGACCCACTGGTAGGTGTGCGATCCGAAGCCGTCCATGTTGCGCCAGGTCTTCGGGATACCGCGGTCACCCATCAGCCAGGTCACCTGGTGAGCGGTCTCGGGACGCAGAGTCCAGAAGTCCCACTGCATGTCGTGGTCACGAAGACCGGAGCCGGGCAGTCGCTTCTGCGAACGAATGAAGTCGGGGAACTTGATGGCGTCCTTGATGAAGAACACCGGGGTGTTGTTGCCGACGAGGTCGTAGTTTCCCTCTTCGGTGTAGAACTTCATCGCGAAACCGCGCGGATCGCGCCAGGTGTCCGGGCTGCCCTGCTCACCGGCGACGGTGGAGAAGCGGACGAGTGACTCGGTCTTCTTACCCGGCTGCAGGAACGCGGCCTTGGTGTACTTGCTGACGTCGTGTGTGATGACGAGTTCACCGAAAGCGCCGCCGCCCTTGGCGTGGACGATGCGCTCCGGGACACGCTCGCGGTTGAACTGCGCGAGCTTCTCGATCAGGTAGTGGTCGTGAAGGAGCACCGGCCCCTGAATACCCGCGGTCAGCGATTCGTCATCACTTGCGACCGCGATACCGAAATTGTTGGTGGTGGGCTTGGTCATGGCGAAGCCTCCTAGCGTTGTGGGCTGGGCGTCAGAGGAGCGGGGCTGCATCCGAGTCGAACGCATGGGCTGCATGCGAGGTGGCTGACTCGGAGGTTCTGGACGCATCAATTCGATTCTGCGAGACCGCGTCCGACTCGGTGTCGGATTCGGCAGAATTCTTCAGGCAATCTTCGCAACGGCCCCAGAACACGACCTCGGCTTCGTCGATTTCGAAGCCGTGATTATCGGAAGGTTCGAGGCAGGGAGCTTGGCCGACAACACAATCGACGTCGACGACCTTGCCGCAGCCGCGACAGACGAGGTGATGGTGGTTGTCACCAGTCCTCGTCTCGAACCGTGCGGGCGAACCCGCCGGCTCGATGCGTCGCAGCAATCCTGCGTTCACGCATGCCTTCAGCACGTCGTAAACGGCCTGTGTGGATACCGATCCGAGCTGCTGCCGCACGAGTGCTGCAACAGAATCGGCGTCTGAATGCGGTTGGGCTGTAACCGCATCCAGCACGGCGAGGCGCGGAGCAGTGACCCTCAACCCGACGGCGCGCAATTGCGCTCGGGGGTCGAAGTCATGCTCTCCGTCTCGCATGTTTCCCAGTATGCCGCTTTTCTGGAATTAGTCAAGAAAAGGATTGCCTAAGTTGAATCGAGACCGGTGTCACATATCAAGGACGGGAACAAATCCGGGGAGACCGCCGTTGAACACCCTGTCGGCGTCCGAACAAGCCCCGGGCCCCACCCCTTTTGTCGCTGCGAGCGACCACCCGCCGAGAGGCGCCTGTGGGACGTCGACACCTGACTTTCACACCACACGACCAAGGCCGCCCGGTCACTGACGGGCGGCCTTGGTCGCTTTTCGCAGGTCAAACCCCCGTTACCGACGCCTGGCCGCTCCCGTAGTCATTTTTCCGCCCAGAATCACGACGCCGTGATGGGTGCCCGCAGCCAACCAGTCCGGCAGGGTCTGCCCCTCTGCCTCGACGCTCACGCGCGCGTATCGGAACGATCCCGTCAGCCTTGCCGACGCGATCGCCAGACCTCCACCGGACTCCGGCTGCGCAAATCCCAACGCCCCGGCAATCGGCAGACGCGGCCCGAGCATCCGCGTATCCGAACGCACCCGCCATCCGTCGCCGGTCGCAGTAAATTTCTGCTGCACGTCTCCGTCGAACTCGGCCAGAACCTTGGGTAGTTGCCAGTGGACTCGCCCACCGTGCACCGACGGTTCCGAATCCACCGCGATGAAAGGGACCGCCATCCGCGGCATAGGCCCGATCCGTTTCCCTGGCGCATGCAAGACCGGACTGGCGAGGATCTCGCGATACGGGCCGACCGGCGAAGCGAGGTAGTCCACCATCATGGCCACCGTCATCGGAATCGTTCGACCATCCGGGCCGAGCTCGCGTGCCGCCGACGTACTGCGGTGCCACCACAGTGTCGCGCGAACGCGAGCCGGCCACGGCGGCGGATCACTCACCGGCCAGTCGACGCGGTCACTTGTCGATTCAGGCACGCTCCACATCGGACACCTTCTCAGCTCGAATGGTCAGGGGAAGCCGCAAAGCGCCTGGTGCATGCGTCGGCACCACCGGATCGGACGGCAAAGTCGGATCGATACGTACGTATGGCTCGCCGGTCTTCGGGCGGGCGTCCGCGCCACCCTTGTTCGGCCACATCGCGCACGCTCGTTCCGCCTGCGCAGTGATGGTCAGGGAAGGATTCACTCCGAGATTTGCGCTCACCACCGAACCGTCCATGACGTGCAGTCCCTCGTGACCGTATGCACGCAGATACGGATCGACGACGCCACTCGACGCGCTGTCACCGATCGCGCAGCCACCCAGAAAGTGTGCCGTCATCGGGATGTTCACGATCTCGGCGATGGAACCACCCGGGTCGCCGTCGATCTTCTCGGCGACCTTGCGAATGGCTGTATGACCCTGCGGAATCCACTGAGGAGGTGGATCGCCCGGTCCCGGTCTACTGGTGAGGGAGCGCCCGAATCGTTTGGTGTTCTTGGAAAGTTCGAGGGAGTTGTCGTCGGTCTGCATCACCAGCGCGATGACGGTTCGCTCGGACCAGTTCCGTACCGACAACGATCGCAAGAACGCTCCTGGGTGCCGGGCCGCGACTGCCAGAGTCTTCAGCACCCGGGGAGTTCGCCCACCGCCGTCACTCAGGACGGTCTGCAGAAGTCCTATTGCATTGCTGCCCTTGCCGTATCGCACCGGCTCGATGTGCGTGTGATCATCCGGGTGAAAGGACGACGTGATGGCTACGCCCTGCGTGAAGTTCCGTCGACGCGACTTCGACGTTGCGGCCAGTACGGCTTCGGAATTGGTACGTACGACGGTGCCGAGAGTGTCCGACAGGCCCGGCAGGGCACCGGATTCCTTCATACCGAGCAGCAGTCTCGCCGTTCCGTACGTTCCGGCGGCAACCACCACCTGATCGGCGGTGAACCGAACTTCTCGCCGGCGGACGCCGTCCGTTCGCCTCGCGAGCAGGCGGTAACCACCGCTTGCCGCCGGCCGAAGGTCGGTGACGGTCGTGAGCGGATGAACCCTGGCGCCCGCTTGCTCGGCGAGATGGAGGTAGTTCTTGACCAGCGTGTTCTTCGCACCGACTCGGCACCCGGTCATACATCCCCCGCATTCCGTGCAACCTGTGCGTTCGGGTCCTTTTCCGCCGAAGAACGGGTCCGGCACGGAAACTCCTGCCTCCCCGAAGAAAACCCCGACGGGGGTGGACGTGAAGGTCTCCCCCACGCCCATCTCTTCGGCTACGTCCTTCATCACCGCATCGGCAGGAGTGAAGGACGGATTGGTGCGAACACCCAACATCCGTTTGGCCTGGTCGTAGTACGGCGCCAGTTCGTCGTGCCAGTCAGTGATATGCGCCCACTGACGGTCTTCGAAGAACCGATTGGGTGGCTGATACAACGTGTTGGCGTAGTTCAACGACCCACCTCCGACGCCGGCCCCCGCCATCACGAGCACATCCGGAAGAAGATGGATGCGCTGAACCCCATAACATCCGATCCACGGCGCCCACAGGTACTTTCGAAGTCTCCAACTGGTTTCAGGCAACTCGTCGTCGGCAAACCGTCGACCGGCTTCGAGCACCCCGACGCGGTAGCCCTTCTCCGTCAGGCGAAGAGCGGCGACACTGCCACCGAATCCCGAACCGATAACCACCACGTCGTAGTGCGTCGCGGTCATGCCTCGACGCTTTCGATCTTGCGAGCGGAGTAGTTCTCCCGATCGAAATGCTCCAGCAGCGAACGGAATTTGAAAGTGAACGTCGGCCACTGCACCGAGTTGCGCCCCTCCGGATCGATGTACCAACTCGAGCATCCGCCCTTGTTCCACACCGTGTGCTGCAACTCGTGCTGAATTCCCTTGTTGTAGTGCACCTGCACCGTCTCGTTCACGTCGAGGGCATCGATCCGCTCTCGCTTCATGGTGTTCACGGCGTCGTTGACGTACTCGGCCTGGGACTCGAGCATGTACACGATCGAACTGTGTCCGAGGTTGGTGTTCGGACCGTACATGAGGAACAGATTCGGGAACCCGCTGACCGCAGTACCCTTGTACGCGTTGGGACTACCGTTCCAATGTGCGGCCAGCGTCTCGCCACGTTTTCCGGTGATCAGATGCGCAACAGGCGGTTCCGTCGGCGTGAACCCCGTGGCGAAGATGATGGTGTCGACCTTGTGCTCGACGCCGCTTCCGTCGACCACTCCGTTTTCGGTGACCGAGACGAGCCCACTGTCGACCAGACTCACGTCCGCGCGGTCAAGGGTGCGCAACCAGTCGTTGGACAGAAGCATGCGCTTGCAACCGATCGTGAAATCGGGAGTCAGTTTCCGGCGCAACTCCGGATCTTTCACCTGTCTGCGCAGATGAAGGCGCGCGGCCGCCTCGAAGGCAGGCAGCACCCACGTCGCGTGCGACATCGCGGCACCGAGTAGCTCGCGGAAGCCGTAAACCCACCCTCGAATCACCTTCTGTGTAACGGGAATCCGCGAGTACACGGCCTTCTGTGCAGCAGGCAGGGTGCGATCCATCCGAGGGATCACCCAAGCCGGAGTTCGCTGGAACACGGTGACATGGGCAGCAGGGTCGGCAATTTCGGGAACGAACTGAACCGCCGACGCTCCCGTTCCGATCACGGCTACGCGCTCACCACGCAGTTCGTGTTCGTGGTTCCACGTCGCCGAATGGAAAGTGGTCCCGGAGAATTGGTCGAGACCGGGAAAACCCGGAATCTTGGGCGTCGACAACGCTCCGGTCGCGGCGACCAGAGCTTTGGCCGTCAACGACCCTCGAGATGTCCGAATACGCCACAGCGCCGCATCCTCATCCCACACAGCAGCTTCGAGTTCGCAGTTCAGGACTACGCGTTCCACGATGCCGGTGTCTGCGGCCACCTTCTTCAGATAGTTGTAGATCTCGGGTTGACGAGCAAAGGTATGACTCCAATCGGCGCTCGGCGCAAAAGAATACGAGTACAACGCCGTCGGCACGTCACAGGCACAGCCTGGATAGGTGTTGTCGCGCCAAGTGCCGCCGATGTCAGCTCCACGCTCGATCAACACGACGTCTGCAGCGCGATTGTCGCGAAGCATTCTGGCCGCCAAGCCCATACCGGCAAATCCGGCACCGACGATCAGCGTTTCGACATGTTCGGGAAGCTTCACTTCTTCTCCACTCGGGATTGCCAGGCCGGCAACAGTCGCGCTCTGAGCGCGTCGTCGGCTTCGGATGTACGAAACAGGGCTGAGACGGCAAGCCCACGAACGAGTTCGATGGTGAGTTCGACCGACTCGGAATCGAACCGATCACCGAACAACTCGGCGCTGCCGAACTCGAGCGCCTCACTCACCTTGCGTTCGAGGGGCACCGTCGCCGCATGCAGAACGGGATCGGTCCGCGCCGCGACCCACAATTCGAGGGCGGCATAGAACAGCGGCCCGGAGAACGCGTCCGACAGGACCTCGAGGCCTCGACCACGATCCACTTCAGCGGTGAGGATTTCTTCCAGCCGCTTGTCGACCAGATACTCGACGGCCGCGACGACCAGCGATTCCTTGGTCGGAAAATGATGCAGTTGCGTACCCCGCGAGACGCCTGCGCGGCGGGCGATCTCTTGCGTGCTGGTCCGTGCGTAGCCCAGCTCGACCAACGATTCGACGGCGGCGTCGAGGAGGCGCCCACGCATCGCCGCTGTACGTTCGGCCTGGGTACGGCTTACTTTCGCATCGGAAGTGGTCTCGGTCACAAGACAACTGTAGAGCCGAAACGTAAAACAGTCCAGGCTGACTTCAAATCTTGACACGTAACATACCGGTCAGTCAGCTCTGCCTGATAACGTCCTCGCATCGAGCGGAGGGAAACAATCGCTATGCCAGAGCAAACAGCATTTCCACACCGCCGTGTCGGGTTGGTGAAAGACCACGAGTCGGTAGCAATCGGCGTGTCTGTGATGCTCGAGGACGAGCCGGACCTCGAATTGGTGTGCATCGCGACCACTGTGTCCGAGATGCTCGCTCAGAACGTCGCCTTGGATCTGGCAATCCTCGACCTCCGACTGGCCGACGGGTCATCGCCCAAGAGCAATGTCGAGCAACTGCGGTCCGCCGGGCTCGAGACATTGATCTTCACCGGGGCGGAAAACCCGTACCTCGTTCGCTCGGCCGCCCGTGCCGGCGTGCTGGGTGTTGTACGCAAGTCCGAACCGACTGCCGTCGTGGTTGATGCGATACGCGCCGCCGCGTCGGGAAGGCAGGTGGTGACGACAGAGTGGGCTGCCGCAATCGACGGGGATCCAGGTCTCGACGAAGTGGGTCTGAGCCCTCGACAACTCGAGGTCCTCGAACTTTACGCATCCGGAGAGAAGGCGGATCGAGTTGCGCGACTCACCGGTTTGGCGCCGCAGACGGTTAACGACTACCTCCAGCGCATCAGGCAGAAATATGCGGCTGTCGGACGACCCGCACCGACAAAAACGGATTTGTACAAACGCGCGGTCGAAGACGGGGTATTACCAATTCCTGAACGGCCTACTTCCGGAAAAAAGCTGACTTTGACTAACAATGAGGTTCGGCAACAATAACTCTCACAGCGCTGCCCCTGAAAATATGGGCAGAGGAATTGATGTCTGGGAAAAATTTCCCTCTTCGAATTACATTCATCTGACAAGAAGACGGCACTGTCGGGGGTCTGTCATTCCGCTACAGAGAAGTAAGGACGAAACTCATGACAGTCACTGTGGAAAACTGCATGGCACAGGATCCCGTCGGACCGCACCTTTCGGAGCGCGAAATCGAGGTTCTCAGGGAATGGCTACTGAGTGATTCGAAGTCACGCGTTGCTCAAAACCTCTACATCAGCGTGGGAACGGTGGGGACCCACCTGTCGCGGATTCGCGAGAAGTATGCCGACGTTGGAAGGAACGCACCGACGAAATGCGAATTACTCGTGCGAGCGATACAAGATCAGATAGTGACGATCGACGAACTCTGATCGACAGAGTTGCTTTCGACAAAACAGCCAGTGCTACTGACGAAATTCTGAGGCTCTTCGGCCGCTTCATCGGCGCCGGCTATGTCTGCTATTTGATATTGCTTGCCCCTGCGATTGCAGAAGCCACCACGATGTCTGCGTCGTGGTGGACTCCACTGGCGGTGGTCACGACTTTCGGTAGTGGGCTGGCGCTGGGAGCATCGACGTTCCACGCCGACACCCGATGGGTGAAACGAACTGCGAGCGCAAATGCGGTTCTCTACGTCGTGGTCATCCTCCTGTGGTGGCCGGCGTGGAATGGTGACCACGTCACAGATTTCACCTTGTGGATTTCCAATTTCCCCGGCGTCGCCAGCCTTGCTGCCGCTGCAGCTTGGCGACCGGCCGCTGCCGTCGTGCACCTTTTCGTAGTGGCAACACTCGCACAGTTGACCAATCACATAATCCGGACGAGTCCCACGACGCACCTGTTGGTTCCCGACCTCGCCTTCGCCTGGACATTTTGCGCGGTTTTCGTAGCAGCGGCCGTCATGGCCTTGCGAACCGGACGAGTACTGGATGCGACCATCGCCACCACTCATGCCGCTGCCGCCGGCGCCGCCGCGGCCGAGGCCAAATCCGTCGAACGCGAGAGATTCGACGCACTCATCCACGACACCGTGATGTCGACTCTGCTCGCTGCTTCGAGAAACGATGCCGATCCCTCGGTCGTCGCTCAGGCGCGAACGACGGTGGCAAGACTCGACGAACTGCGCTCCGGAACCGACCACGAGACGAGTTTCGACTTCGACGGAATCCTCGCTCAGTTGCGTTCAGCCGCTTCGGAAGTGGACGAAAACATCACGTTCGAGACCGCCCTCTCCGACGGGTCTGATCCGAGCGGATACGCACCCGACTCGATTCGTGCGATGGCCGGTGCGATGGCCGAGGCACTGCGCAACAGCGTCAAACACGCAGGAAGCAGTGCACGGCGTTCGGTCACGGTCACGGCAACCGCCACCCACCTCGAAGTAGTCGTCACCGACGACGGCGTCGGCTTCGATCCGAGCTCCGTCGAGACGCATCGCCTCGGAATCACTGTCAGCATCCGCGGCAGAATGCGTCAACTCGACGGCGGATCGGCAACCATTCGATCGTCACCCGGCCGCGGCACTTCGGTGACTCTGACGTTGAGCTTGCCCGTAG
This sequence comes from Rhodococcus sp. KB6, assembly GCF_001445685.1. Taxonomy (NCBI): domain Bacteria; kingdom Bacillati; phylum Actinomycetota; class Actinomycetes; order Mycobacteriales; family Nocardiaceae; genus Rhodococcus; species Rhodococcus sp. KB6. The sequence goes on along the minus strand of NZ_LNAK01000112.1, from coordinate 171,395 downwards.
CGGTGATGACATGACCAGACCGGACGGACGAGATGTCCGCGATCTTCTCGGCATGCACAGCCGTGCTGCTCGATTCATGGCTGCATGCTTCGCGCTCACCTGCGTGATCTCGGTCGCCTACACGTCGTCCGACGTCCGCGCAGTCTGGCCGATGATCTTGGCAATTATCGTGTGCTCGACTGCGGCTTTCACACTCGTTCTGAGCAGAGGCGACCCGATGCCGCTGGGGCAGAGCGTTCTGGTGTCTCTGACCGGCGCCGTCACGAGCGGCCTGGTGTTGTCAGTGGTTCCAGTCCCCGTCAACGACATGACTCAACTCTGGATGTTCGGGATGTCGACGGCAGTCTTCACCTTCATGTGCGTTCGTGGGCGTACAGCACTCGCGTGGCTCGGGCTTGGACTCATGGTGTTGGTGACCGCCATCTGGTCCTCCACCACCGGCCAGGGGGCCATGTACGGAGTGTCGTTGACGGTCATCAACGCGGGCCCTGTTCTGATGTCGACCTTCTTCGCATACACCATCCGTCCTCAAGCCAGGGTTATCTACGAACTTCGTGAGCAGTCCACCCAACGAATTGCCTCTGCATCCGCCAGTGCTGCGATTCTCGAGGAACGCGACGCTCAACTCGACAGGCTCGATGTCCTTGCACGCCCGCTCCTCGAACGGGTCGCTTCCGGGGTTCCACTGACAACCACCGAGCGGCAAGAATGCGAACTCCTCGAGGCGCAACTCCGAGATTCACTGAGGGCGACAGGCTTACAACAGACAGATGTCATCGATGCTGTGCGTGCCGCTCGAAACCGCGGCGTCGAAGTAGTCCTGCTCGACGACCACGGAATGGATGGCGCGAACGCCGACGTGCGCGACCGAATCCACTCGAGCATCGTCCGGGAACTCACCGCGATCACGCGAGGAAAAGTGACCATACGGATCCTTCCACCTCGGCGTACCGCTATGGCCACGATGCTGGTCGATACTGAAGACGTTCGACGAATCGAGTTCGATCACAACGGAATGCAGCTGCTACGGCAGGGGGGCCGGGGAGAGCTCGGCACCTCGTCCATGTCCGTCGATCCGACTACAGACAGCGCCGTCGAACCCGAATAGCTTTCGAGGAGAGTGAGATTCACCGGGTCGATCACCAGGAGAAATGAATGATCTTCGAACTGCGTCCAGCGCATGTCGCACGTGCCCTCGCCGCACTGTGTGCCCTTCCGATTCTGTGGACCTTCGCAGTAGAGGGAATCACCAGGACAACGGAATACGACTACAGCACAGGCGAAGTGTCCTCGTCGAGCGACCTGGGCTCTCAGATCGGAAGCGTCTCGATCTGGATCGTCCTCGCGATCGCATTTGCCGCCGGTGCCTGGTATCTGGAGAAGCAGCGCATCGGTTGGCCGCCGGCGGCGCACGAGCAGCTGGTCAGACTGCAGCTGGTATCACCCAACCGAGAAGAGTATAGGTCCCTACCGCTTCCGATCGCCGGCGCGGAGAAGATTACTGGGAACCGTATGGCCCACTATCTCCTCTGCAACGGCAGCGGCACGAATGCTCGCATCCAAGTCGATACCTGTCGCGATGCCCATGTCTTCGAGCATGTAGACCAGTTCCTCCGTCGCGATGTTGCCACTGGCACCGGGAGCGAACGGACAACCACCGAGACCTCCGGTGGACGCGTCCAGGTTTCGAACACCGTGCTGCACAGCCGCAAACGCGCAAGCAAGACCAGCGCCACGCGTGTTGTGGAAGTGCGCACCCAAGCCGAAGTCACCTACTCTTTCGCCCACAGCGTCGATCAATCGTCCGACACGCCCCGGCGTGGCAGTGCCGATGGTATCTGCGATCGAGAATTGATCAGCACCGAACTCCTTGGCCTGCTCCGCAATCCGCAGAACACGATCCGGGTCGGTTGGACCGTCGAACGGACAGTCCCAGGCTGTGGCCACGATGACCTCCACCCGTCCTCCGGCGTCGTGGACGATCCGGACGACCTCTCCGATACGTTCGGTCGCTTGCTCCGTCGTCGACCGAGTGTTGGCCTCGCTGTGGCCATTCGATGCCGACACAACATATTCGACGGTTTTCATTCCTGCGGCGACGGCCCGTTTCGCTCCACCGATTCCGGCGACCAATGCCGAGAACTCGATGCCGGGCCACTGGTGCAGTTCTGCTGCCAACAATTCCGCGTCGGCCAACGCCGGCACAGCGCGCGGTGAGACGAACGACGTCGCCTCGATACGCGAAACACCCGTCGCAGCCAGAGCGTCGACAAGACGAAGTTTCTCGGCCAGCGACACCGGGTCTTCGATCTGCAACCCGTCCCGTGGTCCGACTTCACGAATACTGACTGCTGGAATACCCACGCCAGGTACCGACATGTCAGATCACGCCCTTCATCTTCAGTTCTGCCTGCTCGTCGTCCGAGAGTCCGAGGAGCCCGCCCCACACCGAGGAGTTGTCGTGACCCGGCGCCGACGCTCCCGCGTTGCGCACGGATCCGGGTGTCTCACTGAAGGTAGGCACGACGCCCAGGCCGAGGACGTTTTCACCGATCCGCTCGTCGTAGTGGTCGACGAGCATCCCCCGCTCGATCAGCTGCGGATCCTTGACGACATCTTCAACCGTATTGATCGGCCCGGCAACAACTCCCACTTCGGTGAGGCGTTCCACCAGGCTGGTGGGATCTTGGAGCGCGACCCAGGCACTGATCAGTTCGTCGAGCTCGTCCTGATGTTTGCCACGCGCAACATGATTGGAGAAGCGGTCGTCATGCGCTAGTTCCGGTCGCCCCATGATGGTGCACAGACGCACGAAGAGCGTGTCCTGATTGGCTGCTATCACCACCCAGTTTCCTTCAGAGGTCTGATAGATGTTGGACGGCGCAATACCCTCCAATCTCGTTCCCGAGGGCTGCCGGATGATCCCGCCCCGATCGTAATCCGGGATCGTGGATTCCTGCACCGCCAGACAGGATTCCGTGAGGGCAACGTCGACCACCTGACCACGGCCGGTCCGCTCTCGTGAGAGCAACGCCGCCAGCACTCCCTGAACGGCGAACATCCCGCCGAGAGAATCTCCGAGCGAAAGGGCAATACGCGGAGGCGCCTGCCCTGGATAACCGTTCAGATGCCGAAATCCGCTGACCGCTTCGGCAACCGAGGCGTAGCCGGCGCTCTTGGCTTGCGGTCCGCTCTGCCCGTAACCGGATACCCTGGCCAACACCAACTTCGGATTGCGCGCACTGAGAACGTCGAATCCCAGGCCCCACTTCTCGAGGGTGCCCGGCCGGAAGTTCTCGACCACCACATCGGCATGTTCGATCAGATTCAGAAACAGGTCTCGTCCCGCGTCGACGCGAAGGTCCAACGTCACACACCGCTTGTTGCGGGCGTGAACTGTCCAGAAGAATCGATGACCGTCCTGCTCGGCCTGACCCCAGGTACGAAGCGGGTCCGGGCGGTCCGGCGATTCGATCTTGATCACGTCGGCGCCCATGTCGCCGAGCAGTTTCCCGGCGAAGGGCCCGGCGATCAAGGTTCCGAGTTCAATCACCCGATATCCGTCCAGGGGCCCGGTGGGCGCACCTTCCGACACAGCTGCCTCCTCTGGGAACTTTTCTCCCCTTGAAGGCTACGTCACCACCCGATATCGCAACATCATGTCGTGGTCTTCGTGATCGAGCATGTGGCAGTGCCAGACGTACCCCTGCAGGTCCCCCATACCGGCTTCTCCGTGTGCCGAGTGGTCTGCCATGGAACCTCTCGCGAAAGTTGCATCCGGATCGAAGCCCAACTCGTCGGCCGTCGGAAAGCGCACGATCACGCGGGTGATCGAGTTGGCATCCACGATGACAGTGTCCTTCTCCCCCGTTTCCCACACTTCGGGAGGCCGCAGCGAAGAGGTCACGAATTCCTCTGCCGACGGCGTCCACCGGACCCCCAAGTCAGGCACCGGATACCGCTGCATCAGTGCTGCAGTGTCGAGGCTTTGGCGTCCCACAACGCGGAACGCCACCAGGTGCAGATGAATCGGATGTGGTTCCGTGGTGATGTTGATCAGATTCCATTGCTCGATGGTTCCCTGACGCGGCAGTTCGATATCCGAATCAGTGAACCGCAAATTGTTGAGCGACATAGTGATCGACGGGTAATCCGAGGGACGCGACAGCTGCATGATCGTGAGATTTCGCACCACATCCGGGGACGCCGGTTCGGCAGCAACGGAATTCAGCTGCTGCGGGATCGAGCCGGTGAATCCCTTTGCGCTGCCCACGTCGAACCGACAGAAGACCGGCATCACCTGCGTGCCGCGTTGCGCCACCGCAAGGGGTACCGGTTCGTCGTTGCGCAATTCCACCGTCGTGCCCGGCTCGAGCATACTGAAGTCGACAAGCAGATCAGCGCGTTCACCCGGACTCAGCCGGACGTGATCCGTCGGCGCAGGAGCGGCCAAAAATCCTCCTTCGGAACCGATCACCCAGAACCGCATACGATTTGCGAAGTGCAGATTCCACACCGAATAGGTTGCGGCATTGAGCAGTCGCAATCGGTACAGTCCGCGAGCCACCTCCACTTTCGGCCATACGACGCCGTTCACTACACCCACGTCACCGGGAGTCGCCGGATCCCAGGAACCCTGCGGAGTGAGCCACGTGGAACGGACACTCTGTTGACCGTCGGAGGTGAAGACCTTGTCCTGCAGAATCATCGGAAGCTCGAATTCGCCGGACGGCAAGCCGAGAGAATTCCCGGTGGTGCCTGTATCTGCGTCGTCACGGAGAAAATACATCCCGACCAGCCCGGCGTAGACGTTGAGGCGCGTCATTCCCATGGCGTGATCGTGATACCAAAGATTGCCGGCTGCACGACCATTCGTGTACTCGTGAACCAAACCTTCGCCCGGACGCTGGATCAGCTCCGGATGCCCGTCGAACTGCGGTGCAGTAACTCCCCCGTGCAGGTGAAGCGAGGTGGGGACCTGTGTGCGGTCGAGGTTGCTGACGCCGTGCAGACCCGGATCGACATCCGCGGCAAGCGGATACGCAGAAATGTCGTTGGCATATCGGACTGTGACGAGCTGATCGACGTGAGCTTCGATGGTGGGGCCGAGATAATCCATTCCGCCGTAACCCAGCGACGGCGACGACGGTAGGTCCGGATGGAAACGGTGCATCGACGAAGCCGCGCGAAGCTCCAGGTTGCCACCCGAAATGCCCGGCAGGACAGGAAGGGTCTCCCGAAACGGTTCCAGCCGGGGTGACGGAAGTTGGAACGGGCGCAGTGGATCGACATCAGGTGGTCGAGCCGTCGCTGATCCAGCGGACAACGCGCTCAGACCGGCCAGCAGGCCAAGCCCTTGAACAAACGATCGGCGACGGATCTTGTGTGACTCGTCCACTCACGGCCCCCTCACGCTGACGGCATCCGGAGCGGGTTACCCGTGTGCCCGCACGGTCAAACACCGACCACCTTCTCCAACCAGGGTTTGAGAATGGGTAGAACATGAGTCGGTTGCATTGCCTGCGTGTGATCCAGACCGTCGAGTACCTCGATATCCCACCCTGCCGACCGAACGGCGTCGAGGTCGAGATCGGCCGGCGCGACCCGTACCCCACCCCATCGGTCACCGTATTCGATGACGTCTCGCGAACCGACGAAACACATTCGCGGACAAAGGATGCGCCCTTGAATCGTTCGATCGTCGAATTCACCAAGTGCGCGGTACAGCGTCACGAACTGCCGGGTCTGCGCTCCGGTCAACGCAATGTCGATGGAGTTCCAATCGAATTCGTCTGATGATGCTGTGGGCTGTGATGTGCGCTGGGGCGGTTCACTCGCCATGCGGTGTGTAGCTTCGGTAACCTGGAGCATCGCCTTGTACGGCCCATCCACCGGCGGGAAACCACCCATGACCAGTGCGGTCAGACGATCGGTGCGCAGCGCCAACTGCAATCCGCACAGTGCCAGCCAGGAGTATCCGTAGTAGGCGAACTGGTCGATCCCAGCCGAATTCGCCACAGCCAGAATGTCGGACGCGATGTTGTCGGGAGTGAGCGTGTCCGGAGCGGGCGACGCCATCCGGTGCCCTTCGTAGTCGAAGGCAACCACAGTGAAGTTCGACGCCAACCCTTCCATGAATGTTCGACCGAGCGAGGGGTCAACGCCCCAGGCACGAAGTTCGTCCGCCTTGATGCCGGTAGCCGAAATCGGATTCACGGGTATCAGCACGGCGGGGCCATGTCCGAGAACCTCGACCTCGATAGTTGTCCCGTCGTGAAGTCTTGCCTCAACCATGCCCACTCCCAAATCTTTACACTGTAAAGTAATTAAGAATAGCGCGACTCCACGAAAGCGACAGGATGAACAAACAGGCAGGCCGACGCGATATCGCACGCACGATTTCACTTCTGTGGCGTCAACCCGAGGCGCCTTCCGGCCGCCGAGGACCGAAGCCCGCGCTGTCCACTGACACAGTCGTTGACGCCGCGATCGAAGTCGCCGACGCCAACCCCACGACACCGTTGTCGATGCGCATGATCGGCGACCACCTCGGCCGCACTGCGATGTCGTTGTACACCTACATACCGGGAAAGGACGAACTGCTGGACCTGATGTACGACCGGGTGCATGCCGAGCTACCGCCGATCGCAGACACCGGCGACTGGCGCATGGCACTCTCCGACTGGGCCGCCGCACTCTTCGCCCTAAATACACGCCATCCGTGGACATTGGATGTCTCGTTGGCGCGCCCCGTCCTAGGTCCGCACGAGCAGGCAGGACTCGAATCACTCCTGTCCATTCTCTACTCCACAAGTCTCGATGCTCCGACCATCCGCAGATCGGTGAGCATGCTTTTCCATTTCATCCGGGGGTCCGCGCGGACCTTAGCTGAGATCCGGAGCGCCTCGACCATCGGAGATTCCGAATCTCATTGGTGGGCAGAGTCTTCTGCTGCACTGGCCGATGCTGCACCGGATTTCGCGGACGACTTCCCCCACACGATGCAGTTGGGTCGGGAGGCCCCACCGGTACCGGGCGGCGACTTCTATCTCGAACGAGAAACCGAAGAGTCATTTACTCAGGGCCTACAGATCCTCCTTGACGGTATCGAATCGAGGATTCGAAAACACTCTTGACTCGAACGCATGTTCGAGTATGATTTGGGGAGGGGATCGGGGGGGTTCAATGAGTGTCTTGTTGTCGGACGTGGTGTCTGGTTCTGCGGTGGGGTTACGCGGACGGTTGTGGCAGTTGACTGCTGCCGAGTTGCGCGCTGCTGCGGTGTCGGCGAGTGCGGAGATTCTGCGCCTGGAAGCCGTTCGTGTGACGGTGGTGGACGAGTTGTCGTTGCGCCCGGATGATCAGGTGATTGCCAGCCGCGGTGTGGGGTCCTGGTTGGCGGCCAACACGATGCTGCAGGTTCGGGACGGGAAGAAGATCGCCGCGTTGGGTGCGGCTTTGCGGCCGTTTCCGGCGGTGGCGGCTCGGTTCGATGGCGGGGATTGCTCCTTCGATCATGCCGTGTTGATCGTGGCGTTCTGTGAATCACCACCGAAGGGGATGCCGGAGGAGGCGCTCCCGAAGTGCATCGATTTGTTGCTCGCTGCTGCGTCGGGTGTGGAGGCGACGACGACGAAGGTGCGGAACGTGATCGCGACCTTGGAGCGGTTGTTCGAATCCGATGAGATCCCGCCCGCCGAAGATGTCGACCGGAACGAGTTGCGGATCGCCTCGACATTGAACGGTCGGGTGGTGGTGCGCGGCGATTTCGACGCCCTCACCGGCGAAATGCTGCTCTCCGCGTTGTCGAATCTGACGATGCCCACCCCGGCACCGGACGGAACCCCCGACGCCCGGTCGGCAGCGAAGCGGACCGCGGACGGGTTCACCGAACTGATCCGCCGGTACCTCGACTGCGCCAAAACCGGCAAAGACGGTGGCCAACGTCCGCACGTGAACGTGCACATCAATGCCCATGATCTCGCTGAGCATCGAGACTGCGCCGCCACACCCTCCACTGCTGATGGTGAAGAGTCTCTGTCGGATCTTGATGTCGGGCACATGCCCTGGCTCGGGCCACTCTCGGTGTCGCAGACCAGGCTTCTCGGGTGTGATTGTTTCCTGTCGACCGTTCTGCTCGACGATCACGGCGCGCCCTTGGATGCGCAACCAGGGAAGAGGTTGGTCACCGCCGAACAACGCGTCGCCCTCATCGCCCGAGACAAAGGCTGCGCCTTCCCGGGCTGCACATGCGTGCCCGCCTGGACGGATGCGCACCATATCCGGCACTGGGCAAACGGTGGCCCGACGGTGATGAACAACCTGGTCCTGCTGTGCCGTTCACATCACCGGCTGATGCACCGCAAATCCGGGTTCGTCGGGAAATGGGAAATCCGAATAGGAGTCGACAACAAACCCTGGTTCATCCCGCCGCCCTCGATCGACCCCGGGCAGCAACCGCGCCCAGCGAACACCACATTCAAAACCTGAGAACGAACCTCAGGCACAACAGAACACGGCCGAGCACCGCATCGAAGGGATCCCCCCGATGCGGTGCCAACAGGCCGTGGCGAACCCGTCAGACGGCCTGCGCAACCTTGGCGGCTCGCGGGAATCGCTCCCGAATCTCCGCTGGCGTGACAACTCTCGGGTCCAGGGGTTGCTCGTCACGCAGGTGGCGCTCCAACACCTTGCCCGTCATCGGCGCAATGACTTTCAGAGCAGTGGTCATGTTCTTCGGTGAACTACCCAACCGGACTGCCGTTCGCACCGCGGGCGCAATTGCTCTGTCCAACAACGCTGGCTGATCGAACCCACCCATCGTTCGCATCCAGCCGGGCAAAGTCGCGATAGTGGCCGGCGCGACCAATCGGCTGAATGTCGCGAACTTCGTCTTCCCCTGCGCTCTCGGTGTTCTCAACAAGTAGTGCATCGCCCGGTTGGCACGCTCGGAGGTACACAATCTGGGCCTGACTTCAGCGAAGTACTCACGTACCTCGTCTCGGGAGCGTGGAACGTCGGAGGTCTTGCATGTCTGTAGTTCGGCAGCGATCACGCATTCTTCCCAGTACCGCTGCTCTTCGACAGCTGAAAGCGGGCCCGGCCCATACATCTCGTAGCACTTGAGCACCGAATGCCAACCCGTCACGTGGATCCAGAGTTGTGACGCCGGATTGTTTGCGCTGTAACGAGTTCCGGTGATCGGTTCAACGCCCGTAGCCTGAGCATGAACTGTCATGAGGTGGTCGGACAGCGCCAGTGCTGTCCGCCCGTCGGCAGTGGCGACGGTCAGGAAGTACGCCAAGGTTCGGTCGAGTCGCCCGGCCGGATCGCTGTAAATCCCGCTCATGTCTGCCACTGCGGCAGCCAAGAAGGGGTCGAAGTGCTCGAGCACCACCGACCGCTGGAACCCGATCAGCGCTGTCGGCGCGGCCCAGATCTTCCAACTGGGTGATCCTGGGCCGAAGAAGCCGTAATCCTCACGCGGTCGATTCATCGTCAGTTCAGACATTTCATTCCTCCCCGTTCGTTGAGCCGGCACCGTTCATTTCGTAGGCACCAGACAAGGCGACTACTTGCTGCCAGACGTACTCGAATCGCTCCGCCGCGAACGTGGGGCGCCGAATAGATGCCAGTGCCAACCGTTGCTGATCTTCACTGGCGCTGGGTTTTCCGTACAACTCCACCGCTGCAGCACTGAAGTCGCGGACCAGGACATCGAAGATCTGATCCAGCACCCCACCGCTCCGCTGCCCCTCGTTCAATCCCAAGATCTCGGCTTGTTCGAGGATCAACTGGCCGTAGACGACGAGGGTGAAGAGTTCGGTGATCGCCAGGCCGAAGTCCAAGTCGACCTGCTGCGCCGCATCCGGTGCAGCTTCGGCCAAAAGGGTCACGAGCGCTTCTGCCTGCTCCATGAACAGTGCAACGTTGGGAACATCCGCGAACTTCGCGTACACCGCTCGCCAGTCGTCGAATCGAACCTTCGACAACCCCCGTGCCGGGCCCTGACGGAACAGGAACTCGTCGTCGGCTGCATCGTTGCGCGTCGGAATCGCCGGAAATGACTCGGGGGCAAAGAGGTACGCCGGCATGAACTTGGCGATCAGGGCGAGATTGACGGCGACGGTCCCCTCGAGCTTGGGCAGCCCGTCGACATCCATCTTGGCCACCGCGAGGTAGCTGTCCTTCTCGAAGCCCTTTGCCGCAGCGATGTCGGAGAGCAGTCCGATCACCTTCTGTGCCTCGGTTGTCACCTTCATCTTGGTGACGGGATTGAACAAGAGGTAGCGGCGGTCCTCGGGCGATGCGGTGCGGAAGTAGTCCACCGCACGATCCGAGAAGAGCCTCATCGCCAGCAGGCGCGCGTACGCGTCGACGAATTCACGTCGTACGTGTGGGAACGCCGTGACGGGATTGCCGAACAGGATTCGATTGTGCGCGTGGGTAATCGTCTCGTACAAGGTATGAGTCGACATACCGATTCCGCCGAAGCACAGGTTGAACTTTCCGATGTTCACGGTGTTGAGTGCGGCACTGAATGCTGCCTCGCCGGTATGCAGGATATCCTCTGCCGCAACGGGATAGTCGACGAGTGAGAACTCCGCTACGTGCATCTGGGCCGGAACGATGTTCTTCACCACGGTGAATGCCGGATGGTCCGAGTCGGCGTAAAAGAAGACGTACTGATCAGTGCCCTCCACTCCGTCGACACGGCCGAAGACAGAGACCGTGTTGGCGCAGTTGCCATTTCCGATGTAGTACTTCGAACCGCTGGCCAGGTACCCGCCGCTGCCGTTGGGCGTCAAGACCATGTCCGTGGAGTAGACGTCCGCGCCATGCTCTTTCTCGGACAGTCCGAATGCCGCAACGCCTCCGGAAGCCAAAGCGGAAGCTGCTCGCGCCCTTGCCGTCTCGTTGTCGCTCTGCCACACCGGCCCGAGACCGAGGATGGTCACCTGCCACGGGTACCAGTAGTTGAGTCCGTAGAAGCCGAGGATCTCGGACAGCGCGGCGATACGACTGGTATCCCAGCGCTTGTCAGAGTCGCCACCACTGTCGCGGGCGGGCGTCAGAAATGTGGCGAACAGACCTTCCTTCGCCGCGAAATCGAGGAAATCGGAGTAGAAGATCTTGTCGTGATAGTCGGCCAGGAGTCGGTTCTTTCCACGCGCCTCGAACCAGTCGACGGTCGCGCCCAGCAGTCTCCGCGTGGTCGCGTCGAACTCCGGCCGATCGTACGTGGAGGGATGGAGCAGCAGATCATTCGGCACTAAAGAGGTCGACGCTGTCATAGCGGTTGTTCTCCTCGAGATCTCGGCAGAGGCGCCTCACTGAGCACCATTCGAATACAACGCCACCGTAACAATTGCAGACGATGAATACAACGGTTGCGTATTATTCACGAAGAAGTGGCAGGCAGATTAGGGTGAGAGCGGAGGTGATGCACACGATGACCAGGTCACAAGCTGACGCAACGGATACACCGCGGCGCAAGTACGCCCCTCGCATGGCGCCGGAGCAACGTCGCGAGCAGCTCCTCGACGCAGCATTCGAGGTCACCGGCCGCGTTGGCCTGCACAACCTCAGCATGGAATCCGTCGCTGCCGAAGCCGGTGTCGGCAAGCCCGTCCTCTACACGATTTTCGATACCAGGACCGATCTCGTCGCTGCACTGCTGCGCCGCGAGCACGAGCGAGCCATCGCTCAGGTGCTCGAAACCATGCCGACAGATCTGAGCGAACTCGGCCCAGCGGCGTCGTACACCGGGACCGTCGGCGCCTTCGTCGACGCCGTACTGGAGAACCCGACGCGCTGGCGCCTGATTCTGACGTCTGTCGAGAACGCCCCCAGCGAGTATCACGGCTTGTTGAAGCTCTCTCGCGGAGCTGTCTTCGCCCGCGCCGAAGAACTGGCCCGCGCCGGGATTGCCCTCGAGTCGAAGCTCGAAGGCCTTGATCCGGTTCTCCTCGCACACACCATGATGTCGTTCGCCGAAATGCTCGGACGACTGGCCGTCAGTGATCCCGAAACCTATACCCGAGAACGACTTTCCAGTTTTGCCGTGGCTCTCGCACAATCGGTCGGGCGTTAGCGGCCGACTGAAACCTGTCGGTCGGATCTGCTTCAATACACGCATGACATCACCATCGATCGAACCGCTACAGCTTTTCGAAACGTCTCCGGGCAACTGGTCACTGATGCTCACCGACCAGCATTTCGGCAAGGTGGCATCGATATTCGAGCAGGTAGAGGGTTTCGAAGGCTCCGGTTACGACTGGGCGTCGGTCGCCTACGCAGTGGTAGGCCGCGATGCACCGCATCTGGAGGGCCGCTTCGGCACCGATCCCGAAGCGGGCATGTTTGTTGCGTACGGCAGCGACAACGGAGCTCTCGGTGAGCTCGGAGCGCTACTCGCCAAAGCGTATTCGGATGCCGAGTACCTCGGTGGCCTGGTCGCCATTTCCGAACTCGACTAGAGCGCCTGTCGAAACGACACCGGCCCCACACCTAGGTGCGGGGCCGGTACCGAACGAAAGATCTAGCCGACCAACAGCTCGGCAATCTGAATCGTGTTGAGCGCGGCACCCTTACGCAGGTTGTCGCCCGAAACGAAGAGCGCGAGTCCGCGTCCCTCCGGGACACCCGGATCCTGACGGATACGACCGACCAGCGACGCGTTGCCACCGGCAGCGGCCAGCGGCGTCGGAACCTCGACCAGCTCGACGCCCGGAGCGTCGGCGAGGATCTCCTTGGCGCGAGCAACCGAGAGCGGGTTGGCGAACTCTGCGTTGATCGCGAGCGAGTGCCCGGTCACGACGGGAACGCGCACGCACGTACCCGAAACCAACAGATCGGGAAGTCCGAGGATCTTGCGGCTCTCGTTGCGGAGCTTCTGATCCTCGTCGGTCTCGCCGCTTCCGTCGTCGACCAGCGAACCTGCGAGAGGCAGGACGTTGAACGCGATGGGGGCGACGTAGTTGTTCGGGGCCGGGAAGTCGACGGCACTGCCGTCGTGAACCAGCTTCTCCGCGTCTCCGACTACGGCGCGCACCTGGCCGAGGAGTTCCTCGACGCCGGCGATGCCGCTACCGGACACGGCCTGGTAGCTGGAGACGATCAGACGCTGCAGACCGGCTTCGTCGTGCAGAACCTTCAGCACCGGCATCGCTGCCATGGTGGTGCAGTTGGGGTTCGCGATAATGCCCTTGACCAGGTTCTTCGTGTCCTGCGGGTTGACCTCGCTGACCACGAGGGGAACCTCGGGATCCTTGCGCCATGCCGAAGAGTTGTCGACAACGGTCGCGCCGGCAGCAGCGAAGCGAGGAGCCTGGGCGCGCGAGAGCGTCGCACCGGCTGAGAACAGGGCGATGTCGATGCCCTTCAGGTCCTCATCCGATGTGGCGGCCGCATCCTCGACGATGATCTCTTCGCCGCGGAAGGGCAGCTTCTTACCGGCGGAGCGTGCAGATGCGAAGAACCGCACCTTGTCCGCGGGGAAGTTCCGCTCTTCGAGCAAAGTGCGCATGACGATGCCGACCTGACCGGTCGCACCGACAACAGCGATAGTCGTCATGAGAAATTACCGTCCCGTTCCAGCGTGTACTACTGCTTCTTCTTCGCCACCGAGCCCGAAAGCGTCGTGGATGACACGTACAGCGTCGTCCAATTCGGTGTCCTTGACCAGCACTGAGATGCGGATCTCAGAGGTCGAGATGAGGTCGATGTTGATGTCTGCCTTGGCCAGCGCCTCGCAGAACGTGGCGGTGACGCCCGGGTGGCTCCGCATTCCGGCGCCGACCAGGGAAACCTTGCCGATGTGGTCGTCGAACAAGATCTGCGTGAAGCCGATGTCTTCCTGACGCTTGGTCAGGATCTCGACGGCGCGGGGGCCGTCGGCCGTCGGAAGCGTGAAGGTGATGTCCGTCTTGTTTGTCTCCACCTTGGAGATGTTCTGCAGCACCATGTCGATGTTGATCTCGGCATCGGAGACTGCGCGGAACACCTTGGCAGCGTGTCCCGGTGTGTCCGGCAATCCGACAACGGTGATCTTGGCTTCGCCGCGATCGTGCGCGACTCCGGTGATCAGGGCCTCTTCCACAGGAATGTCCTCCATCGATCCGGACACGATTGTTCCGGGCTTGGTGGTGTATGACGAACGGACGTGCACAGGCACGTTGTAACGACGGGCGTACTCGACGCACCGGAGCATGAGCACCTTGGCACCACACGCTGCGAGTTCGAGCATTTCCTCGAAGGAAACCGTCTCGAGGCGGTGAGCGTCGGGGACGATGCGCGGATCGGCGGAGAAAACGCCGTCGACGTCGGTGTAGATCTCGCAGACGTCGGCGTTGAGTGCAGCTGCCAACGCCACGGCAGTGGTGTCCGAGCCACCGCGTCCGAGCGTCGTGATGTCCTTGCTGTCCTGGCTGACGCCTTGGAATCCGGCGACCAGAACGATCGAGCCTTCGTCCAGCGCAGTGCGAACACGGCCCGGCGTGACGTCGATGATCTTGGCGTTTCCGTGGCTGCCGGTCGTGATGACTCCGGCTTGTGAGCCCGAGAACGAACGAGCTTCGGCGCCGAGGGAGTGAATTGCCATCGCTACCAAGGAGTTGGAGATGCGCTCACCCGAGGTCAGCAGCATGTCCATTTCACGGGCCGGCGGGGAAGGGCACACCTGCTGAGCCAGATCGAGCAGCTCATCGGTGGTATCGCCCATCGCTGACACCACGACGACGACATCATTGCCGGCCTTCTTGGTCTCGACGATCCGTTCAGCGACTCGTCGGATGCGCTCGGCGGTTGCCACCGAGGATCCGCCGTACTTCTGGACGACGAGAGCCACGCGTTTCTACCTCCAGGTCGAAATTGTTTACAGATACCAGAGGTCGAGCTTACCGAGGTGGTCCTGGGACTTCCCGATGCGTACTGCTGTTCGCCTCAGATCCGCGCGGGATCAGTTGCGAGATCCGCGATCGCATCAACGTCGCAGAACGCGAGCCACCGGCAACGTAACCGACCACCGTGACGGCAACTCCGCAGGCGAGAAGCACGCGGATACTGCTGACCAGCGAAACTGCCAGCGCGTCGTACACCGCGACTGCCGCCTCAGATGACGGTATGTCTGAATTCTGTAAATAGACTCGCCGCACGACGGCCAGCGCCACCAACAGGGCGATCATCGCCACCGCCGTCGCCAGCCCGACCAGGGACAGTGCGCGCATTCTCCTCGGCGCAACTGCGACGGCCGCGATCGCACAGGCCAGCGACACCCACGGCAGCCAGGCCGCTGCCCGGTCGAGAGTGTTCGAGAGGTCCTGGGCCCGCACCAGCTCGTCGGATTGCAGGATCTCGAACTGCGGATCGAACGTCGGAAGACGATCGACGACGGTGAATCCGCGATCGCGGAGGTTCGTCCGCAGTTCTGTCATGATCGGCTCGAGGGACAAGGTGACTGTTCCGCTGTCGTCGGACCGAACGATGCCGTCGGTGGCTCTGCCGGTCACCATCGCAGCAAGTTGCGCGTGCGCCTGACGGTTGGCCGCGGTCCAGAGCGTCGCGAACTGGTCGCTGGAGACCAACGACTGAGCCGCCTCCCGAACAAGTTTCTCGGCTTGTCTCGTCACCACCTGCGGAAACCGGTCCAACCGCTGCGTCAGTTCCTCGGTCAGCCGATCAACGACAGCCGCTTGGACAGCAGGTTCGGAAGCCAACGGGGCAACCGTCTCGACGTAACTGTCGGTGTCGTTCACCTGGGTGTGGACGAACAGCGCGAGCACCGAGCCGGCAGCACCGAGACCAGCGAGAACGATCAGCAGTGAACAGACGATCCAGCGGATCGAGCGCATCACGTGTGCTTGGCGCGCGCCGGTCGAATCTTCGCGGTGATGTGGTGAATGCGGTGATCGTCAGCGGGTATCCGGAAGGTCTCGGTAACCCGAACGGTCATCAGGTTCCGCCCGAACAACCCGGCGTCGAGGAGGTAGTCAGCCGTCAGGTCGTCCCCGTCGACCGTCCACTCCACCTCACGAATGTCGCGGATCACGCGATACTGAGGACCTCCGGAAAGGCTGCGCCGCAAATGATTCCCCGAAAATCCGGTCTTGAGCCCGACCTCGTGGCGTACCGCGTCCGGAGCCAGCGGTACGGAACTGCCATCGTGACTGCGGAGCGCGTCGAGGTACGTCCTCGCCACGGCGATTCGGGGATCCATGGACGACAGTCCACCATTTTCGGGGCCGAAACGGCAGCACAATTCGGCGACAAATTGGACATGAGGGCGAACCCCACCGATTTCTCGCGAAATCCAGGAGTAGAGTGCTGTGCATGCAGCGCGCACTCCTTCTTGGTTGCCGCGACGGGGTCTGATCCAGACTGGCCTCCCGCCGCGGGGTTTTTGTGCGCCGGTCGACCAAGCCTTCCGGACTCATGGTCTTGACCAACAGGTCAACAGGCCGGGTCCACAATCCTGGAGATCACACCCATGTCCCCCGCTGACGCATTCACCACCGGCACTCGCACCATCACCCCGCCCACGAAGCCGGCACCGTCCGACCAGCCTGCGTGGAACACGCAGAAGAACTCGTCGATGCCGACGTTCCGCTACCGCCCGTTCGCCGAAGAGGTCGAGACGGTCACGCTGCCCGACCGCACCTGGCCGGACAAGATCATCGACCGAGCACCCCAGTGGTGTGCCGTTGACCTGCGCGACGGCAACCAGGCGCTGATCGATCCGATGAGCCCGGCGCGCAAGCGTCGTATGTTCGATCTCCTGGTTCGTATGGGCTACAAGGAGATCGAGGTCGGCTTCCCGTCCGCGAGCCAGACGGACTTCGATTTCGTTCGCGAGATCATCGAGGACGGCGCCATCCCGTCCGACGTCACCATCCAGGTGCTGACGCAGTCGCGTCCCGAGCTGATCAAGCGCACGTTCGAGGCCTGTGAAGGTGCCGAGAACGCGATCGTGCACTTCTACAACTCCACCTCGATTCTGCAGCGCCGCGTCGTGTTCCGCGCCGACAAGGTCACGATCAAGAAGATCGCCACCGACGCCGCCGAACTGGTCCTCGCCGAGTCGAAGAAGTACCCGGACACGAACTGGCGCTGGGAATACTCGCCCGAGTCCTACACCGGCACCGAGCTCGAGTACGCCAAGGAAGTATGTGACGCCGTCACCGAAACCCTGGGTGCGACGCCGGCCAACCCGGTCATCCTGAACCTGCCCGCCACCGTCGAGATGGCTACACCCAACGTGTATGCCGACTCCATCGAGTGGATGCACCGCAACCTGGCCCGCCGCGATTCGGTCATCCTGTCGCTGCACCCCCACAACGACCGCGGCACGGGTGTCGCTGCAGCCGAGCTGGGCTACCAGGCCGGCGCGGACCGCATCGAAGGCTGCCTGTTCGGCAACGGTGAGCGCACCGGCAACGTCTGCCTGGTCACTCTCGCTCTGAACATGTTCACGCGCGGCGTCGACCCGCAGATCGATTTCTCGAACATCGACGAGATCCGTCGCACGGTCGAGTACTGCAACCAGCTGCCCGTCCACGAGCGTCATCCGTACGGCGGCGACCTGGTCTACACCGCGTTCTCCGGCAGCCACCAGGACGCGATCAACAAGGGCCTCGACGCCATGAAGGTCGACGCCGACAGCCAGAACTCCGACGTCGACGACATTCTCTGGCAGGTCCCCTACCTGCCGATCGACCCGAAGGACGTCGGCCGCAGCTACGAGGCCGTCATCCGTGTGAACTCGCAGTCCGGCAAGGGCGGCGTCGCATACATCATGAAGGCCGATCACGGTCTGGTGCTGCCGCGTCGTCTGCAGGTCGAGTTCTCGCAGTCGGTCCAGAAGATCACCGACGGCGAGGGCGGCGAGGTCTCGCCGAAGGAAATGTGGGATGTCTTCCACGAGGAGTACCTCGCTCCCATCACCCCGCTCGAGCGCATGAAGCAGAAGGTCACCGCGTCCGAGGAGGACGGCGGCACCGATGCGATCACCGCGATCGTCAAGGTGAACGGCAAGGAGCAGGAGATCTCGGGTACCGGCAACGGCCCACTCGCTGCCTTCGTCGACGCGCTGGGAAGCATCAACTTCGACGTTCGTGTCCTCGACTACTCCGAGCACGCGATGTCCGCCGGTGACGACGCCCAGGCCGCGGCCTACGTCGAGTGCGCCGTGACGGGCCCGGAGGGTCAGAGCACCGTCGTCTGGGGTGTGGGTATCGCCACGTCGATCACGACGGCCTCGCTGCGCGCTGTGGTCTCGGCAGTGAACCGCGCCAGCTGACACTCAGCTCCTGACTCGTGAACAATCCCTGGTCTCACCCGATTTTCGGGTGGGGCCAGGGTCGTTTTCAGAGCACTGAAGATTTTCGGTCGATGTTTTCGATTCGGCATGACATTGGTCCCGAAAGAGTCGGTTAGCGAAGTTAACAAAAAGAATTCACCCATCGAGGATGATGCAGACGCCACGTGCGCGTGAGATAGTCAGCTCAGACAAATCCGACTTGTGAAATGGAGCTCGACAATGGATTCCTTTTGGGACTTCCTCTGGCTGATCATCATCAGCTTCGCGTTCATCGCGTACTTGATCCTGCTCTTCTCGATCATCACCGACCTGTTCCGCGATCACAAGACCTCCGGCTGGGTGAAGGCAATCTGGATCGTCTTCCTGTTCTTCATTCCGCTGCTCACCTCGCTCGTCTACCTGATCGTTCGCAGTGACGGAATGGCACAGCGGTCCCTCGAGGCTGCGCAGCAGGTCAAGAACGCACAGGACAGCTACATCCGTGAGGTTGCCGGAAAGTCCCCGGCCGAATCCATCGCAGATGCAAAGGCACTTCTCGACGCCGGCACCATCAGTGAAGAAGAATTCGCAGCACTGAAGGCCAAGGCTCTCGCCTGATACCGGCCCTCACTAAGCGACCCTCACTAAACCGTGAGGATTGCACTACCGAAACGGGAGCGACACTAATCGTGTCGCTCCCGTTTTGTGTTCATTCACCAACAGCTGCCCATTCACCGACAGCCGTTCATTCACCAACGGCCTTCATTCACCGACAGCACGCGCGACGTCACGAAAGGCGTCGAGCACGACTCCGATAGCCGGACTGCGGTTGGCGTGTAACCGAGTTGCCAATTCATAAACTCGTGCAGCGCGCACTCCCGCCACCGGTTTCCTCGACACTCCGGGATGCGTGATCGCGTATCGCGGCATCAAAGCCACGCCGTGGCCCGCCGCCACCAGTTCTTCGATGACGCGGAAATCGTTTATCCGATGAGCGACGCGAGGCTGGACGCCGGTTACCGACGCAACCGACAGCAGAACGTCGTCGACCGGAAACCCGCCGCGCACGCTTATCCAGTTCTCGTCGGCCAATTGTTCCAGCCGGACCGAATCCTGCTCGGCGAGTGGATGATCAGGCCGCAGCACCAGATCGATCGGTTCACGCATCAGCGGTTGCACGCTGACCCGGGGAAACGACGTCTCGGCTCCGCGTTCGTCACGGTGAGTGAGGATCACATCGTGATCGGCCAACAGCCCAGGGACGGCCGACGCCGGTTTGTCGACGTCGTAGGCGTCGATGTCCACGTCCGAGTTCTTCAGCGCCGTCAGGACACCGGGCAGCAGGAGCGCCGCGCCGGAGGGAAAGAACGCGACTCGCACCTTCCCCCGCGGCGAGCCTCGGTACGACGCCATCTCGTCCGCCGCCCGGTCTAGCGCCGCCACAACGTCGTCGGCGCGAAGCACCAGCGCTCGACCCGCGTCGGTGAGGCGCAGCGTGCGCCCGTCCGGTTCGAGGAGCGAGACCCCCGCTTCTCGTCCGAGGATCTTGAGTTGTTGCGAGACGGCGGACGGCGTCATCGAGAGGGCGAGAGCAGTAGCGCCGACGGTTCCTCGGTCGGCGAGCTCGCGGAGGATTCGCAGGCGCGTGGCATCCATACGGTGACGAATATCCATGTAGCAAAACTACATGGATAGTGCATCTATATTCGCTTGTTCTGATGCTTCGTAAGGCTCACGATTAACGGCATGACTCCCCGCGACCGTCTCCTCGGCCTGACCGTGATCGTCTTGTGGGGTCTGAACTTCCTGGCCATTCGCGTCGGCCTGGATCATTTCCCGCCGTTCTTCTTCGCAGCGCTGCGGTTTCTGATCATCGCGATTCCGGTGGTCATCTTCGTGCCGCGTCCGCAGGTACCGCTCCGTTGGCTGCTGCTCTACGGATTCGGTTTCGGATTCGGCCAGTTCGTCTTCCTCTTCTGGGCGATGCATTCGGGGATGCCGACGGGCCTTGCATCACTTGTCCTGCAGTCGTCAGCACCGTTCACCGTCCTACTCGGCGCTTTCCTGCTCCGCGAGAAGCTCAGCGTCTGGCAGGTCTCCGGTATCGCCGTCGCTGTTGCCGGCATGTCCTTGATCGGCTGGGACCGCTCGCACCACGCGGCACTGCTGCCCGTCATCCTCACGCTCCTCGGCGGCCTGTCCTGGGCGTTCGGCAATCTCGGCAGCCGCTTGGCTGCGGCGAACACCGTCGGCGAGCCTGCACCGATGCGCTTGATGTTGTGGATGTGTGTCATCCCGCCGTTACCGATGCTCGCACTGTCAGCCGTGGTCGAAGGCCCCACAGTCGGCTGGCACGCACTCGGCACCGCATTCAGCGCCGACGCCTGGCCGTCGCTGGTCGGGCTGGCCTACATCATTCTGCTCGGCACCATCGCCGGATCCGGGCTCTGGACGATGCTCATGGGCCGCTATCCCGCCGGCATGGTGGCGCCGCTCTCCTTGCTGGTGCCAGTCGTGGGAATCGGCGCGTCCTGGCTGTTCCTGCACGAGGATCCGAGCCCGTTGTCACTGGTCGGGGCGGTCATCGTGATCGCCGGAGCGAGCGCCGCACAGATGAGACGTAAGCCCGCGAACACTGTTTTCTCGGACACACCTGCAGCCTCACCACCGGCGCGACTCGGCGTCTGACGACGCCCTGTGCCAAACTCGGGCCGTGGGAACTGGACTATCGATCACAGCGCGCGGAAAGCTCGCCATGCGAGCTGCCGCAGCAGCATCTTGGGCATCGCAGAAGGCCGGTCGCGGCAAGGGTTCGATGATCGGCGGGCTGATCGCCCTCAAGATCGACCCGACGCTCATGACTCAGCTCGGACGCGGCAAGCGCACCGTCGTGGTCACCGGCACCAACGGCAAGTCGACGACCACGCGTATGACCGCCGCAGCGCTCGCGACACTCGGTGACGTCGCCACGCAGGCCGACGGCGCCAACATGGATGCCGGGATCGTGGCCGCCCTGGCCGCGCGTACCGATGCGACGCTGGCGGCACTTGAGGTCGACGAACTGCACGTCCCCCACGTAGCCGACGCCGTGAACCCGGAAGTGATCGTGCTGCTCAACCTCAGCCGCGATCAACTCGACCGGGTCGGCGAGATCAACATGATCGAACGGAAACTGCGCGCGTGCGTCAACGCGCATCCGAATGCGGTGATCGTCGCCAACTGCGACGACGTACTGGTCACCTCCGTGGCATACGACGCCACCAACGTCGTGTGGGTTGCTGCCGGCGGCGGTTGGGCCGGCGATTCCGTCAGCTGCCCGCGCACCGGCGAACCCATCGTGTGGGAGGGAAAGCACTGGCGCAGTATCGGTTCCGACTTCGCGCGGCCCGAGCCGACCTGGTGGCTCGACGACGACAATCTCTACGGCCCCGACGGCCTGAAGATTCCGATGACGTTGACCCTCCCCGGAAAAGCCAACCGCGGCAACGCAGCTCAGGCCGTAGCGGCTGCAGCGGCTTTGGGTGCAGATCCGGTCGGGGCAGTTGCCGCCGCATCGACGGTTCAAGAAGTCGCAGGTCGATACAGCACCGTCGAGGTCGGACCGCACTCCGTTCACATGCTGCTCGCGAAGAATCCCGCCGGCTGGCAGGAAGCGCTGTCGATGATCGATCCCACGGTGGACGGTCTGGTCATCGCGGTGAACGGTCAGGTGCCGGACGGCGAGGACCTCTCCTGGCTGTGGGACGTGAAGTTCGAGCACTTCGAAGGTGTCAAGGTAGTGGCCGCCGGTGAACGCGGAACAGATCTGGCAGTTCGCCTCACGTACGCGGGCGTCGAGCACACTCTCGCCCCGGACCCGTTGCGCGCCATCGCTTCCTGCCCTCCCGGACGTGTGGAGGTACTGGCGAACTACACGGCCTTCCGTGACCTCAACACTGCCATCGCGAAGGAGTCTCGCAATGTCTGACTCGACAGTTCGCATCGGTCTGGTACTCCCCGACGTCATGGGCACCTACGGCGACGGCGGCAATGCCCTGATCCTGCGTCAGCGTCTACGGATGCGCGGCTACGACGCCGAAATCGTGGACATCACCCTCAGCGATCCGGTCCCCGATTCGCTCGACGTGTACACGTTGGGTGGCGCCGAGGATTCTGCTCAGCGCCTCGCAACGCGTCACCTCGCGAAATACCCTGGCCTGCAACGTGCCGCCGAGCGTGGCGCACCGGTTCTGGCGATCTGCGCGGCCATTCAGGTGCTCGGCAACTGGTACGAAACCTCCAGCGGCGAACGCGTCGAAGGTGTCTCGATGCTCGACGTCACGACCTCGCCGCAGGAGAAGCGTTCCATCGGCGAAGTCATCACGAAGCCGCTGATCGACGGACTCACCGCGCCCCTCTCGGGGTTCGAGAACCATCGCGGCGGAACAACTCTGGGTAGCTCGGCCTCTGGATTCGCACGTGTCACCCATGGTGTCGGAAACGGCGTCGGTGACGGATTCGAAGGCGTCGTGCAGGGTTCGGTGATCGGGACGTACATGCACGGACCCGCCTTGGCCCGGAATCCGGAACTCGCGGACCTCCTGCTCATGCGCGCCTTGGGTGTGAACGAGCTTGAACCCCTGCATCTGCCCGAGGTCGACAAGCTCCGCAAGGAGCGACTCGCGATTCGCTGAGCCAGTGTCGTCCGTTCGGACGACTGTTGGCCGGCCACGTCAGCTCGTAGCCTCGTTCCATGCGTCTTCGTGTGGCGATCTGTATTGCGGCGACTGCGATCATTGCCGTCGGGTGTTCGACGCAGGGCAGTGGCGGGCCCAAAGAAGCAGGCGGGACCCAGCAGGTAAGTGTCACTGCTGATCCAGCTTCAGAAGTGAGCGCAACGGCGCCTACCGTCATCGTGCTGGATGCCTCGGGGTCGATGAAGCAGGACGACGCTCCCGGTCCTCGAATCGATGCCGCCAAGAACGCGATTCACACTCTCGTCAGTGGCCTCCCAGACGAGGCTGCGCTCGGTCTGATCGCGTACGGCACCGCCACGGGTAGCAGCGACGCCGAGAAGGTCGCGGGTTGCCGCGACATCAAGACCGTCGTGCCACTCGGACCACTCGATCGAAATGCATTCGCAGCGGGAATCGACGGGTTGTCCGCGTCGGGATACACGCCGATCCTGTCTGCACTTCAGCAAGCGGCCGCCGCACTCCCCGCCGATGGTGAGCGCACGATCATCCTCGTCTCCGACGGGGAGGACACCTGCTCGACCGAACCTCCGTGTGAGTCCACCGAAGCGATGCCCCACGATCCTGACCTGACCATCCACACCATCGGATTCAAGCTCGACGCCGCTGCGTCCGCCCAGCTGAAGTGCATCGCCGACGCAACCGGGGGCATGGCGATCGACGCTGCCAACGCGGCGCAACTCACCGCACGGCTGGCGGTTGCCTCGGATCCCGAATCCGCACGGGAGCGACTCTCCACCAGTGGCTTCCGCAACCTTCGGATCGGCATGACAGAGGAGGAAACGCGGAAAGCCGCCGACGACCTTGCGCCGGTATCGAAGACCGGAACAGTGGTCGTCCAATGGCAGGACTGCGAATTGACCTTCACCGACGGCGTTCTCGTCGAAATCGCGCCCCGGACCGGCGCTGCCACACTGGACGGACTGACCGTCGGCCAGAAGATGCAGCGTGCCGCCGAACTTTACGGTCCCTTCACTGCCACAACCAATTCCGACGGGGAATCCGTCGCAGTCTTTCCGGCCGACACCGAAGCGGGAACCGGCTATCGCATCACCTTCACACCCGAAGGCAAGAAGGCGGATGAGGGAACGATCATCCGCATAGTCCTCTGCCGATGCTTGCCTGCGACTGCGGGATCATCGGCAGGCGGTACCCCGACCGAGATCGTGAATCTTGTTGCCGTCGACGGTTCCGGCAAACCCAAATCCGGTTGGAGCGTCCAAACGCCGGCCATGAAGATCAGCGAGTGCTACGCAGCATCACAGTCGGCTGTCACGCCGGGAGTCATCACCTGCGGAATCACCGCTGACGGCGCGGACGCGTGTTGGGTCGGCCCGGAGCCCGATTCGATTCTCTGCCTGCAATTTCCCTGGGGAACAGAACTGATCACCGCTCGAGGCGTGGACGGCGTCGAGGCCTATCCGCCGCCCGCCGACCCGACTCCCTTCGGGCTCGAACTCGAGAACGGCCTCCTCTGCCGCGTCCGGCACGGCGGTTCGTGGCCCTCTCCCGAATCGAACCCAAGCCTGGCGGGCGCCTACTCCTGCCGAGGGCAAGGGACGGATACCCCCATCGTGTGGTCCGAAAGCAGCTATCCGATAGATCGTTCCGAAGATCGGTGGACCGTGCTGGTCGGACCGTCGAAGGGACCGTTGGAAACCGTCGCCGTCACCAAGGCGATATTCCTTGCCGCCGAATGAGCGCTCAGACGGTTTCGGATTTGCCCTCGGTCAGAATCAGTTCCACGGCCAACAGCGCGGCGCAGGCCAGTCCCGCGACCAGTTCGGGCACCGCGGTGTAGGTACCACCGAGCACGACGACTATCGCGACCGAGAACGGCACGAGGGTGCGTACCGAGGAGTCGTGTAGTCGAATGTGGATGAACCACAAGGCGGCAAGGATGACCGCGACCGGAACGGTGACGGCAGCACCCGTCACCAACGCGCTGCCGTCACCGTGATGAGTCCAGAAGTCGACGCGCGAGGCCAACCCCGCACCGATGGCGGCAGCGGCGGCGAAGATGAAGTAGTGACCGAACCCCCAGACGAAGGGTGAGACGTTGTCACCGCCGATCACTTCGCCTGCATTGCGTTGGAAGTACAACCACCACAGGCTGAAGACAATCAGAATGCCGCCGATCACGACGTAGGTGACCTGCGCTGCCGGATGCTCACCGTCCACGGCGTCCTGAATCGCGATGGTGGTCGAAAGGATCGTCTCGCCCAGAACGATGATGAAGAACAACGAGTACCGCTCCGCGATGTGATGCGGGTGCCACGGCGTCATGCCCGGCTTCTCCGACCAGATCGGTACCGCGAATTCGCACAGAACCAACACCAGGAACGTCGGGACGTAAACGGCGGACGGCACGAAGTAGAAACCGATCCAACCGATCTGGACCAACACGATTCCGAGAGCGTATCGACGCGCCGTGAGCGCATGCTCGGGGTCGTTCCGCGAGACCCTGAGCCATTGGATGACCAGGGCTATTCGCATGATGACGTAGCCGACGATGATCAGCAGGGCGTCGTCGTTGAAGAAGCGGACGATGCCGGCTGCAAGGACCAGCGATCCGAGGATCTGGAATATGGTCAGCAGCCGGGCGATTCCGTCGTCGTTGTCGTACGCCGAGGTGAACCACGTGAAATTCAGCCACGTCCACCAGATCGCGAAAAACGCCATCGCGAAGTGCCCGACGCCCGAAGCCGCGTGCCCTTCGCTGATCGCGTGGTGCAGGCCG
Organism: Rhodococcus sp. KB6; assembly: GCF_001445685.1. Classification (NCBI taxonomy): domain Bacteria; kingdom Bacillati; phylum Actinomycetota; class Actinomycetes; order Mycobacteriales; family Nocardiaceae; genus Rhodococcus; species Rhodococcus sp. KB6. The sequence goes on along the minus strand of NZ_LNAK01000112.1, from coordinate 145,627 downwards.
GTGGCCGCTTGAGCGACCGCCACGACGAAGCAGAGGTCGGTGAGCAGTTCGAGCGGCGTCGCCACCCGGTGCGGCTCGTGCGGGTCCCGCGGAACCAACGGCCTGATGAACGAACTGGTGCGATTCACGAAGGGCAGAGTAGCGCGATGATTGCCGACGCGCTGCCCGTGACTGGAACCTGTCGTCTCAGATATTCACGCCGACGCCCCGATCTGGGCTCGGATCTCCAACTGATCGGCGAGTTCGGCGCCTATCGCCCCCGCGCTCCCCAAAGTGAAGGCGATCTGCCGTCCCCACAGGAAATAGCGGTGAATCGGATAGTCGACATCCGCGCCGATTCCGCCGTGCATGTGCTGGGTCGCGTGCACCACGCGCAAACCGCCACGCGACGCCCACCATTTGGCGACCAGCGCCGCTGCTTCCGCTTCACTCTCGACTCCGCTGTCCATCAGCCAGGCAGCGCGGTGGGTGGTCAATCTGGTGCTCTCGGTGTCGAGATACGCGTCGGCGGCCCGGACGGCAACTGCCTGGTTGGTCGAGAGTGGACGTCCGAATTGCACTCGATCGGAGGTGTATTTCGCCGTCATCGCCAGCGCTTCCTCGCAGACGCCGGTAGCCAGGGCCGCCAGAGCCACCCGTGCACGTCGTAACGTCCAGTCTCGAACCACCGCGCCGTCTGCGGGAAGTGCGTCAGCTGCAGTAACCGCAACCCCGTCGAACTGCACAGCGCTGTTGCTCTCGCGGTTCGTCACCGCAAGCGGTGTACGCACCAGCGCGTCCCGGTCCGTCGGCACGATCATCACGGTGACACCGCCGTCCGGCATCGTCACCGGAACCACCAGTGCGGCAGCGAACTCGGCGGCCGGTACGGAGTCGACGTGGCCCGACAGAACCCAGCCGTCAGGAGCCGGCTCGGCGCGAACTGCCGTCTCGGCGTTGTAGCCGGTGTCGAAGGCGCCGGTGACGATCACCGAGCCGTCGAGCAGTCCCGGAATCCACGACGCTTTCTGCTCCGTACTGCCGAACTCGGCAATCGGCAGCGCTGCCGTCGAAATCACCGACCAGAGCGGCACCTGGGCGACCCGGCGGCCTTGTTGTTCGAGCACCGCTGCCAGGCCTAGCATTCCGAGTCCCGCTCCCCCGACTTCCTCTGGCAGAGGGATTCCCAGAACGTCGGAGTCGGCGAGGAGCTTCCACAGTTCGGCGTCGAAACCGCCGGCGCCCTCTACTTCCCGCAGGCGGTCCACTCCGGACTTCGCCGAGAAGATCGATTCACTCAGATCCCGCACGGCGGACAAGTTGTCGTCGAATTCGAATTCCATGTCAGCTCTTTTCGTTCTGTGCAGCGGGCCGGCGACGCGCAGCAAGCGCCATGCCCAGACATTTTGCGGCGACGATTTCACGCATCACTTCGTTGGTACCACCGCCGAAGGTGTTGTTCTGGGCGCGTCGACCCAGGTTCTCGACCCGCCCTTCCAGTACCGCTCCGGGTGTGCCGGGGCGCAGTAAGCCCTTGGCGCCCAGCACTTCCTGCAGCATGCCGTACGCACTGACGACGGCTTCGGTACCGAAGATCTTGGCCGCGGCCGAATCCCCGCCGCCCAAGGTATTGGCGGCGACGTCCGCCACCAGTCGTAGGTTCATCAGGTCGGCAGCACTGAGCAGCGCGTAGACTTCCGCCAATTTCTCACGTACCCAGCCGATGTCGTAGACGTGGCCGTCACCGGCGGGTTCGGTCTTTGCCCATTCGACCACCTCGGCAAAGAGCTCGTTGGCTATACCACCGCGTGCCGCCAGGGCAACACGTTCGTGGTTGAGCTGGTTGGTGATGAGCTTCCACCCTTGATTGAGCTCACCGACGACATTGGTGATCGGCACCCGAACATCTTCGTAATAGGTTGCCGAAGTGCTGATTCCGCCCACGGTGTGAATTTCGGTGACCGAGAACCCCGGCGAATTGGTCGGCACCAGGACCACGGAAATGCCCTGATGCGTAGGCGCGTCGGGATCGGTGCGAACGGCAAGCCAGACCCAGTCGGCAAACACACCGGCGCTGGTGAAGATCTTGTTGCCGTTGATGACAAGCTCGTCACCCTCGATGCGGGCGCGTGTTTCGAGGGCCGCGAGATCGGTGCCCGCATTGGGTTCGGTGTAGCCGATGGCAAAGATCAATTCGCCCGCCAGGATCGGACGTAGGAAGAAGTCCTTCTGAGCTTGCGTCCCGTGCTTGATCAGAGCGGGTCCGACGGTGTTCAGCGTGACCAGCGACAGCGGCGCATTGGCGCGAATCACTTCGTCGTAGAACACGTACAGAGCTTCGGGGTTCTCACCCCGGCCGCCGAATTCCTCCGGCCACCCCAAGCCCAGCCAACCGTCTTTACCCATTCGGCGCAGAATGCGATCGAAGACGGGGCCGCCTTCGGTCTGATCCACGAGAGCACGGCGGTCTTCGTCGTTGATGATCTCCGCGAAGTACGCGCGCAATTCCTTGCGCAGAGTCTTCGACTCCTCCGACAAATCCAAGTACATGGTGAAACTCCTAAGATCTACGAACGCGGCAGGCCGAGTACGCGCTGCGCGATGACGTTGAGTTGAATTTCGACGGTTCCGCCGCCGAACAGAATCGAGGGAAGTCCGATGTGGTCTATCGCGTAATTCGCCGACGGGTCGACAACGGCGGCACGAGGTCCGAGCAGTCGCAACAGATCCCGCGAGCCCTCACGCTGTGCCAGGGCGTTGTACACCTTCGACACGCTGATCTCGGCGCCCGGTTCCTGACCCGCCAGTCGCGCCGACACCCCGCGTAGATTCATCGCGGACAGTGCCAACTCACGAGAGATACTGCGGCCGAGGCCCTCCACTGCGTCTTCGCGAGGGCAGTCGTGGCTCGCGTCGGCGATAACCTGACGGAACAGCCGACTCGAACCGTGGTGCAGCGTGCTGCCCATACTCAGGCGTTCGTTGGACAGCGTTGTCGCAGCAAGCTTCCACCCTTGCCCCGGCTCCGCCACCAGGCAGTCGTCCGGGACGAAGACGTCGTCGAGGAATACCTCGTTGAACTCCGACTTACCGGTGGCTTGTTTCAGCGGACGTACGTCGATACCTTTCGAGGTCATGTCGACCAGGAAGTACGACAGCCCACGATGTTTCGGAGCGTCGGCGTCGGAACGCGCCAGGCATACTCCCCAATCGGCCTCGTGCGCGCCCGAGTTCCACACTTTCTGACCCGACAGGACCCAGCCACCGTCGACCTTGCGCGCTTTCGTGCTCAGACCGGCCAGGTCTGATCCCGCGCCCGGCTCACTGAACAGCTGGCACCAGATGATGTCGGCGCGCAGCGAAGGCTCGACGAACCTGTCCTGCTGCTCGGCGTTGCCGTGTTCGAGAATCGTGGGCAGCACCCATTCCCCGATCACCGTGGACGGTTGAGCCCAACCTCGCATCGCGAATTCGTGTGCGATGACGGCCTGTTCTCTCGGTCCTGCTCCCAGCCCGTACGGCGCCCGATAGTGCGGGGCTACCAGTTTGGCGTCGGCAAATCGGGCGCGTCGAGCGCTCCCCTTGGCCGGCGCCCAACTGGCGCTGGTGGTTCCGTCGTCGGGCAGCAGCGCAACCTCGTCCAGAACCCTGCGAACCTGCTCTCGTAGTTCAGGCAGCATGTCCGGGTCTACAAAGGAGAAATCCCGTTCCGAATCGGCAGACCGGTCTCCCAACGTGTGTGCCCACTTCACCTCGGAACCCGCCACCGCAGCGATACTGATTGCCCGGCGCCAGTACAGATGCGCGTCATGCTCCCAAGTGAATCCGATTCCGCCGAGCAACGTGACACATTCGAGGGCGTTCTCGATGCCGACGGGCAAAGCGGCCAACGCAGCTTGAGCCGAGACAAGTCTCTGCTGATCCTCGCCGTGCTCTTCGGACCGAGCTGCGTCCCACGCTGCGGCACAGGCAATCTCGGAGCGGACCAGCATCATGGCCGCCTTGTGCTGAACTGCCTGGAAGCTTCCGACCGGACGGCCGAACTGCTGCCGGGACTTCACGTAGTCGACCGCGGTGCGTAGCGCCCACCCGGCGATACCGCTCGCCTCCGCAGCCAACACCGTGTTGACGATCAGTTCGACTCGGTGCGCCTGGAGACCCTCGACGATCAGCCCAGCGTCGACCTTGTGATCGGTCAACGTCAGCGTCCCGATCGAGCGTGTCAGATCCACTCCGTCTTCGACCTCCACCGCAGCGGAAGACGACTGCTCGAGCCGGAACCACAACTCGCCGTCTTCGCTGTTCGCTTGCACAAGAACGACATCGGCTCCGGGCAGACCTAGAGCCGGGTCGGCAGAACCGCTCACGGTCCACCCTGCATCGCTGCGAGCCGCGCGCAATCCCACGCCGGTGCAGACTGCTCCGGTTGCGCCGGTGGCCAATTCGATCAGCATTGATTCCGCAGCCGGGCCGGCAGCTTTCGCGAGGATCCCACTGGCGATGACCGTCGGAACGTACGGCCCCGGGTAAAGCGCATCACCCAATTGCTCGACTACCACCGCCAGTTCGGCAAGCCCTGCCCCGTCACCGCCGTACTGCTCCGGCAGGTGCACTGCGTGCAGTCCCTGACGGACCAATCCATCCCACGAGTCCGGCCGATCACCGGCGGCGTACCGCTTGACGTTGCTCCGCGTATCGGCGATTCCACCGAAGCGGTTCGCGAATGCGGCTACCGCTTCCGCCAGGTCACGGTGATCTTCGAGCAGGGGCAGTGCCATGGCAGGTTCCTCAATCTTCGGTTCTTGTCAGATGCGTTCGAGAATCAGGCAGGTTGTTGCGGCGGACGCGCAGATCGCGATCAGTGCGATGGACTTGTCCCGGCGCTCCAGTTCGTCGATGACATTGGCCAACAGTCTGATTCCGGTTGCACCGGCCGGGTGGCCCAGCGCGATTGCACCACCGTTGACGTTCAGCAATTCGGGATCGACGCCGTGAACCTGCGCGAACGACATCGGTACCGAAGCAAATGCCTCGTTGACCTCGAACAGGTCGATGTCGTCGATCGTCAGACCGGTGCGGCCGAACACGATGTTTGCCGCGTCCACGGGACCGTCGAGCATGAACTCGATGTCTCCGCCAATGACGCACTGCGCCAATATCTTTGCCCGCGGCCGCACCCCGAGCATCCTGGCTCGATCCTCGGACATCAGCAGAGCGGCACTCGCACCGTCCGAGACCTGCGAAGACGTTCCAGCGGTGTGCAATCCGCCCTCTTGAACGGTCCGCAGTTTCGCGAGTCCTTCGAGACTCGATTCGCGCAGACCCTGATCCCGATGAACCGGAGCGTCAGAGCCCGGAGCGACCACATCGATGATGTGCGAGTCGAAGCGTCCTGCCTCCCATGCTGCTGCGGCTCGCTGCTGCGAGCGCAGCCCGAAGGAGTCGAGATCCTCGCGGCTGAAACCGCGCTTGACAGCAATCCGATCCGCTGCGGTGTACTGGTCGACGGTATCGAGTGACCACGACTCCGGACGTGGTGTTCCGAGGCCGGTACCCACCTTGTAGGTGAGTGGTGCCCGCGACATCAGTTCCACACCGCACGCCACACCCACGTCGACTGCACCGATGGCAATCTGCCCGGCAATCAACTGCACCGATTGCTGCGCGGTTCCGCACTGCGCGTCGATCGTGGTGCAGCCCGCTTCCAACGGAAGGCCCGCATGCATCCAGGACGTACGCACGATGTTTCCGAACTGCTCACCGAGAGGCGTCACACAGCCGCCGATGACCTGGTCGACCGCGCCAGGATCCACGCCCACCCGATCCAGCACGCCTTTCTGCGCATAACCCAACAGTTCCGCCGCGTGGACTCCGGACAGCCAACCCTCACGCTTGCCGAACGGCGTTCGTGCTGCGTCCACGATGACGGGCTTCATGCCAACTCCTCGGTTCGTAATGCTGGGTTCTCCGGTAATGCTGCGCCGTCCAGACCACGCACGGTCAGGGACCACTCGTCGATCAGGTCCAAGCTGACGCTCGAGCGCGCGGTGAACTCGGTGTCGCAATCACACAGCGCTGTGACCGCTTCCACCATTTCTTCCATAGATTCGACCTGATCCGGCCGGATAGTCTCACCGACCAGGACTCTGGCGCCCTCACTGAGCACCGCTGCCCGCGGTTGAACCGTGTTGACGCGAACCCCCTGGCCGTAGAGTTCCACGCCCATGCCGTTGCTCATCCTGTTGAGCGCTGCTTTGGACGCGCCGTACACGGTCATGGCAGTTCCCGGTTCGACCCACGTGAACGGCGGGCCATGCCACGGCTTGACGGTGCCACTGGACACGTTCACGATCCAGCCGTATCCGTTTGCCACCATCCCCGGCACCACGGCTTGCATCAGATCGAGCGGTGCATGGACATTTGCCTCGAACATCAACCGTCGCCGCCGCAGTGGGTAATCCGAGAGCGGCTGATAGATCGCCGCTGCCGCGTTGTTCACCAGGATGTCGATCGTCCCGCCAAGCTTCTCGATCGCCAGCGGCACAACGGTGTCGCGCTGCTGCTCGTCCGTCAGATCTGCGACAACTATCTCGACTTTGTTTCCGTACTTGGCAATTCGAGCCGCAGTCTCTTCGAGACTGCCCGGCAGGGTTGCGTGTGCACCGAGCGTCCGGGCCACGAGAGCGACGTCAGCGCCTTCCGCTGCCAGCCTCTCTGCGACGCCTGCACCGATTCCGCGGCTGGAACCGGTGACAAGCGCTCGGCGTCCTTCGAAGCGATCGGTCATGCTACTTCCACTTCGCGGCGAAGCGATTGATGCTCTCCGCAATCCGAGCAACTTCGTCGTCACGCAAACCGTGGCTCATGCCGAGTGTCATGCCGCGGGCAAAAACTGCGTCCGCTTCCGGCAAACCTTCGGCCGGCTGGCGAAATTCGATGTTGTTCATCATGGGGTGACGAGTGACGTTGCCGCTCCACACGGTTCGGGTGTCGATGCCGTCGGCCTCGATGGCTTCCTGCAGGTCGCTGCGCGTGAAGGGGGCGTTCTCGTTGATCATCACCGGGTAACACAGCCACGCCGTGTCGAGACCGTCGAGTTCTACCGGCGTCGTGAAGAATTCAGGATGGGCGCCGTATGCCGCCGAGAAGGCCGCAAATGTTGCCTTACGCGTCTTGTAGTTCTGTTCCAGCTTGTCGAGCTGCACGACGCCGTAAGCTGCGCCAAGTTCGGAGGGCTCGAAGTTCCACGACATGAGCTCGAAGATGAAGTCGTTGTCGTAGTCGACGCCGTCGAGTTCTTCACGGAAGACTCGGCCGGACTTGGTACTGCCGAACAGGTTCGGCTCGCTACGACGGCCCCAGCGGCGAAGCAGCAACGCCTTGTCACGGCTGGCTTCGTCGTCGACGCACACCATTCCACCGGTTCCCGCGCACGTGATGATGTGTGCCATCGAGAAACTGGTGACGACGATGTCCGCCCGAGACCCGGTGGGAGTACCGCGGAGCGTGGCGCCGATCGCGTCACACGAATCCTCGATCACCTTGAGTCCATGGCGATCAGCGATATCACGAATGACGTCCCAGTCCGGGCAGTTGCCGGCGAGGTTCGGCATCAGGATGGCACCGGTCTTCTCGGTGACCATTGCCTCGATCTTGGTGACGTCGACGTTGAACGTGTTGGGTTCCACGTCCACGAACACCGGCACCAGACCGGCACGCACGATCGGTGCGATGTCGGTGGAGAACGTCAACGGCGACGTGATGATCTCACTGCCGGCAGGCAGTCCGAGCAGCTCGACTGCCAAGTACAAACCCGAGGATCCCGAGTTGCACATGACGCCGAACTTCTTGCCGGCCAAGGCCGCGATACGTTCTTCCATCTCGAAGACGTTCTTGCCGATGCGCAATCCTTGATGCCCGCTGCGCAAGACGTCGACAACAGCCTGTATTTCTTCCTCGCCGTGGGTGGCCCTGGCGTAGGTGATCCGCTCGCTCATCTTGTTCCTGCTTTCTCGAATAGGCGGCAGATTCAGCGATCTGCCGAGAGGACGAGCGCACTGTGCGGGACGGGAGAGCCGCCGGTCACGAGCACGTTGTCCAGAGTTTTGGTCGGTTGATTGGTGGAGGTGCCGCGGATCAGGCGAACACCTTCGGCAATACCGTTGACGCCGTGGATGTATCCCTCACCGAGTTGACCGCCGTGGGTGTTGATCGGCAGGCGACCGTCCAGCTCGAGATTGCCGTCGGAGATGAAGTCTTTTGCCTCGCCCCGACCGCAGAATCCGTACTCCTCGAGTTGAAGCAGAACCATCGGGGTGAAAGCGTCGTAGAGAATTGCGGCATCGATGTCGTCCGGCCCGATACCGGCCTGGTCCCACAGTTGGCGCGCCACGAGTTCGACTTCCGGCATGCTGTCGATGTCGTCTCGGTAGTAGCTGCTCATCGAAATCTGTTGCGGACCTACACCTTGCGCAGCGCCACTGATGACCGCAGGTTTGTGCGGCAGGTCGCGGGCGCGCTCCGCACTGACGATCACCAGCGCCTGTCCGCCGTCACTTTCCTGGCAGCAGTCGAGCAGGCGGATGGGATCGGCGATCATGCGTGAGTTCTGATGGTCCTCGATAGTGATCGGGCGTTCGTAGAACCAGGCCTTGGGGTTGTTCGCCGCATGCTTGCGTGAGAGGACCGAGATCTGGCCGAAGTCGGCGCTTGTTGCCCCGTACTTGTGCATGTACAGCTTGGCGAGGAAGGCTTCCTGCTGCGCCGGGGTCAGAAGCCCGTACGGGTTGATCCAGTTCCGATACTCCTGGTCCGTCGACGCGTTGTACGCAAAAGGTGGCGGGCCGGCGCCGAATCGGTGACCTGATCTTTCGTTGAAGGCACGGTAGACGACCACAACGTCGGCAACTCCGCTGGAGACGGCAAGCGCTGCTTGTTGAACCGGTGCGCAGGCACCGCCGCCGCCGTGTGGAATTCGACTGAAGAACGTCAATTCCGGGATCCCGAGGGCGCGTGCGACCGCAATCTCAGGATTGTTCTCCATGGTGAACAGCGCAAATCCGTTCACCTCTTCTGCCTCGATGTGAGCGTCGTCGAGTGCGGCGATCACGGATTCGCACGCCAACTGCCATTCGCTGCGGCCGGAGTTCTTGGAGAACTCGGTGGCGCCGATTCCGGCGATGGCTGCTTGCCTCGAAAATCCTCGTGTCATGCGATTACCCTTTCCACCGGTTCGAGAGTCACGTCGGCCGTCACGTGTGTTCCGCGGGCGTTTTTCCCGAGAACCGTCACGGTGAGCGCCCGGCCGTCTGTGGCGGTGACCTTGCCGGTGAATGTCATGGTGTCTCCGGGGAAGTTCGGAACACCAAGCCGTAGTGATGTTTTGACGATCCGTGACGCCGGGCCGGACCAGTCGGTGATGTAGCGGTCGATGAGCCCGTTGGTGGTGTTGATACTCATGAAGATGTCGGGAGTTCCGCGATCCCGTGCCTTGCCCGGATCGTGATGCACGTCCTCGAAATCCTGAGAAGAGATCGCGGTGGCGACGATCAGCGTTCGATCCAACGGCAATTCGAGGCTGGGGAGGACCGAACCCACTTCGCAGTCAATCAGTTTCGTCATTGCACCGAACCCCGTCGCCTCAGTTGCGGCAGCATCTCGCCGTGAGCGTGCTCGGAGAAGGTCACTTCGAGTTCCATGCCGAATTCGAGTTCCTCGTGATCGATCCCCGCGATGTCGGCAACCAGACGCGTGCCTTCTTCGAGATCGACGAGTCCGACGGCGAGTGGGTACTCGAAAGCAAGATCCTTCGGGTGATGGATGACCGTGAAGCTGTGCAACGTGCATCGCCGCGTGGATTCGACTGTGTCCCAACTGAACGAGCGGCATTCCGGGCAGGCGGGCGCTGGCGGGTGGCGCAGAGTCTTGCAATCCGCACACCGTTGGATCTCGAGGCGACCCTCTTTGGCCGCGGAGAAGAAGAAATCGTTGTCGTCGGTGACGGTGAGTCTCGGCACCGCGGTGTGGCGGGAGCCAGTCTCGCTCATGCGATTACCTCCTGGGCTTCGGGCTTGGTATCTGTCTGGGCATCTGGTTTGAATCTGAGCAGTCGAAAGCGCTCTTCGACCAGCGTCTTTCCGTCCTGGTCCACGTACTTCTTGAACAGAGTGATGAAGCACCCGTGACCGAGAGCCGTCTGTTTGAACGGCGAGATCGCTTCGATGGTGAAATGCGCGGTGACGTGGTCACCGGGGCTCAGCTCCGCGCAATACTCCTGCTCGACGTTGGTCGCGACAACGGAGGTGTATCCGGCCTCGTCCAACAG
>NZ_LNAK01000112.1:0-135178 GCF_001445685.1 Rhodococcus sp. KB6 | reverse complement strand
GGCACGAAGTTGCGGGCCCTGCCGATAACGTCGGTAACCCGCCATCACCCAGGTCGAGATCATGGCGGGCGGACAGACGACGTCTCGACGACCGGTACTGCGGGCGGCCTCTGCGTCGACGTAGATCGAGTTGCGGTCGTCGTGCGCCTCGACCCAGTTGCGGATCATCGCCTCGTTGACGGCGTAGCGGGCGACGCGGGGTGGTTCTGCCTCTGTGCCGATGAAATTCGGAAACTGCGTCTGCAGGCTCTGCACTGAAATCCTCCGTGAACGAAAGTTGAGCAAGCGCTTGATTTTGAAGCTAGCATAGGAATCCGGAAGTGGAAACACGCGATCTCACCGACGAATTGGTTCGAGCCGGAGCTATCAGGCAGGATTGCGCTACGTTCGACGCCGGCAGCCCGGCACCCCCGAAACCCTGCCCTGAGCAGGACCGACAACCAGTGGAGATTTCAGTGGCATCACCAGATCGTCGGGAGAAGATCCTGGAGAGCTCAGCCGAGCTGTTCGCCAGGAAGGGTGTCGCCACCACGACCGTTCGCGAGATCGGCGACGCCGCCGGTGTGTTCTCGGGCAGCCTCTACCACTACTTCAAGTCGAAGAATGCGATAGTTGCCGAGCTCATGCGCGGCTTCATCACCGACATTCAGCTCCGCTTCGATCAGGTGGAGAAGACGGCAAACGACCCCGAGGAAGTCCTGCGCGGCTTGATCCGCGAGACGCTGGTCGTCATCGAACTACACCCGCACCCGACGGCGATCTACCAGAACGATCGGGCTTATCTTCGCGACAACGATCTCCTGCAATCCGTCGACGGGCCTTCCCGCCAAGTCCGCGAGCATTGGATGAAAGCGATTGCCGAAGGCGTCGATCAGGGAATCTTCCGCAAAGACGTGGCACCGGAAATTTTCTATCGATCGGTACGAGACACCTTGTGGTCGACAACGCATTGGCCGGATCGCCAGAAGTACACCACCGACGAGTTCGCGGATCTGATGATCACGCTCTTCCTCTCGGGATTCAGGGTCGCCTGACCAGATCCGGCAAATCCAGATGTTTCGGGGTTCGTCCCTGCGGCAACAGGATCGACACCGCGAACACGACCACCGCGCAGCCCGCGCACACCAGGTAGGCGACGGAGAATCCGGTCCACGACGTGGAATGTTCCGAACCGCTGATCACGAATGCAGCGAGAATGGTTGCCACCGTCGCACTGCAGATCGTGCTTCCGGACGTCCGCAGAAGTGAGTTCACCCCGTTGGCAGCCGCCAGTCGCTGACGAGGTACGGCAACCAGAATCAGCAGCGAGAGCGTGCTGTACACGATGGCAGTCCCGACCGCTGTGATACCCAGTGCTGCAACCACTCCCCACAGCGGCTTACCGGCAACGGCGTGAATCCCGTACCCGCCGGCGAGGAACACGGCGCCGGTCAACATCGCGGTCCGTGAACCGAAGCGGTCGGTGATACGCACCGCAACCGGTGAGAACAGCACCATCGCGATACTCGCCGGAATCTGGCAGAGCGCTGCCGCGATGATCGACAGGCCGTACCCGGCACCCGGCCCCTTCATCCCCTGCAGCAGTTGTGTCGTGATCAGCGTGTTCCCGAAAAACGCGAACCCGACCAGCAGAGCCGCCAGATGCGGGATCAACACCGCACGTTTCACGAGAGCACGGACGTCGACCAGCGGATTGACGTTGCGCCGCTGTTGAATTACCCAGAGCGTGAACAGCACCGCCGACGCGGCCAGCATGGAGATCACCGCTCCACTGGTCCACCCCCAACTCGACCCCTGAGTGATCGGCACAAGCAGAGCAATCATCGCGGCGCTCAGACCAACCGCCCCGACGCCGTCGAATCTTCCCGACGGATTCGGCTCGGACTCTCGAATGAACAGCACCGCAGCAAGAGTCACGGACAGCCCGATGGCGGTGGTTACCCAGAACAGGACGTGCCAGTTCGAGTACTGCGCGATCATCGCGGAAAACGGTATGCCCAAAGCGGTTCCGACGCCGAGCGTCGAACTCATCATGGCCACTGCGCCGTTGACCTTGTTCCGTGGCAATTCGTCTCGCAGCATGGAGATTCCGATGGGGATGACTGCCGACCCGGCCCCCTGCAACGCTCTCGCGAAGATGAGTACAGCGATGTCCGACGACAGCGCACACAACATCGAGCCGAGAGTCATCATCGAGAAGGCAACCAGAAGCATCTTCTTCTTGCCGAACATGTCGGCGAGTCGACCGAAGATGGGAGTGACGACAGCGCCGACCAGCAGTGTGACGGTCACCAGCCAGGACACGGCCGTGCGTCCAGCGCCGGTGAAGTGCGGCAACTCCGGCAGCAGTGGAACGATGACCGTCTGCAGAACAGCCTGGAACACTGCGGCGGCGACAACGATGGGGAACAGGAAGCGGGAGCGCGGCTGCGCGAGTCCCGCATCGGAGGTGGTGACTGCAGGCGTGCCCGGCGGACGGTCGAGCGTCGTCACCCCACACCGCCTGTTCTCACTAGGTAAATATCCGTTCACCTACATTAGGTGAACGGATATTTACCTAGCAAGAATTGTGACGCCGCTCACCCGTCGAGCAGCTTTTGCACCAGCGGTGCGTACAGCGCAACCACCTCGTCCTGGGTGCCGGTGGCATGGCCGGCCATCATCCGTCGGCGCATGATCGCCACTCCGACCACCATCGACATCGCCAGTTCCGCGCGCAATCTCGCGTCGGGGCCGGACAGGCGAGCGGCGAGGGTGTCGATCATCTGCGTCGAATAGTTCTCGCGCAGCTTGCGGTTGCTCTCTTCACTGACGCCGCTCATGAACAACAAGCTCATGGACAGCGGCTTGTACGACTCCAGCGGCTTGGTGAACAGCGAGACCATGCGCTCGCCGAGCGAGTCGTTCGGGGCGTCGAAGACCGTGACCGCCGCTGCCCGGAAGTCGACCAACTCGTCGTACAACTGCTCTTTGGAACCGAAGTACTTGATGATCAGAGGCGCGCTGACGCCTGCGTCTTCGGCGATGTCCTTGAGCGTGATTTCGCGGTACGGCCGAGTCGCGAATGCTTTCCCGGCCGACGCGATGATCTGCGCACGCGTCTGCTCGGACGTACGACGCACCTGCTGACCTTGCTCCGTGCCGCTCATCAAGCGTTCCGCGACAATTCACGACGGCCGGACAATGCGCGACCCAGCGTCAACTCGTCTGCGAATTCGAGATCGCCACCCATCGGAAGACCCGAAGCCAACCGAGACACCGTGAGCCCCGGAATGTCTCGCATCATGCGAACGAGATAGGTAGCTGTCGCCTCACCCTCGGTGTTGGGGTCGGTGGCGATGATGACCTCGGACACGTCGACGCCGTCCTCCTGATTTGCGATGCGAGCCAACAACTCCCGGATACGCAACTGGTCAGGCCCGATCCCCGAGAGCGGATTGAGCGCACCGCCGAGCACGTGATAGCGACCCTTGAACTCACGGGTGCGCTCGACGGCCTGAACGTCCTTCGGTTCCTCCACGACGCAGATCACCGTGCGATCGCGACGTGCGTCGGCGCAGATGCGGCACTTCTCCTGATCGGAGACAGTTCCGCACACCGTGCAGAACTGAACGCCGTCACGGATGCGCTGCAATGCATTTTTCAAACGGTCGATCTCGGGAGGCTCCACGGAGAGCAGGTGAAAAGCGATGCGTTGAGCGCTCTTCGGCCCGACTCCGGGAAGCTTCCCGAGTTCGTCGATCAGATCCTGAACCGGACCTTCGTACACGCGTTCTCGTTTCTAGAAGCCGGGGAGACCGGGAAGGCCTCCGCCGAGTCCGCCGGCCAACGGGCCGAGCTTCTCAGCAGCGACTTCCTGTGCCTTGCGCGAAGCGTCCTCGATCGCGCCGATCACCAGATCCTGCAGCGTCTCGACATCTTCGGGGTCGACGACCTTGGGATCGATCTGCAGACCGACAACCTCGCCGGTGCCCTTGACCGTGGCGACAACCAGTCCGCCACCGGCCTGACCGGTCACTTCGGCCTGAGCCATTTCCTGCTGCGCCGCCATCAATTGCTGCTGCATCTGCTGAGCCTGAGCCAACAGAGCAGACATGTCGGGTGCTCCACCTGGTTGCACGAGCGGTCCTTTCTACAGAGTTATCCCCACCAGCGTAGTCGGTGCGCGCTACCGTGAGCGGGTGCGCCGGAACCAGTCAGACACCGTAAAACCATCAAGAGGGTCAAACATGGCATCACGTGTGTTCCGCTCCACTGCCCTGATCGCCGTGGTCGGGGCCGGGCTTCTGAGCGCTGCGTGCACGATTCCGACCGAGACTGCCGAGGCCACGACTTCGGTCGAGGTGTCTCCGCTGAGCACTGTCGCCGCTGACGTCCCCGCTGCGCTCACCGGCAAGGTCGTCTTCCTCGATCCCGGGCACAGCGGGGCGAACGACGACAGCATCAACACCCAGGTCCCCACGGGCCGCGGCGGCACCAAGAACTGCCAGACCACCGGCACCAACACCGATGCCGGGTTCCCCGAGCACACCTTCAACTGGGAAGTCGCGAGCCTGGTCAAGAGCGAACTCGAAGGCCAAGGCGCCACAGTGGTCCTGAGTCGACCGGACGACATCAGCGTCGGATCTTGCGTCGACGCACGCGCCGAAGCTGCCAATTCCTCCGGCGCCGACGTAGTGGTGAGCATTCACGCGGACGGCGCAGCAGCCGCAGCCGAGGGCTTCCACGTCTGCTACTCCGCGCCCCCGCTGAACGCGGTGCAGGCAGGCCCGTCCGTCACCTTTGCCGAAACCATGCGCGACTCACTCGTCACAGCCGGACTCACCCCGTCGACCTACATCGGTGACGACGGGCTGGCACCACGCGCCGATCTGACGGGACTCAATCTGTCGCAGCGGCCGTCGATTCTGGTCGAACTCGGCAACATGCGAAATGCCGACGAGGCAGCGCGCATGACGAGCCCGGACGGTCAGCAGGAATATGCGTCCGCCGTCACCAGCGGAGTCACCGCCTTCCTCACAACCCCCTGACCTGTCTTCTGTGGAGAAATTCCACTTGTCCACAGGTATGTCGGCACCGCCGAGGTAGCCCGCTCACCTGGATACGGTTCTGCCATGGGGCCGATACTTCAGGTAGATTTCGCTGCTCTGCAGCAACTTTCAGCTGATCTGTCTCGAATTGCGGATCAGATCTCGGGGATCGATTCCGCCGGCCCGATTTTCGAAGCCGCGGCGGCCCTGAACTCGTCCGCTGTCGCGGCTGTGGCGACTGGGAATGCCGGCATCATCGCCGACGCGTACCGGCACCTGGCTACGCAATTGGGACTCATGGCGTCGGGAACCGCTGCCGCAGCACGTCTGTACGACGCTGCCGAGGGCGAAGTGGTGTCCGAACTGCGCGGAGCCTACTGATGCAGCCCACCGTCTCTCAGCTTCGAACGTGGTCACCGGAGAAATTGCGCACAAGCGCTTCGGAACTGATCGACATCGACCGGCAGATCGAAGTCCTCGGCAATGACGCCGGACGCAGCATCGACGCCGTCCGCGAATTCTGGCAGGGACAAGCGTCGAGCGCAGCCGCAGTGCAGTGGTCTGGCATCTCGCTTTCCTCGTCGCGGCTGTCGATTGCAGTTCGCGTAGTTGCGGATCTGTATGCCGGAGCGTCCAATACGATCGGTGCGGCGCGAAAATCAGTTCTGGACCTGGTCGAGGAGGCGACTCTCGAACACGGCTTGACGGTGTCAGACAGTGGAGCGGTATCGGCACCTGAGACGAAGCAGCCGTGGAATCTGGCCGACGCCATGCAAGATTCCGAAAACGCCACGGCTGCACAGGTTTTTCAGCAGAAGATCTCCACTGCATTGACGGCACTCGACGACGAAGACAACCGGGCCGCGACTGCTCTGGGTGCGGCATTCCGAGAGATCGGATCACTCCTTGGCAATCAGCCTGATCGCCTCGACCGCACTGTCCTCGACATCCTCGACGGGAGGTCGACACTCCCCGAGACACCAACGGAGCTACACCGACTCTGGGAATCGCTCACGCCCAACGAGAAAGACGCGTTGGCGAGGTGGGATCCGTCCATCGGTAGCCGGGACGGCCTTCCCGCTCTGGACCGGGACTACTACAACCGGCGGTACCTCTCTGCGCTCGAGCAGTTGCCGGATCGAACGGTAGCTGCCGGATACACGGCCGTGCGCGGCGAACTTCGACCGGACACGTTCCTTCTCTCGGTCACGGATGGGCATGCCGTCGTGGCAGTCGGTAATCCCGATGCCGCCGGCAACGTCGCAACACTGGTTCCCGGAACCGGCTCCGGGCTGTCGGGCGTCGGCGGAGACCTGCAACGAACCAAGGCCATGTACGACGCGGCGGTCAGGGCGGCGCCAACGGAAGCCACATCAGTGATCCTGTGGTCCGGATACGACGCTCCCCCAGGCATTCCCGACGCAGCCTCGGATCGGTACGCCACCTCCGCAGCGCCGAGGCTCGACAGCTTCCAGGACGGGTTACGAACCTCGCATGACGGCCCGCCTTCGCACAACGTGGTGATCGGTCATTCCTACGGCAGCACCGTCATCGGTGCTGCGACTACCCGTGGCGCTTCTCTCGACGTCGACGAACTGGTTTTTGTCGCAAGCCCCGGCGTCGATGCCGAGCGCGTGAACGAACTGAGCCTGGACGGCGTCGACTCGGCCGAGATGGCTCGCCATGTTCATTCGACGACGGCCTTCTGGGATCCGGTCCAATTGATCCCCACGATCCTCGGAGTCCACGGGTTCGACCCGTCGGATCCGGAATTCGGCGCGCAGGTATTCACCGGATCTCCCGGGGAGCCTGGGTTCGGAGTTCACAGCGATTACTGGGAAAGCGGAAACCCCGCACTCACCGAATTCGGACGGATCATTACCGGCCCATGAAAGAAGGCGCCGTACCGGTGAAGGTACGACGCCATCTCGGTGATGCAGGATCGGTTAGACGAGTTCGCGCTTGAGGTTGTCCAGGACCTGGGCCTGGATGCGCTGCAGACCCTTCGGAGCGAACGTGCGCTCGAAGAAGCCGCCGATACCGGTGGCACCCTGCCACTGGGTGAGCGTCGTCACCGTCGTTCCGGTGCCGTTGGGGGCAACGGTCCAGGTGGTGACGAGGCTGGAGTTCGCGTCCTTCTCGGTGATGACGTTGCCGTCGACCGTCACTGTCGCCTTGACGTTGCGCGAGCGCTTTTCCGTCGCCTTGAGCGTCCACTGCGCGACGGTTCCGTCACCCTGGCCACCTTCGACGACCTTGTAGTCGAGGTACTGCTCGGACAGGATTCGCGGGCGAACCGTCTCGTAGTCCGAGAGCGCCGCGAGCACCTTGTCGGGTGCTGCTGTGACGACTGTCGAACTCATTGCATTGACCTGACCCATATGCCCTACGTCTCCTTGCTCGACCAACGCGGCTCGATACCGCGAATGACTACCCGAATCCGCACCTCGAAGTGCGCAGATATTCCTTTCCATACTGCCTGCTGCGCCCGGGTATCTCGACCATCTACCCATTCCGTGTGAGCTGGTTCACCACTCGGAGCATTTACCGAGTTCGATTGCAACAACTCGATCAAATTCGGGCATTAATACCCCTCCGGATAGCTTGCACACGCAACTACCGATAGCGTCAGGGTGTGACTCTCTCGTTCAATGGGGTAGTTCAGAAGTTAGATCGAATCCGGACAAAGCAAGGCCCGGGTTCCGATGCTGCGCGTGAAATGGGGTTCGAGCAGCACAGAGAAGGCGTCGAACGCCTACTCGCGTCATACCGCGCCATTCCCGCCGATGCTTCTGTACGCCTGGCAAAGAAGACATCCAATCTGTTCCGCGCTCGCGCCAAGACGTCGGCCCCCGGCCTCGACGTCAGCGGTCTGGCAGGTGTCATCGCCGTCGATGCGCAGGCGCGCACAGCCGACGTCGCCGGCATGTGCACGTACGAGGACCTCGTCGACGCGACGCTGCCCTACGGGCTGGCGCCCCTGGTCGTGCCTCAACTCAAGACCATCACCCTGGGCGGTGCGGTGACCGGCCTGGGCATCGAGTCCACCTCGTTCCGCAACGGCCTGCCGCACGAGTCGGTACTCGAAATCGACGTACTGACCGGAAGCGGCGAGATCATCACCGCAACACCGGACGGCGAACACGCCGAACTGTTCTTCGGTTTCCCCAATTCCTACGGCACCCTTGGCTATTCGACGCGATTGAAGATCGCACTCGAACCCGTCAAGAAGTACGTCGCCTTGCGCCACGTGCGCTTCGATTCGTTGAAGAAGCTCGAAGAAACGATGGATCGCATCGTCACCGAACGCGAGTACGACGGGATCGCCGTCGACTATCTCGACGGGGTGGTCTTCACCGATTCCGAGAGCTACCTCACACTCGGCGTGCAAACCGACGAGGAAGGCCCGGTCAGCGATTACACCGACCAGGACATCTTCTACCGGTCGATCCAGCATTCGTCACTCACCCAGCCCAAGACGGATCGCTTGACCATTCGCGACTACCTGTGGCGCTGGGACACCGACTGGTTCTGGTGCTCACGAGCTTTCGGTGCACAGAACCCGAAGATCCGGCGCTTCTGGCCCAAGCAGTACCTGCGCAGCAGCTTCTACTGGAAGCTGATCGCCCTCGACCACAAGTACGACATCGGAGATCGCCTCGAAAAGCGCAAGGGCAAGCCCCCGCGCGAACGCGTCGTCCAGGACGTCGAGGTACCCATCGAACGAACCGCGGACTTCGTCTCGTGGTTCCTCGAGGAAATCCCGATCGAACCACTGTGGTTGTGCCCGTTGCGTCTTCGCGAGCCAAGCCCTGCCGCCGCTTCTGCATCACGGCCGTGGCCCCTCTACCCCCTCGAACCCAAGCGCACCTACGTCAACATCGGCTTCTGGTCTTCGGTGCCGATCGTTCCCGGTGAGCGCGAGGGGGCAGCAAATCGACTGATCGAAGAAAAGGTCAGCGATTTCGACGGACACAAATCGCTCTACTCCGACTCCTACTACTCGAAGGAAGACTTCGAGGAGCTGTACTACGGCGGCGACCGGTACATCGGACTCAAGGAACGCTACGACCCGAAATCCCGTTTATTGGATCTATTCTCTAAGGCGGTGCAACGTAAATGACCACGTTCAAAGACTCCAAAAGCCAGGACAAGCTCTCTATTGCCGAGATTCTCGAGACGCTTTCCGACGGCATGCTGCCGCTTCGATTCACCGCGTACGACGGCAGCACCGCCGGCCCCGAAGATGCCGACTACGGACTGCACCTCAAGTCGACTCGCGGAACCACTTATCTCGCAACAGCTCCCGGTGACCTCGGCATGGCCCGCGCGTACGTCTCCGGCGATCTCGAAGCCGAGGGCGTCCACCCCGGTGATCCGTACGAGATCCTGCGCATCATGGGTGACGAACTCCACCTCAAGCGCCCGTCCGCACTGACGCTCGCCAGCATCACGCGCTCCCTGGGCTGGGATCTGTTGCGGCCCATCGCCCCGCCGCCCCAGGAACATCTCCCTCGCTGGCGTCGCGTCGCAGAAGGACTGCGTCACTCCAAGACTCGTGACGCCGAAGTCATCCATCACCACTACGACGTCTCCAACACCTTCTACGAGTACGTCCTCGGCCCGTCCATGACGTACACCTGTGCCGCTTACGACAATGCGGAACAGACGCTCGAAGAAGCCCAGGAGAACAAGTACCGCCTGGTGTTCGAGAAGCTCGGACTCCAGAAGGGTGATCGACTTCTCGACATCGGCTGCGGCTGGGGCTCGATGGTCCGCTACGCGGCCAGGCGCGGTGTCAAGGTGATCGGCGTGACTCTCTCTCGCGAGCAAGCGGATTGGGCACAGAAGGCCATCGAGGACGAGGGCCTCGCCGATCTCGCCCAGGTCCGTTTCTCCGACTACCGCGACGTGGCCGAGACCGGATTCGATGCAGTGTCCTCCATCGGCCTGACCGAGCACATCGGCGTCGGAAACTACCCGGCGTACTTCGAGTTCCTCAAGGGCAAGCTGCGTGAGGGTGGGCGTCTGCTCAACCACTGCATCACCCGTCCGGACAACCGAAGCAGCGCCAAGGCAGGCGGATTCATCGACCGGTACGTCTTCCCCGACGGGGAGCTCACCGGTTCGGGTCGCATCATCTCCGAGATCCAGAACGTCGGCCTCGAGGTGCGTCACGAAGAGAACCTTCGCGAGCACTACGCACTGACGCTCGCCGGATGGTGCCAGAATCTCGTCGACAACTGGGACGCGTGCGTCGCCGAGGTCGGCGAAGGAACCGCCCGCGTCTGGGGCCTGTACATGGCCGGCTCACGACTCGGGTTCGAGCGCAATGTCGTTCAGCTGCACCAGGTTCTGGCCGTCAAGCTCGGCCCCAAGGGTGAGGCGCATGTGCCGCTTCGCCCGTGGTGGAAGGCCTAGGGGCAAAGCCCCCGTGCGCCTTTTTGGTAGTCGGCACTACCAAAAAGGCGCACAGGTGCCGCAGGCACCCGACTGCGTCCTCACCCAGCCTCCGCGCCGCAAGACCGTCTCCACTTCATGTGCAACCTGGCACGGGGTCTTCATCACCTCGTCGAATCCGTAGACCAACCGCGGACGACCTGCCAGCTCTGCCGCATTGTCACGGCGGCGATCACGAAATGCCACTTCTGCCATGGAATGCGCCCACCGACCGTCGAGACGCACGATCAGCGGCACACCGAATTCGCTGTAGTCGCAATCCTCGTACAACGTGCGACCGTCGACGCGAACCGGTGACTGGCGTCTGGCCGACGGCAACCCGTGCGCCTGCTCCACGTCGACCGCATAGTGGTATTCGAGCGTTGACTGCACCCCGTCTGCCAGGAGTCGTACCGCATCGGAAAGCGCACCCTTGAATCGATGTGGTGTTCGTTCGTCAATCCGACGACGCACATCGTTCAACGGAATTCGCGCATTTGTCACTGTGGTGATGAGTGAAACGTAGGCGCTTCGCGCTGTGGATTCGGCGGTCGCAAGATCAATCGCGGTATCCGCCCGCGACGTTCGAGGTATGACTGACGGCACGCCGATGTATCGGTGGGCTCGGGAGCGGTGGACGACTACCCCGGGGTGAACCACGCCACCCACTCTGACAAGTGCACCCGACGTTCGCGCTGGAACTCGGCGGATTGTCGCGGACTGACAGCGAGCGGACTTGCCGTAGGGCACGGTGACATGGACTGGCTTGTCTGCGTCGATGCGACGCATTCCCCATTCCTCAGCTGCAGTGTCGTGGCTCAGAATCGCTTGCGCGCCACCATAAAGCCAAGCGGCGTTCAAGATCATTTCTCTGGTGAGCGGGCCAGCGGTCACTGCATACACGCCTTGTAGAACGCGCTGCCATTCGCCGCGGTCCAGAAAGTTCCGCAGCATCCCTCGGTTGTATCCGAATGACGAGAGTTGCTGTTGCCGTACCAGACCGGATTGCGCATCGAGAATCCGGAGAAACTCGCTTCCACCATGAGACGTAGTCATGGCACCAAGCGTCAGGCCGAACTCCGACAGGACTGACGTGAAATTCGCTGTCGGAGTTCGTCTGTGGATAACTCACCAGCTGGGGATGAACCCCTGTGCGCCTTTTTGGTAGCCGTAACTACCAAAAAGGCGCACGGGGGCTATGCCCCTAGCGAAGCCGGCGGGGTGAACCGCGGGCCGTACTGCGCAGCGAGTTCCTTTGCACGAGCGACGAAGCCGGCCGTGCCGCCCTCGTAACCGACGATGAACTGGTGAACGCCACCGGTCCAGGCCGGGAATCCGATGCCCATGATGGAGCCGATGTTGGCGTCCGCCGTGGTGATCAGGACGTTCTCGTCGAAGCACTTCTGCGTCTCGATCGCCTCGATGAACAGCATGCGGTCGATGAGGTCCTGGATCGGGGCGTCGGAGGTTCCGGAGTTGAAGTTCTCGCGGAGTCCGGACCACAGGCCGGTGCGCTTGCCCTCGGCGTAATCGTAGAAGCCGGCTCCACCGAGCTTGCCCTTACGATCGAACTTCTCGACGAGGGTGTTGATGACCTCGCCGGCCGGATCTGCCGGCAGTTCCTTGCCTTCGGCCTTGGCGGCGTCGGCAGATTCCTTGCGGATCTTCTGCATGAGGGTGAGGTTGAGCTCATCCGAAAGCTGAAGCGGCGCAGCCGGGTAACCGGCCTGCATACCGGCCTGCTCGATGGTGGCAGGCTCGACGCCCTCGGCGAGCATGCCGATGGCCTCGTTGATGAAGGTGCCGATGACACGCGAGGTGAAGAAGCCACGCGAGTCGTTGACCACGATCGGCGTCTTGCGGATCGCCTGGACGTAGTCGAACACGCGAGCCAGAGTCTCGTCGGAGGTCTTCTCACCGCGGATGATCTCCACCAGCGGCATCTTGTCGACGGGCGAGAAGAAGTGGATGCCGATGAAGTCTTCCTGACGCTTCACGCCGGTGGCGAGACCCGTGATGGGCAGCGTCGAGGTGTTCGAGCCCAGCAGTGCCTTGGGATCGACGATGTCCTCGATCTCCTGGAACACCTTGTGCTTGAGTTCCTGGCTCTCGAAAACTGCTTCGATGACGAAGTCGACGCCGGCGAAATCTGCCGGGTCAGCCGTCGGGGTGATCTTGGCGAGGAGTGCGTCGGACTTCTCCTGCGTGGTCTTGCCGCGCGAGAGCGCCTTGGCCTCAATGCCTTCGGAGTACGCCTTGCCCTTGTTCGCAGCCTCGATGGTGACGTCCTTGAGCACGACGTCGAAGCCTGCCTTGGCGGAGACGTACGCGATGCCCGCGCCCATCATGCCCGCGCCGAGGACACCGACCTTCTTGATGGTGGACTTCTCGATGCCTGCCGGACGTGAACCGCCGCCGTTGATCGACTGCAGGTCGAAGAAGAACGCCTGGATCATGTTCTTCGCGACGCGGCCGGTCACCAGCGAGGTGAAGTAGCGAGCCTCGATGAGCAGCGCGTTGTCGATGTCGACCTGCGAACCCTCGACGGCTGCGGCCATGATGGCGCGCGGAGCCGGCATCGGAGCGCCCTTGAGCTGCTTACGCAGGTTCGCGGGGAACGCCGGAAGGTTGGCAGCGAATGCCGGAGTGGACGGAGTTCCGCCAGGGATCTTGTAGCCCTTGACATCCCACGGCTGAACGCCGCCTTCGGGGTTGGCCTTGATCCATGCCTTCGCAGCCGGAACCAGCTCCTCTACCGAGCCGACGACCTCGTCGATGAGGCCGACTTCCTTGGCCTGAACGGGTCCACGCTGCTGCCCCTGGAGCAGGACGCCCATGAGCGCGTTCTGCAGGCCGAGCATCCGCACGGTACGCACGACGCCGCCGCCGCCGGGCAGCAGGCCGAGGGTGACCTCGGGCAGGCCGATCTTGACTCCCTTGACGTCTGCCGCGATGCGGTGGTGGGTCGCGAGAGCGATCTCGAGGCCGCCGCCGAGTGCCGCGCCGTTGATGGCGGCGACGACCGGCTTGCCGAGAGTTTCGAGGCGACGCAGGTCTGCCTTGATCTCGACGCTGTGGTTGTAGATCTCCTCGGCCTGCTCGGGGCCGACCTTGATCATGTTCTTGAGGTCGCCACCGGCGAAGAAGGTCTTCTTGCCGGAAGTGATGACGGCACCGGTGATGGAGTCCTTCTCGGCGACCAGACGGTCGACGGTGGCCTTCATCGACGCGATGTACGCGTCGTTCATGGTGTTTGCGCCCTGGTTGGGATCGTTGATGGTGAGCACGACGATGCCGTCGGCGTCCTGGTCCCAGTTGATGATGTTCTGATCAGTCACTTTGCTTGACTCCTGGTAAGCCTCGTTGGAAGGACGGACGCCGCGTCAGACGCGCTCGATGATGGTGGCAACGCCCATACCGCCGCCGATGCACAGGGTGATGAGGGCGCGCTTGCCGCCACGACGCTCGAGCTCGTCGACCATCGTTCCGGTGATCATCGCGCCGGTTGCACCGAGTGGGTGACCCATGGCGATCGCGCCACCGTTGACGTTGAGCTTCTCGTCCGGGATGTTCAGGTCCTTCTGGAACTTCAGGACGACGGAAGCGAATGCCTCGTTGATCTCGAAGAGGTCGATGTCGTCGACCGTCAGGCCGGCAGCTGCCAGAACCTTCTTCGACGCCGGCGTCGGGCCGGTGAGCATGATGGTGGAGTCGGCGCCGCTGGTGGCGGTGGCGACGACGCGAGCGCGCGGCGTCAGACCCATGTCCTTGCCGGCCTGCTCGCTACCGACGAGCACGAGGGCCGCGCCGTCGACGATCCCCGAGCTGTTGCCGCCGTGGTGAACGTGGTTGATCTTCTCGACCCAGTGGTACTTCTGCAGCGACACGGCGTCGAATCCGCCGATTTCACCGATCACACCGAACGCGGGAGCCAAGCCGGCGAGGTTCTCTGCCGTGGTGCCCGGACGCATGTGCTCGTCGTTGTCGAGGATGGTGATGCCGTTGATGTCCTTGACCGGCACTACCGACTTGGCGAAGTATCCGCCGGTCCACGCCTTGGCGGCGAGGTCCTGCGAGCGCACGGCGTATGCGTCGACGTCGTCACGCGAGAAGCCCTCGATGGTGGCGATGAGGTCTGCGCCGACGCCCTGCGGCACGAAGTAGTTGTCGTAGTTGGTGGCGGGGTCGAGTGCCCACGGTCCACCGTCGGATCCCATCGGAACGCGGGACATCGACTCGACGCCACCGGCGATCACCAGTTCGTCCCAGCCGGACCGAACCTTCTGAGCAGCCATGTTCACGGCCTCGAGGCCGGAAGCGCAAAAACGGTTGAGCTGAACGCCGCCGACGGTGTCGGGCAGTCCCGCATCGTTGACTGCAACGCGGGCGATGTCCATTCCCTGATCGCCAACGGGGGTGACGACGCCCAGGATGAGGTCGGAGATCCGGTCCTCGTCGAGGTCGGGAAAGCGCACGCGCAGTTCCTGGATCAGACCCGTGACCAGCGAGATCGGCTTGACCGAGTGCAACGACCCGGTCTTCTTGCCGCGGCCTCGCGGGGTACGGATGGCTTCATAAATGAATGCCTCTGTGGTCACTGTGAGGTGTTCCTTCCGTGTAATTCGTCGAACCGGTCTGCAGATCGTCCGCGCCACCTTCGGTGGTGGCGCATGGCCGAGGTACAGACCTCAGCCCTTTCACTGTAGAACGTGTTCCAAATTCATGGGAAGGACCGAAGCGATCCTGCTAGGTGACCGAGGTGATCAGGTGCGCGAACGCCTGCCCGCTTCGGTTCATTTCGGGTGCGCCCCCGGAAGCACTCACGGCACGATGCGATACGGCAACATCATGTCGTGATCTTCGTGATCGAGTAGATGGCAATGCCACACGTATCCCTGGAGTCGACCAGAATCAGCCATATCGTGGCGCCCGCCGCCCGTCATCCCACCGCCCGTCATCCCACCGCCCGTCATCCCACCGCCCGTCATCCCACTGCCCGTCATCCCACCGCTCGGAAGACGATCGAACATCGCGTCGGGATCGAAACCCAGCTCATCCGCGGTGGGGAATCGCACGATGATCCGGGTGACGGTGCCGCCGTCCACCCTGACGGTGTCCTTCATTCCCGCTTCCCACGGCGCCGGCGCGATCATCGGCCCCGCCTCGAACCCTTCGGGCGACGGAGTCCACTTGTTGCCGATCACCGGCTGCGGATGGCGGATCAAGTACTCCAGCGTCCGCATCGGTGTCCTGCCGAGAATCCGGAAATTCACCAGGTGCAGGTGTATCGGATGCGGGTCCGGCGTGGTGTTGACGATGTTCCACTGCTCGACGGTGCCTTGCCGCGGCCTCTCGACGTCCGTGGTGCTGAACGTCAGGTTGTTCAACGTCATCTGAGCCGGTGGATTCCGCAGTTCCAGTTGCTGGCTCACCGTCACCGTGCGAATTACCGTCGGCTGCTCCAACGGGGCGAGAACGTCACGTTGTCGGCGCCCACCGCGCAGTTGCGACGGAACACCACCGGTGAATCCGCGCCTGGCGTCACCGCGGAACCGGCAGAACAGCGGCATCGTCACTTCACCGATGACAGCGGCGGGCAGCGGGGGCGCCTCGTCGTTGCGAAGCTCCACCGTCGAACCCTCCGACAGTCCGGTGAAATCGACGAGGAGGTCGTACCGCTCCCCCGGTGCGCAGCGGAAGGCATTGACCGCGACGGGCGCGTCGAGCATTCCGGCGTCGTTGCCGATGACCCAGAACGTCATCATGTTCGAGAAGTGAAGATTCCACACACTTGCCGACGACGCATTGACGATGCGGAAGCGGTAAAGGCCCCGAGCCACGGACAGTTCCGGCCACACCTTGCCGTTGACCAAGCCGACGTCGCCCACCGCGCCGCCTTCCCACGATCCTTCCGGGATCAAGATGGTGGATCGGCCGTTCTGGGCGCCTGTCGGCGTGAAGATCTTCTCCTGCAGGATCAACGGGATCTCGAATTCCTCGGCCGGCAACCCCAACTGATTTCCCAGTTCGCCGGTGTCGAATTCATCCCTGATCAGATAGTTGCCGATCAGACCGGCGTAGACGTTGAGCCGGGTGATGCCCATCGCATGATCGTGATACCAGAGGTGGGCGGCTTCCTGACCGTGCAAAAAGTGATGCATCGCAGCCTGTCCCGGCATCACCAGCAGCTCCGGATGGCCGTCGCTCTCAGGTGAAGTGACTCCCCCGTGCAAGTGCAACGACGTCGGCGGGTGCGCACGAAAGTCGGCCTGCATTCCGTGCAGCGTCATATCCATGTCCGCTGCCAACGGATGTCCGGTCAGATCGTTCTCGAACGTCAACATGATCGGCTCGCCGGAATGCGCCTCGACGGTAGGGCCCAGATAACCGCCACCGATCTCTCCGCTGCGGTACGACAGTGCTGGGGACGGGGGAAAATCCCGATGAAAGGCATGTTGCCCCACTTGCGCTGTCAGTGTGATCTCGTTTCCGGAAAGCGTTGACAACGAATGTAGTTCGTCACAGAACGGCTCGAACTCCGGCGAATGAAAAATCAACGGAGACTCGATATCCACACTCCCCGCCGGAGCAGCACCTGCCTTTGCACCCAAAGCAACAGCCGCTGTGCCGACTACCGACCCTTTCAGAACCGATCTTCTGGAAACCCCGATACCCATACATTCCCCTCCCCATCGAAACGGGTTGCGTTCTCCCACAAGGAAAACGCAACCCGTCTCTCCACTTCGATCTCGGAAAATCCCCCGTCTACTTTCCGTCGATCGCCTCCAGCACCGAATCGATCAGCGACTGTGGAAGTTTCGACGGCGGAGAGATTTCCAGTTCTCCCGGAGCGCCCGGCATCGTCCAGACAGTTCTGTGCCGAGCGATCGCGAGCTTCTCCCGTGATCCGTCCTCGTTGACCTTGAAGTACTCGAACTCGAGGTCGATCCCCCTCTCGTAGAGGGCAGACAAGGACATCGTGACCAGGACGTCGTCGAACGGCATGACCTCGCGCAGATGCTCAACCCTGGTGTGCACACAACGAAGTTCCCCGAGAGCGCCTCTGGCCGCCATGGCCTCACGCTGAGAACGGACCAGGAACTTGTCCCGAACCCTCGACTGCCAGATGTAATAGTTGCCGAAGTAGATGTTGCCCACGACGTTTCCGTCCTGCAACGTCGTCGAGAACACCTCGGATTCGAGCAGGTACGGATTGCGCGGCACCATCGGAGCCGAGCGGATCACGGAACCACGATCGACGTTCTTCGGTTCGGTGGGAACAGCGATGTTCTTCGTCCCCGTCGGAATCGTCATCGGCTCGATGAAATCGTGGAAGTACTGCGGCATCGGCCGTGCCGCCACCACACCGTGGGAGAGGATTTCCACCCACGTCGTCTGCATCGCACTCCACCCGATGTGAGTGCGCGTCTCGCCGTCGACCCGGCACCATTCGACATGCAGATTGGTGGTTGCCCGATCCGGACCGGTGAGCTCGGTGATCCAGATCGTCCCCTCGACAATGTCGTCGGTGTACAGGTTCGCATCGATGAACACCTCGGAGTTGTTGGTCACCATGCCCCAACGACCCGTCGCCATGTCCTCCACGATCTGCTTCGAGATCGGTCCGGTTCCCCTCTCTCGCAAAGCGCCCAACCACAGCGCGAAGCTCGCGAACCCCACTGATCCACCGACGTTGCACGCGTCCCGGAACCCGACGGGGAACCGGATCGACACCGCCGGATAGCCGCTCCGGGCCACCACATGCACGTCGGAGCCGTAGGCCATCGGATCGAACTGCGCGAGAGACTTCGCCGACAACGGTCCGGAGTCGAACTGCGGTGCCGGGTCCTGCGCCGGTTCCTCCGCATCCTCCTCATGAGTCACAAACGCGAGAATCCGCTCCTCGTTGTCCGTCAACAGAGCTGGAAAAGTCAGAACCACCACGCTTCCCTCTGCGCCGCCGCGGAAGGTCACTGCGTCGTCCTCCCTGGCGCCCATCGCCAGAGAAACCGACATCTGCCCCGTGGCCTTTCGGATCGCCTCGGCCGCCGCCCACAGCCTGGTTCCCGCACGATCGAGTGATTCGCCGCCTGCGATCAACTCGTCCAGCAGCGGAATCCGCGCCGAACCCAGAAGCGCCTTCCACTGCACGGCGGTTCGGGGGCGAATCGGTTCGATGTCACACCCCTGAGGCCAGTCGCCGGCCGAACCGAGTGACTTGCTGCCGTCGTGCGAGAGCGAGACATCCACAGAGGGCGGAATATCACCGACGACGACGGGCTTTCCGGTTTCCTGCCATTCGATGGCAAAGGCATTACTCATTTGATCACCACATCCTCATCGAGATGAATGTTCACGGCCGCCTCGGCGATCGGTTTCTCCTGCTCGTGGCGTTCCGACTTGGTCAACTCGTGAATCCCCGGGGTATGCGCGACCACAACCCGCGGGCTCTTCACTCCCAACGCCCGGCTGTGTTGCGCGAGCTTGTCGAGAATGATCTGTGCGTCGCGCGCAGTCGGATCCGCGATTTCCTCAGCCGTAGGACGGCTTTCGTCGTGGGAGAGAATCTGGGAGCGATATCCCTCGAGCTGCATCACCACTCGTCCGTCCTTCACCACCGCCACGTCGGCTTGCATGTGGGTCTCTGTCTGCACCTTGTCGTAGGCGTACGCGGTGAACGAACGAGCCTCGAATCGTCCGTCGTACATGTCGATTCGCGCAATGTTGACCGGAAGGCAGATCTCCCGCGGAACCATGATCTGACCCGATTGGAGCAGGGAATCGAGGAAGTAGGGATCACCGAGGAGGTGCTGCTTACGGTCGGCTCGCGAAATAGCGCTGAAGAGAATGTGCTCGGAATCGAGGCTCGAGATCTCTTCGAGTCGGCGGAAATCGCCCTCCTGGAACAGCAACCACGAGTAGAGATCGTCCAACGGATCGATGTCGAGCACCGGTCGCGGCAACTCCTTCTCGAACTCCGGCAGTGTTTCGTCCAGCCCGAAGATGAAGTCGGCCGAGAAATGGGGCCGTCCGTACCCGGTCCGTTCGGTGCCGATCGTGACATGCACCCGCGTTCCTGCAGCATCACGATCCTGCTCCACGACGCTTGCCTTGATCTCGACTCTGGTGCCCTCGACCGTGTCGACGACGATCGGTCGATCCAGCTTGATGTCGTCGATGCGGACGCGGCCCAGAGTCACGCGTCCGGTGACATAAGCCGCCGCCTGCGACATCGCCTCGAGTCCGAACACCGTCGGAAGCAGCGCCGATCCTTTCCAGACATGATCTAGGACAAAAGGATCTGCTGAGGTGGACAACGTCGTCCGGGTAACCAGTTCTACCTGCGGCTCGATGGTCACCACTTGGTCGATGTAGCGCGACACCGCCGGCAGAGCCGGTGCTGCCGGTGCCCAGGTGTCGAGACCGCCGAGTCGACTGGTCACGACGATACGACTTGTCTCGGGTCCGCTGTCGACCAGGCGAAGGAAATGATCCACTCCCGCAGCCGTGGAAATCGGCATGACACCCATCTTCGCGAGGTGGTTGACACTGCCCATGCGGGCGCCCATTCCGGTCTCTCCCCACACGCTGTACGCGAGCGAGAACGTCCGAGTCTTCGGGTGCCCGGCGGCATACCGCATCACCATTTCGTCGAGAAGCTCGTTTCCGTATGCATACCAGCTGTTTCCGGGCATACCTGTGAATCCGATGATGGAGGAGAAGCCCACGAACAGCTTCAAGTCGCGATCAGCGAGCGCTTCGACGAAGTTGGCTGCGCCCAGGACCTTAGGTGCAACCTCCTTGAAAGCCGCAGCGCTGTCGACTCTCTCGAACCGCCGCGGAACATTCGCCCCCGCACCGTGGACAAACCCGGTGATCGGCCCAACCTCGACCTCGATCTGGGCGACGACGCCGGCCACCGCCGCAGCATCCGTGACGTTGCAGCGATAGTAGTGAGCGCTCAAACCAGCAGACGTGAAGTCCGCAAGAGTGGAAGCGATTTCGTCACCCGCTTGTCGCTGAGAGCTTCCGATCAGCACTAGTTCGGCGCCTGTCTTTCGGCCGAGAGCCAGAGCGCATTGCGCCATGATGCCTTTCGCGCCACCGGTCACGACCACTACATCCGAACTCCCCAACCCGCTCTCGCGGACGGTGTAGTCGCTCGAGGTGAGAACCCGCGGTTGCAGTGCCGTGCGTCCCATCTCGGTGTCGTAAGTCGCGAACACATAGGGTGCAACCGAATCCAACTCGAAGACGACGGTGGTTGCCACCACCGCGTCCGCAGTCGAGCCGTCGAATCCTATGACGCGGACATCCAGTTCGGGGCGCTCGTGATGCACCGAAGCGGCAAAAGCCGCCGCACTCGGTACCGGCGCCGGATTGCCCAACTCGACATCGGTGAACTGAATCACTGCCAATGTGGTTCGTGCGCCTCCACTTTGCTGCGCCGGAACCATCTTGTGCATGTGTTCGATCCCACGGCGCAAGCCGATTTCGGTGACGGAATCATCGGTCACACGCGGCATTACGGCAACCACGTGCTGTGCATTCGCAGGAGCGCCGTCGGAGAATGTGCGAATGTCGACCTGAGCACCACGCCCTCGCAGTTCGGATTCCAACCTTCCGACCAAACCGGCGTCGTCACCGATGACGACAAACGTCGTGTCCGTGAGGTCTCGGACTCCGTGCAACGCTGTCTCGCTCCGAACCTTTTCCAGGGTGTAATCGCGAACCCAGGTGAAGCTGTCGGCTGATAGACCCTTTGCCTTCACCGGCAGCGCCCGCGCAACCGGCTGCTGCTGCCCCGACTTCTCTTTCGCGGATCGATCGAGCACTTCGATCAGTTCACCCAGGCTGACGTTGACGAGTTCGGCCGGATCCAGATCACCCTGAACACCCAATCGCGTTGCCACAGTTGCTATCGCATCGGCAGCCTTGATCGAGTCCATGTTCAGGTCGTCGAGCAGGTGGAGATCCACATCGAGAGACTCCACCGGAAATCCGGTGTCCTCCGCGATTACCTCGAGCAGTATTCGCGACACGTCCGACTGCACCGAACTCGCTGCTGGAACGGCAGAACCGAGATTCGGTGATGCCGCAAGGATCAGCGATGCTGCTTCTCCGATCGTGGCATTGGCCAACTCGGCAGGGTCGAGGTCGACAACCTCGAACTGATGCGCAACCTTCGAAATAGCCTCTGCCGCACTGATCGAGTCGAGATTCAGATCATCGAGCAGACGCAGATCCGTCGTGATCGACTCGGCGGGGAATCCCGTCGTATCGGCGAGGATCCTGATCAGCTCACTTTCCACGGACCCAGCGCCCGCGTCAGCCGGCTCTTCGACTACCGGAGCCGAAACCGGCGAAGGAGCTTTCGCTGCCACGGATTCGTGGCCGTTGGTGACTGCCCGCGAAGTCGGAGCAGATGGAGAAGACGCTCCACTGCCTACATCAGCACGAATCACGTCGACGAGGAAGGTCCCGCGTCGGCTCAGGTAATCGGCCAGCGCCGCAGCCGGATCCCCGCCGGACGTACCAAGTGCGAGCGGTTCGGGAGCAGAGGTAACCGTCAGCTTCGCCTCGGCCAGGTTCTCGATGAACACCTTCTGATCGGCAGGAACGAATTCGCGCACGAACCGGCCGTCGAAAAGTTCGTTCCATCGGACCTGAGCGCCGTGTACGTACATCGCGGCCAGTGCGACATTGAAGTCCTCGTCGCGTCCGGACTTGGACGCAACGGGGAAGCAGCGCACGCCGTCGGTCCCATTGATCGCCTTGGTGAGCCCGGTCAGCACACGGCCGGGACCGACCTCGACGAGCAGGTCCACGTCCTGCGAGATTCCACTTACCGTCTTGACCCAGTCGACCGGTGAGACAACCTGTTTGGTGACCAATTCGCGAAGTGCCAGTGGCGTCTGTACGCGTTTCCCTTCGACGCAGGAATACACGGGGCAAGTCAGCGAATCGACTTGCTCGTCAACGGGCGCAGTGGACTTCAGCTCCCGCTCGGCCTCGTTCATCATCTCGGAGTGGAAAGCATTCGACACGGCAAGCGCCTGAGCCGACACTCCGCGCGTCTTCGCGATGGCAACCACATCGTCGACCGCGTCTTTGGTGCCCGAAACCACGGTCTGTGTAGGCGTATTCAGATTCGCGACGGTCGCGTAACCCTTTGTTTCCGCGATGATCGCCTCAGCCGTCGATCGGTCGCAGGTCAGGCTCGCCATCGCGCCGTTTCCACCACCACTGACAGCCATGGCCGCACCCTTCGCCGCAGCCAAGGTGATCAGCGTCTTCTGGTCGTAAGCTCCTGCCGCGTAGAGCGCGGTCAACTCGCCGAGACTGTGGCCGGCGACAGCACTGGGTGTGACACCCAATCGGCGGAGGTACTCGAACCAGAGCAGCGAAGCCAAAGCGACGGCAGGCTGGGTGAACTGCGTCTGGGCGAGATCCCGCTTCCACTTCGCCAATTCCGCAGCGTCAGCGCTCTTGACCGGGTTCCGCAGAATTCGAGGCGTGATCGCCTCCGCTCCAACTCCCTCCAACCAGCCGTCCGCCTCGGTCGCCAGTTCGCGTGCCCACTCGAAGCGCTCGATCAGCACGCGCGCCATCTCTAGTTGTTGGGATCCCTGTCCCGGGAACAGGAATCCGATGTCGTGGTGGACGGCGTTCGAGATCGAGATCTCGTTGCTCACGACCTTCACCTGACCGGATGCAGGAGCGGAGTTCTCGCAGATCACGGCAAGCTGACGCATGCGTTCGGCCAACTGCGCGGGACGTCCGGCCACCACTGCGGCACGGAAGGGCGCGGTCGGCGAGATCACTCGAGAGAGTTTCGCCGAAAAGTCCAGCAGCTCGGCAACACTCAACGGAACCGCCAGATCTGCAACATCCCGCGCTCGGGTCGCCAAGTCCACCGCGGAATCTGCAGAAAGTACGAAAACCTCGGTGTCCTGATACGACGCCATCATCGTGCGGACGTCTTGCGAGGGTGTCAGCTTGCTGGATGGTGCATCAGCCGATTCGATCGCGACGTGGCAGTTGATACCGCCGAAACCCATGGCTTGCGCACCGGCACGCATCTTCTCGGACGGATCTCTGATCTCACCGTTGACGAGCGGAAAGAGTGCCGGCGCTTCGGTTCCGAACGCCGGGTTCGGGTCGGTGCAACCGGCGAGCGGCGGAAGGATTCGTTGATTGACGGCCATGGTCGCCTTGATCAGCGCAAGGATGCCCGACGCCGCCTTCGTGTGCCCGATCAACGACTTCAGTGACGTCATGCCGATGCTACGAGCCTCGACGGGCCCGTCCGTCTGAGCGGCCTGCTGGACGCCGGCCAGTTCGACGGGGTCTCCGACGGGAGTACCAGTTCCGTGTCCTTCGACGAAGGCAACCTCGCTGGCCGCGAATCCCGCTCGCGAGTATGCGCGACGGATCATCTCGGCCTGAGTTTCGGCGCGGGGCTTGGTGATTCCACCCTTGCCATCGGTGGAGATGCCCCAGCCGCGAATCGTCGCGTACACGTAGTCGCCGTCCGCCCTGGCGTCCTCGAGTCGTTTCAAGGCCACGAATCCGCAACCTTCACCCGGGATGAATCCGCTTCGGCTTGCGTCGTACACGTTCATGTCGCCACGGGTCAGTGCACCCAAACGGGCGAATCCCACCAGTTCCAAAGGATCCAAGCTGACGTCGACTCCCCCTGCCAAGACGAAGTCGGCCGCGCCGGACGCCAGCTTTTCGGCTGCAGTCGCCACCGCGAGCATTCCGGACGCGCACGCACCGTCCACGACGTACCCGCCGCCGTTGAAGTCGAGATAATTGCAGATCCGGCCGGCAATCGTATTCGACAACATGCCGGCGAGAGTGTCTTCACTCGGCTCCACCAATGGGCCCTTGTAGACCTCTTCCATCGTCTCGGCGAGAGCATCGGCGACGGAACTGTCCAACTGGCGCGCTTCGGCTGCCACAGCGAGTGCGCGCTTGACGTAAGGCCAACGCAAACGCATCGACCACATCCGGGATTCTTCACCGGTGAGGGAGTTGCCGACGATTGCGGCGCTGCGTCCAGTGGGTACCGATCCTCGGCTGTAGCCCGCGTCCGTCAAAGCCCCGAGTGCTGTTTCCAGAGCCAACCAGTGTGTGAGATCTGTCGACTTGAAGGTCCGCTCCGGTATCCGGCGACCGACCCAGTCGAATTCGAAACCATCCATGAACGCGCCGCGATCGGCGTATGTCTTGTCGACGTCGTCAGGGCTCGCGCTCCAGTAGTCGTCGAGGGACATCCGTGACTCCGGAAACTTTCGGAATTGCATCCGACGCGCGAGGACGTTCTCCCAAAATCCTTGCAGATCATGTGCACCGGGGGACCACATGCTCATCCCGACTATCGCAATCGCAGGATTAGTTGAATCTTCAGTCATCTTACACTTCCTATTTTCGCGCGCATCCACGGGAGACTCAATCGACCGAAGACTAACCACGCCCTCATCGGTGTGTAAAACGCAGATTCACCTCAAGGCATAAACAAATAACAAAGGTTGTTCGGCGCAATGAACGTGTTTCAGCAATTTGACAGCAATCGAGAGTTAGCTGTAACTCGGAGTTACCTATTTGCTTCGTAACCGGTCATGCTCCTGCTTGAACATCCGTACCGGATCCCGGTTTCACGGCCGCCATTTTCTCGCGATCGGCAAATATTCAGTTGAATATGCACCGAAATGCCGCAATGCCGAATATGTGGCCAATTCGCCGAATGTCCCAAATTGGTCGATCCCCGCAAATCAAACATCCGACAACTATCAATCTGAACATTCGTGACACACCGAAATTTAACAGCAGCACTCGAATGCCCATCAGACAACGAGAAATTCCAGATATTCTTCGGCGACCATCGTCCGAATCGACGTTTCGTTACACCGGAACTGAGCGAACGAATGTGCCAGCAAACCAGCCACATACAATTCAGCTTTGCGAGGCCGAGCCGGCGCGCTTTCGAGACGCGCGCACACAAAGAGAACGGCACTTATAACAATTCGATCACACAGTGGTGCAGCTGGATTCCGACAGCTGTTTCACGCACACGGACCGACTCGGCAACTCAGCTTTCGAGGCGGCGAGCTCCGAGTACGTCCTTGAGGAGTTCCTTTGCAACATCCTCGGGATCACGTCTGGCAGTCGGATCAGCGGGCTCAGCCGCCTCCGCAAACATCTCGTCCTCGTCCTCCGGCGTTGCAGGCGGAGGAGTTGCCTCGTAGTCGACCTCAGGAGCAGGGGCCGGTCCAGGGTCTTCCGGATAGTCGGGGGCCTCGGGCGGCGGAATGTCGTCCGAATCTCCGCGCTGGGGCTGCGGGGCCTTGGGCTGCTGCGCTGCGCGCTCCTGACTGGGCCGCGAGAAGCGGGGCGCAGCGGCAGGGCGGCTCGGAGCTTCCGTCGCCTTGGTTGCGCTCGATACTGTCGGCGCTGTAGGCGCACCTTCTTGATACTCGACCTGCCAAGTGCCACCGAACATTTCGGCAAGGACCTCGCAAATGACCGCCGCGTTGTGCGGTTGCGTCACACGAGCACCCAGAACCGGTGAGCCGTGAGCGATGACAACGACATGTCCACGCACGTCGTGAACCGTCGCAGCGGACAGCATGGCCGGAAGAACCTTGTTTCGTTCACCGACCTTGTTGCGCAAGGTGTTCCACGATTCACGGAGAGTCTCGACTGTGGGGCCTGCCGAGACCGGCGCCGCTTCGGCAACCGCCGGCTCGTCGAACTCGGGCTCGGGCTCGTAGTCGGGTTCCGGCTCGGCAAGCCCGATCAGCTCTTCCGCCTCGACAGAAGCAGTAACCGGTGGTTCAACCACAGGAGCTTCAACTATTGGAGCTTCGGCAACCGGAGCTTCAACCACCGGAGCTTCGGCAACCGGCGGTTCCACGATCTCGACAGTGGGAGTCTCGACG
This sequence comes from Rhodococcus sp. KB6, assembly GCF_001445685.1. NCBI lineage: Bacteria > Bacillati > Actinomycetota > Actinomycetes > Mycobacteriales > Nocardiaceae > Rhodococcus > Rhodococcus sp. KB6. The sequence continues at coordinate 108,762 of NZ_LNAK01000112.1, read as the reverse complement.
ACGGGAACTGCCGCTACCGGAGGTTCGACGACAGGAGCCTCCACAACCGGCGGCGCCGCAGCTGGAGCAGGCGCGGCTGGTTCCGGCCGCACCTCAGGCTCGGCCTTGCGTTGAGAGGGCCGTTGGAACTTGGAAGCAATCTCCGGTTCGAGCGGCGGCACGGTGGGTGCCGGCGTTGCTGCCGCGCGAGGGGCAGCCGCGACTCCGGCAGCCGGAATACCTTGTTCCAGGCGCTCCAGCCGCTGCAATACAGCTGACTCGGTGTCGGAGGCCGACGGCAGCAGCATTCGCGCGCACATCACTTCGAGCAGCAGCCGCGGCGCCGTCGCACCACGCATTTCGCTGAGTCCGGCATGGACAGTCTCGGCGAAGCGGGTGAGCGTGGCCGGGCCGACTCGTTGAATCTGCTCACGCATCGTGACCAGCTCCGCTTCCGGAGCGTCGACCAATCCTCGTTCGCTGGCGTCGGAAACAGCCTGCATCAAGATGAGATCACGCAGGCGCTCGAGAAGATCGAGCGCGAATCGGCGTGGATCGTGACCGGCGTCCATCACGCGATCGACAGTGCCGAACAACGCGGCCCCGTCACTGGCAGACAGGGCGTCTACTGCTTCGTCGATGAGCGCGACGTCGGTGACTCCGAGAAGAGAGAGCGCGCGCGGATACGTGACACCTTCTTCTCCTGCGCCCGCGAGCAGCTGATCGAGGACACTCAACGAGTCACGAGGGGAACCGCCGCCGGCCTTGATGACCAGTGGATACACCGCAGGCTCGACCGGTACGCCCTCCTGGGCGCAGATCTTTTCCAGGAGTCCGCGCATGGTCGACGGCGCCAACAGGCGGAACGGGTAATGGTGTGTACGCGAACGGATGGTCGGGAGAACCTTTTCCGGTTCCGTCGTCGCAAAGATGAAGATGAGGTGTTCCGGCGGCTCTTCGACGATCTTGAGCAGCGCATTGAAACCCGCCGCCGTCACCATGTGTGCCTCGTCGATGATGAAGACGCGGTAGCGAGAAGCAGCGGGTGCGTGGAACGCCTTGTCTCGGAGTTCTCGGGTGTCGTCGACGCCACCGTGACTTGCGGCGTCGAGTTCCGTCACATCCAGGTTGCCTGTGCCGCCCGGGCCCAGCGAAACGCACGAGTCGCACACGTCGCACGGCGTCGACGTCGGTCCCTGCTCACAGTTCAGCGAACGCGCCAGGATTCGCGCCGACGACGTCTTTCCGCAGCCGCGCGGGCCGGAAAACAGGTAGGCATGGTTGATGCGTCCGGTGTCGAGGGCCGTGCTGAGCGGTGCGGTGACATGCTCCTGCCCCACCACCTCGGCGAAGGACGCGGGTCGATACTTCCGGTACAGGGCCACGCGCAAAGACTACCGGCGACCCACGACAGGTGGTCCGGTGCGGGTGCAACGCCGACTTCTCCCGAAACATGTTCGCAACACAATCGCAGTGCGGAGGAAACCGCACGCACCCATCGTGGGTTCCGTGCACGCGGGCTGGTCCGCGTGCGTGAGGAGAAAACTGTGCCCGCCACCATCGATGCCGGAGCAACTGCCTGGTTGCTCGTCAGTACTGCACTCGTACTTCTGATGACGCCAGGACTCGCACTGTTCTACGGCGGCATGGTCCGCTCGACGGGCGTACTCAACATGATCATGATGAGTTTCGTCTCGATCGCACTCGTCACGGTTGCGTGGTTGTTCGTGGGCTACAGCCTCGTGTTCGGCGACGATCACGGTGGCATCATCGGCGGACTCGAGCACATCGGCATGGCGGGCATCGACCCGTCGACGGTGCACGGGAATGTCCCGGAAGTGTTGTTCGCAACCTTCCAACTGACGTTCGCAATCCTTACTGCAGCGCTCATCAGTGGTGCGATCGCCGACCGCGCGAAGTTCTCCGCCTGGATGATCTTCGTCCCCATCTGGTCCTTGCTCGTCTATGTCCCCGTTGCTCACTGGGTGTGGAATCCGCAGGGATGGCTCGCCCAGATGGGCGCACTCGACTACGCCGGTGGCCTCGTGGTCGAAATCGTGTCCGGAGCGTCGGGTCTGGCATTGGCACTGGTCCTCGGCCAGCGGATGGGTTTCAAGGCCGAGTCGATGCGTCCGCACAATCTGCCGTTCGTCCTGCTCGGCGTAGGCCTGCTCTGGTTCGGTTGGTTCGGATTCAACGCCGGCTCGGCCCTTGCGGCCGACGGTATGGCCTCGCAGATCTTCCTCAACACACTCGTCGCCGGTTGCACCGGACTACTCGGCTGGCTGTTCGTCGAGCAGAATCGTGACGGACACCCCACGACGTTCGGCGCAGCTTCGGGCGTCGTCGCCGGTCTGGTCGCGATCACCCCGTCGTGCGGAACGGTGAACATGTTCGGTGCGCTCGTCATCGGTCTGATCGCCGGCATCGTCTGCTCGTACGCCGTGGGATGGAAGCACAAGCTCGGCTACGACGACTCCCTCGACGTCGTCGGCGTGCACCTCGTCGGTGGAATCGTCGGCTCGTTGCTGATCGGACTCCTCGCGACGGCCGTGATGACGGGCGGTCCGGAAGGTTTGTTCTTCGGCGGTGGATTCGCGCAGTTGGGCAAGCAGTTCGTCGGCGTCGTCGTGGTCGCGCTCTATGCCTTCGGTGTGACCTACGGTCTCGGAAAGCTCATCGACAAGACCTTCGGCTTCCGCATTTCGCGTGAAGACGAGGCCCGCGGAATCGACGTTGCCCTGCACGCGGAGTCGGCCTACGAGCACGGAGTCCTCGGCCACGGTCCGATCGGCGGACAGAACCCGAGCCCGTTCCTCCAGCGTCAGCGGGAGGAACGGGAGAACCGCGAGCGGGACTGACCGCCCTCACCGGTTCGCGATTTCCTCCATCAGGATCGGAACGCCGACATTGCAGGAATGAATCCCGACGACGGTGGTCAGTTTCAGCACCTCGAGAATCTCCTTCGAGGTCACTCCCATGTCGAGCGCGGCGCGAATATGGCGTCGTACGCCGGGTGCGTACATGTGTGTGCTCGCCGCATCGACGGCTATGCACAGCAACTGGATCACCTGAGGTGACAGCACCCCGCTGTTCCAGGGCTGCATCGCTGTCTTCATGTACAGCTCGGTCCACTCGGGATCCAGCTCCGAAAGTCCGTCCCACAACGGATTCCAGCCACCCGAATCCTTCATGGCCTGGGTCACGGGAAAAGCTTCACTTGCTCGAACGTCAGTCATCGATCTCCTCAGACCATCGAAAATGCTTGATTCAGTTCACGTTTGAGAATCTTTCCGGTTGCCGTCATCGGCAGCGACGGCACGAACTCGATGCGACGCGGATATTTGTAGGCGGCCATCTGTTCCCGCGTCCATTCCACGAGATCCGATTCGGAGATCTCCTCACTCGGCTCTCGGATCACGAACGCGACAACTTCTTCGCCGAGGCTCGAGTCCGGCACCCCGACGACGGCGACGAGTGAGACGGCTGGGTGAGTGAGCAGAACCTCTTCGATTTCGCGTGGGTAGACGTTGAATCCGCCCCGCACGATCATGTCCTTCGCGCGATCGACGATGTAGTAATTTCCGTCGGTATCGACCCGTGCCAAATCCCCGGTGCGAAACCATCCGTCGCGCATGACTTCCGCCGTCGCCTCTGGTCGGTTGAAATAGCCCTTCATGACGTTGTGCCCGCGAATGGCCAACTCTCCCACTTCGTCGGGGCCGGCAATCGTGTGCCAAGAGTCGTCGACAAGCCGCGCTTCGACGCCCCAGATCGGCACGCCGATCGAACCGGGCCGGGGGTCGCTCTCCGGGTCACTGAACAAGGCCAGCGGAGAGGTCTCGGACAACCCGTACCCTTCGAGGATCTGAACACCGAAGCGTTCCCTGAACTGTGTCAATATTTCCACGGGAAGCGCTGCGCCACCGGAGATCGCGCACCGCATGTTCTGTGCAACGGTCTCGATATCCACCCCGGATTTCACTACCTCGTCCAGCACGCCGAGCAGTCCCCAATACATGGTCGGGACGCCCGCGAAGACCGAGATCTTTTCGCGTTCCATGATCTCGAGTGCCGCGGTCGCATCGAAGCGCGGCATCAACACCAAGGTGGCACCGACGCAGATTCCCGCATTCATGGTCACTGTCTGGCCGAACGAGTGGAACAACGGCAAAGTCAGGAGATAACGCTCATGCATGGACGGAACGCTCTCGAACAACCGGTTGGTCGACAGTGCATTCAAGACCATGTTGCAGTGAGTGAGTTCGGCGCCCTTGGGCTTTCCGGTCGTGCCGCTGGTGTAGAGGATGACCGCGGTGTCCGTCGGTTCACGAACAACCGCGACTGCAGGCGTTTCCGTGCCGGACACGGACGCCAGTGCTTCGCCTAGAGTCTCGACTCCGAGGATCGACGACGGTGCACCCGACTCGGCGCTGATCACGATCAGGGCCGAACAGGTCTCGCTCTGCTCGAACCCGGCGATGGCGTACTCAGCGATCGGCAATTCGGGACTTCCCTCGAAACAGAAGTACAGCTTTGCTTCCGAATCAGCCAGGTGATAGGCGATTTCGCGCCCCTTGAGCAGAATGTTCAGAGGAACGACGACGCCGCCGGCCTTGAGAATGCCGTAGTAGACGATCGGGAACTCGAGAACGTTCGGGCAGGACAACGCCACCTTGTCACCTGGCTCGACACCCCGCGAGACGAGCAGATGGGCGATGCGATTCGCGTACGCGTCGAACTGCGCATACGTCAGCCTCGCTTCCCCGAGAACCAGCGCATCCCGTTCCGGGTACCGCCGGGCCGAGTCTTCCAGCAGAGCAGCAAGATCAAGCATGACTGTGTTCCTCCTGCGCATCGGAATCCGTGGCATGAGACGAGGCAGCGCGCGACACCGACTCGAGCAGTTCCCGCACCAACGATTCCGCCCGCGGCCAATACCCGTATCCGGACGCCGGATTGAGATGTCCGACCTCACCCAGATCCAGCAACCGACTCCCCCATCCTTCAGCCAGACCCACAACTCGGCGATACCCGGCGAGCGGATCGTTCCGACTCGCCGCGACCGTGCTCGGAAACGGCAGACGCTGACGCGGTATCGGTAGCCACCCGTGACGGTCGAGATCTTCGAGAGACGGATAGGACTCGGGCAGCGGAAGTTCGAGATCCGCCGGCGTGACCAGAAGTGCGCCCGCAACCTCTCGATGATGCGCCCTCGCCCAGTGAGCAACTGTCATGACTCCGGCGCTGTGCCCGACCAGGACCACCGGCCCGCAGACACTTGTCAGCACCTCGTTCAATGCCGCAACCCGCGCATCGCGGCTGAGCTTGTCGGTCTCGAGGGGAGGAACCGTCAGAACGTTGTCGAGCCTGCGCGCGAGGTGAGTCTGCCAATGATCTTCGACATGATCCCGCAGACCGGGAACCATTACTACCGTAGTTGATTCATTCATCATGAGCTCCGAACGTCTGTTACTTCAGTGGCGCCGGGGATCTCGGGCCGATTCTGCAACGTCGCCAGCCGCCTCATCCCGGCGGGATAGGCACGCTTGCCGGCTACCAACGCGAGGGCCGCGACGACATAGACGAAGGGCGAAAGCTGTAGAGCGCCGAGAAGACCCAGGTGATCGGCGAGGATGCCGACAACGAAGGGACCGAGCGCCAGCCCGAGAAGGTTGTTGGCGACGGTGAGCGTTCCCATGGCCGACGCTCGAATCGAGTGATGGGTAAGGTTCGCGACCATCGCTGCCGTCGGCCCCGACGAACCGGCGGAGAAGAATGCACCGATACCGAGCAACACGAGTTGTGCTGTCCCCGTGCCCAACCGGAGCCCGACGCTCAGCGTCACCAACGAGATGGCGCAGTAGACAATGGCGGTGGTCCATTTTCGCGCCGAATCGTCGCGGCTGAATCTATCTGTGATGAAACCGCAGACCACCATCCCGCTTCCGACCAGGAGGACGAACACGGAAGCCGTGACGCCGGCCTTGTCCGGGGCCAAATCGTAGTAACGATTGAAGAAGCTCGGCAACCACGCCAGAAGTACAGCGGCGGTGAACATCTGGAGACCACCACCGATGTAGGCGAACAACACGGCGGGATTGGTGAACAGCGAGGACACCGGCGCACGAAAACCGTCGTGTCTCACCGCTTCCCCGGCGGCATCCGGCGCGGCCTCGACGGCGTAAGCGGTGAGCTTCTTCTCGGTGACGAGGGCACGGAAGAGCGCGACCAGAATCAGACCGAAGATTGCCATGGCGGCAAAAGACCACCGCCAACTGAACTGGACTGCGATGAACCCACCGATTGCCACACCGATGACCGAACCGAACGATCCACCGGCCATGAAGGCACCGGCAAGAGCTGCGTGCACGCGGGGCGCAAACACACTGAGGACCACGGCGATACCCACGCTGCCGTACGCCGCTTCACCGACACCGACCAGGAACCGGGCGCCCAACATCTGTTCGTAGGTCTGAGCGATTGCGCACAGCAACGTCGCGACACTCCACAACACCGCCATCAAGATCAAGCTCTTGACGCGGCCCCAGCGGTCCGCGAGCAGCGACAACGGGAACGTCAACAGCCCGACCATCAATGCCACCACGCTGCTCAGGGAGGCGAGGTGCGAATCGGAGAGATCCCAGTCCGCTTTCAGGATCGGGAAGACTGCACTGAGCACCTGCCTCGACATGTAGTCCGAGAGCAGAAGACCGAAAGCCAGGGCGAAAACGATCCACGGGTATAACTTTCGTCGTCCGCCGATTCCGAGCGCGGTGTCCACACGTGGCGTGGCGGGAGCTTGCAGTCCCATGACTCTCCTAGGAAGTACTCGAGGTAGACGGGGGGATTCGGGGGTACGAACCGTCGCGGTTCGTACCCCCGGAACTGTTGTACGAGAGGGTGTGAACTCAGGCGTGCTGCGTGAATCCCAGCTGGCCGATACGGCGGTTGGGCGCGTAACCCAGCTTCGCCAACGTCTCGTCGGTGTCGGCATACGTCTCGCCGATCCGGTAGATGTCCCGAGCTTCCTTCGCGGTAGCCACCTCGCGGCCCAATTCGCCTGCAATGCGCACCAACTGCTCGATCTGCTGCACCGACGTCATCTTCTCGCCCTTGCGGCCCCAGATGGTGTCCTCGTTGCCGCAACGCGCGTGCAAGCCCATCGCGATGGCCATCGTGTTCACCGGCAGGACGCTACGCATCAGCGTTTCCAGCGTCAGGCACGCACCGTCGGGAACACGCTGGACGAAGTTCATCATGTTGTACGGGTTGGGGCCGTCGAAGCCGCCGCCGATTGCGACCCACGTGAGGTTGACCGGACCCGTGTAGATGCCGCGTCGGATCAACCGCTCCACCGTTTCGAGCTGCGGAATACTGGACAACTGGAAATGCGGCTGGATTCCAGCGGCCTGCAACCGGCGCAGGTGCTCTGCCACCCACTCCGGACCGGCGGGCACAGTCATTTCCCGATACGTATCGGCCAATTCCGGACGCTGCATCGACGTACCCGCGATGTCGTCGTCGGTCATCAGTTCCATGATGTTCATCTGGCTGGTGTTGATCGCGATCGTCACCTGATCGGGAGCCGGGTCCAATTCCGCCAGCATGTGACGCACGTCGTCGGACAACCACTTCGCATCGGCACCTTCCCCCTCCGGGGCAAACGAAATCGACCCGCCGACCTGCAGAATCATCTCGGGAACGGCCTCACGCAAGCGACCGAGAATCTCGTTGAACTTCGACAGACGCTTCGAGCCCTTGCCGTCGAGTTCACGCACGTGGATGTGGAGAACTGTGGCACCGGCGTTGAAACAGTCGACGGCTTGCTGGACGTGCTCGTCCATCGACAGAGGGAGGTCTTCTGCAAAATCGTCCGGCTCCCACTCCGGTCCGTAGGGAGCAACGGTGATGACAAGCTTGTCCTGGGTTTCGGGGAACAGTGAATCGTCGTGGAAATGCATAGCGTGACTCCGATCGAGTGAATGAATTTATCTTCGGGGCTGGGAAGAGAGATCAGAACGGTGCGTCGCCGATGATTCCGGCGCGCTCCATCTTTCGAACCGCTGGCCAGTAGTCCTGCACCGCGTAATGCTGTGTCGATCGGTTGTCCCAGATCGCGACGCTGTTTTCGGTCCAACGCCACCGAACCTGGTACTCGGGAATCTGAGCCTGGCTCGCCAGGTAAGTGAGCAGATTCCCGGCGCCGGGGGCGTAATCGATTCCATAGCGGACGTTCTCGGGCGTGTGATAGTTCACGAGGTGTGTGGCGAACGAATTGACGAAGAGAATCTTCTCGCCGGTCTCCGGATGTGTTCGTACCACGGGATGTTCGGCGTCGGGAAAGCGTTCCTTCAGCTGGTGCCGCTGTTCGATCGGCATCCGAGCGCCGAAGGTCGACTCGATACTGTGCCTGGCACGCAGATCCTTGATCTGCTCCTTGACCCGCGCCGGCAGATTCTCGTAGGCGAGTGCCATGTTCACCCAAATCGTGTCGCCGCCGACAGGAGGTGTTTCCACACAACGCAATACACATCCCATGGGCGGGTTAACGCGCCAGGTAGCGTCGCAGTGATATGCATTCTCGAAATGCTCCGGCGGGCTGTCCAGATCCTTGTAGATGCGGACGAGGCCCGGGTGGTCGGGGTCGCTGCCCAGAGCCGGATGATCCTCGAGTTCACCGAATCGCTGGGCAAGTTCTACGTGCTCGGCTTTGGAGAAGGTCTGGTCGCGAAAGAACAGAACCTTGTGTTCGAGCAGCAATGCCTTGATTTCGGCGAAGAGTGCATCATCTCGCGCGACCTCGCCGAGATCCACCCCGGACAACTCTGCCCCGATCGAACAGGTCAATTTCTCGACGCGGATCGTATTCCTCGACGAGGGAAGGTTTTCTGTGAGCGTTGCGGTGTTGGTCATGACAATTCCTCTGGGAAGTGCTGTTTCGGTTCAGACGGAGAAGACGGAGGAACCGATACTGCGACCGGACTCCATGTCGTGGTGCGCACGCACCGCATCTTCGAGGGGGTATCGCTGGTTGATCTCGATCTTGATTCGCCCGGACTCGACGTGTGAGAACAGTTCGCCCGCCAGTTCGGCACGTTCTTCGGGATCCGCGATGTAATCGGCGAGAGCCGGACGTGTGAGGAAGAGTGATCCCTTGACTGCCAACTGCATTGCCTGAATCGGCGGAGTCGGTCCGGACGCCGTTCCGAAGCACACCAGCAGCCCCCGCCTGGCAAGGCAATCGAGAGAGATGTCGAACGTGGATTGCCCGATACTGTCGTAGACAACCGGCACGCCGACGCCCCCGGTGATCTCCTTGACACGCGCGACGACGTCCTCGCGGGTGTAGATGACGACTTCATCGCACCCGTGAGCTCGGGCAACGCTCGCCTTCTCGTCGCTCGACACCGTTCCGATCACTTTGATTCCCAACAGTTTTGCCCACTGGGTGAAGATCAGTCCAACCCCGCCCGCCGCAGCATGTAGCAACACGGTGTCTCCCGCTTTCAACGGGTAGATGCGACGCAGAAGGTAGGCGGCAGTCAGTCCTCGCATGGTCATGGCGGCCGCGGTGTCGAAGGCGATGCCGTCGGGTAGCGCGATCAGGTCGGACGACGCCATGATCCGCTCGGTGGCGTACGCACCCAGCGGACTGCCGGTGTAGGTCACACGGTCCCCCACTGCAAAATCGACTACTCCCTCGCCGATCTCTTCGACCACACCGGCGCCCTCGACGCCCATCCCGGCAGGCAATTGCGCAGGATAGAGGCCACTTCGAAAGTAGGTGTCGGCGAAGTTCAACCCCACCGCTTCATGACGAACCCGAACCTCTCCGGCGCCCGGTCGTCCTACCTCGATCTCTTCCCAACGCATGACGGACGGTGTGCCGATCTCGTGGAACCGAATGGCGTTTGCCATCAATGCTCTCCAATTCTGTGGGCGGGCTCGACTCGATTACGGTCGAGCTGTATTCGTACGCAACAACTTCCAGAAGTCGGTGCTCGGCTTCGTGGTCGTGCCGAACTGATGTGAACAAAACTATGTGAGATCCGGCTCACATGCTTAACTTGACGAGACACACAACACAACATTTCGGGACATCGAGTAAAGGGGGCCCTATGAAGCCACTCGCCCGCTACGCGTCACTGAACCGATACGTCGACCTGTGCCGAACAGTGGACGTGGACGCTGTGGCCCTCATGAGAAGTGTCGGCCTGAGCCCGGCAAGCCTGGCGAACCCCGACCAATGGGTACCGGCCGCCTCCATCGCATCGCTCCTGGAGCGATCGGCAGCGGAGTCCGGACACGAAGACTTCGGGCTTCTACTCGCCGGCCTGCGTCGACTGTCCAATCTCGGTCCCCTCAGCTTGGTCATCAGGGAAGAACCAGACGTCAGGAGCGCGCTCGACGTATTGATGCGATACGAGCACACGTACAACGAGTCATTACGCATTCGATTGAACGAGGTCAACGGACTCGCCACCCTGCGAATCTCGCTCGAGGTCGGCGAACCGGTCGACACCAGACAGAGCGTCGAACTCGCAGTCGGCGCGACGCTGCAGATCCTGCGAAGTTTCCTGGGTTCTCGATGGCAACCGGTCAGCGTGGGATTCACGCACAATGCCCCGAAAGACACGAGCACGCATCGGCGAATCCTCGGCGAGACGGTGGAATTCGATCACGAGTTCACCGGCATCGTTTTCTTCGCCGCCGACCTGGATGCGGCTAACCAACTTTCCGACGAGTTACTCCGGCCGTACGCTCGCCAGTTCCTCGACTCACTTCCCGCATCGGAAACCTCCGACACCCTCAGCCGCACCAAGGAATTGATCGAAGTTCTGCTTCCGACCGGCCGCTGCTCTGTCGAGCAGGTGGCACGCAGTCTCGGATTCGACCGGCGGACACTGCACCGTCATCTCGCCGAATCCGGAGATACGTTCACGGCCGTTCTCAATTCGGTTCGAAGCTCCCTCGCGGAACGATTTGTCTCCAACCCTCGCTATTCATTGACCGAAGTGGCTGTGCACCTAGGGTTTTCGACGCAGGGTAGTTTCTCGCGCTGGTTTCGCACTCAGTTCTCGATGAGCCCGAGCGCGTGGCGGACTCAGCGCTCGATCAGCTGACCAGCACGACTCCGACGTAGGCGATCGTTGCCACCCACACAGTGGAAATCGCGGCCAGCACGAATGGCCGGGCGCCAACTCCACGAATGACGCTCAACCGCACCCCCAGCCCGAGTGCGAACATCGCGGCGGCCAACAGCGCCGTCTGCACCGTCTTCGCCAGTCCCAGAAGCTCATCCGGCAAGATGCCCGTGGAGCGCAAGCCCATGCAGCCGATGAACGCCACGACGAAAAACGGAACCAACGGAGGACGCTTGGTGGCGGTGCTGTCGACCATCCTGCGTTGCCGGATGCTCAGAAATGCCATGACCGGCGCCAACATCAACACGCGCGCAAGTTTCACCACGGTCGCGACACCCAACGCGGTGGCGCCGAGAGCGCTGCCGGCAGCCACCACTTGCGCCACTTCGTGGATCGACCCACCGGCCCACATGCCTGCACCGACCTCGTTCATACCGAAAGCGTTGGCCAACAGTGGGATTGTCGGAATCATCAGAGTTCCGAAGATCACCACCAACGCAACAGCGGTGAGCAACTCTTCCTCTCGCGCATTCACCACACCGTCCGCAGCAGCCACGGCGGCAGCGCCACAGATCGAGAAGCCGCAGGCAATCAGAATTCTCTGCGACCAACTCAATCCGAGAAGTTTTCCGGCATACATGGTCCCGGCGATACCGAGGAACACAATCGCCACCACAACGGCGATCACTCCCCAGCCCAAACCGACGATGTCGGAGAACATCAATTGCAGCCCGAGCAGAGCGATACCCACCCGAAGTAGCCGTTTCGCCGAGAATGCCAGGCCAGGTTGGAATTTCGCCGGCAAAGAGACGGTATTCGCCAACACCGCACCCGCCACGATCGCAATCAGCAACGGACTCACGGCGGAGGTGAACTGACCGGCTATCAGCGCGACCGTGGCCCCCAAGGCGCACAACGCAACTCCGGGCACCAATGCAGCCACACTGGACCACCGTCGTACTTCTGACGAAGGTGCGACTGCGGGTTTCTCGGCCACGGACTTCACATCACGGTTCACTCATCCAGCGTCCTTGAGCCACCATCGCTCCGGTAGGGCGATTTCTACCATCACGGCATATCAAATCGATATGAACGTGAAGTTCGGTATAGCCTGTTTGCATGACCAGACGGTGGCCCGACCTCACCACTCTCGAGCTACTCATCGGCATCGATGATCACGGAAGTCTCAGTGCGGCAAGCCGTTCAGCAAACATTGCGCAGCCGAATGCCAGCCGCGCCGTCAAAGCCCTCGAGCGGCAGCTCGGGATGCCACTCATACACCGAAGGTCGACGGGGGCGACTTTGACTCCGCAGGGGACCGTCATCGTCCACTGGGCGCGCCGCGTCCTCGCCAACTCGAGGCAGCTTCTCGACGTCGCCGAAGGGATGCGGACCGAACGATCCGCGGAATTGACCGTGTGTGCCAGCATGACCGTCGCCGAACATCTGATTCCGGCCTGGCTCGGTATCTTTCGGTCACTACATCCTGGTGTCACCGTCCACCTTCAGGTCTACAACTCGACCCGCGTCCTCGAGGCTGTCGAGGTGGGAATGTGCGACCTCGGATTCGTCGAGTCACCGACCGTTCCGAAGAGCCTGTCCAGCGTCACCGTCGCGCGTGACTCGCTGGTCGTGGTCGTTCATCCGGATCATCCATGGGCGCGTCGACGAAAGCCGCTGACCGTCGCCGAACTGGCAGCGACGCCGCTGCTGGTGCGCGAGCCCGGATCGGGAACCAGAACGACTCTCGACCTGGCGTTACACGAATACGAGCGCGGTGCACCGTTGTTGGAACTGGGTAGTTCGGCCGCGATTCGAACCAGCGTGCTCGGTGGCGTCGGCCCGGCGGTACTGAGCACGCTGGCCGTCGAGGACCAGGTGAAGCAGGGAGAACTTCGGGTGGTAGCCGTCGAAGGCTTGGAACTCGACCGATCCCTGCGCGCAGTGTGGCGCCCGCCGCGTCAGCTCGAGGGCCCCGCAGGCGACCTGATGAAAGTAGTGCGTGCCAGCGGGTCCCGGAAGTCCTGAAAGCGGCTTACTTCTTGTCGGCCTTCGCTGCTGCCTTTGCGGCCTTCTTGAACTCGCGGACCTCGAGCAAAGACTGTTCGTCGACCACGTCTGCAATCGAGCGCCTCGAACCTTCGAGCCCGTAGTCGCCGGCCGCTTGGCGCCAACCTTTCGGCTCGACGCCGATCTGTTTTCCGAGCAACGCCAGGAAGATCCGGGCTTTCTGATCCCCGTAACCGGGTAGGGCTTTGAGCCGCTTCAGCACTTCCTTGCCGTCGGGATTTCCCGAAGTCCAGATCGCCGCGGTGTCGCCGTCGTAGTTCTCGACGATGAACTGGCACATGAGCTGGATACGCTCACCCATCGACTTGGGGAATCGGTGCACAGCCGGAGGCTCGGCACAGACGGCGATGAACTCGTCGGTGTCCATGTCGGCGATACGCCTGACGTCGATACCGCTGAGCCGATCCGCCAGCTTCTTCGGACCGAGGAAGGCCGTTTCCATCGGAACCTGTTGATCGAGAAGCATTCCGATCAACAACGCCAACGGGTCCTCGGCGAGGAGAGCATCAGCTTCGGGGTCACCGACAAGGTTCAGTTGAAGTGCCATGAGTCCGATACTGCCACGTCAGACGGCAGTTGTGACCGGCGCCGACGCATCCGGGGCCGGAATCTTCCACTTCTTCCAGCCGAACAGAACCAACGTCCAGACCGCGGCAAGCGTGAAGACCCAGAGGTAGACGCCGACGGTCGGAATCCGCAGATACTCGGGCGGCACGAACATGAACAGGCCCATTCCGATGAAGCGATCCGTACCCGGAATGACCGACGGGTCCCACCAGGTGTGAGACCAGTTCAAGACCGGGAGCAGGAAAACGAACGGCGCCACCCACGCCCAGCGCTTCTTCGACACCATCGCGTAGTGCGCGGCGAGGACGACCAGCGGGACGAACCACACCCAGTGATGGCCCCACGAGAACGGCGAGACAGTAGTCGCAGTCAACCCCGTCATGGTGAGGCCGAGCAATTTCTGGCCGTGCCGGTGAGCAATCCACGCGGCACCGAGTCCGAGGCATACTGCCAGCGCACTGAAGACTAGGACCAGGACCCGCGACGGCGTCGGAGTGTGAGTGAGCTGAGCGATCAGACCGGACACGGACTGGTTGCTCGGAGCGTCCGTCGGTCCGACGCGTTCGCTGTCGACAAGAGTGCCGGTCCAGTACTTGTACGCATCGTTGTAGATCACGACGAAGCCGATCGCAACGGTCGCAGCGAACGTCACGACGGCCGTCACCAACGCACGCCATTGACGAGTGATGAAAAGGTACGCCCAGAAGAAGGCCGGAGTGAGCTTCACGCCGGCGGCGATGCCTGCCCCGATTCCTCGGAGCCGACTCTTCTCGTCCCGACCGAGGTCCCACACGATCAAGAGCAGCAGGAAGATGTTGATCTGCCCGAGCCAGAGCGTCGTACGTATCGGTTCCATGAACAGAAAGATCGTCGTCGCCAACGCACTCACGGCGTACGCCTTCACGTCGAGCCGATAACCGAGGTACTTCCAGCACAACACGATCACTGCGAACAACGCAGCGATGTTCAAACCCGTCCACACGACAATCGCCTGTTTGAACGAGAGCACCGCCCACACCGTGAACAGCAAAGCCGCAAACGGGGTGTACGTGAACATCATTCCGTCCAGGACTGGCCCGTCGTACAACGGAAGGCCCTGAACCACAACGCTGCCGCCGTGGCGGTAGACGTCGAGATCGAGGAAATTTTCGAAGATCCCCCAGTACCGCGTATTCATCGGCACGGCGAAAAGAACCATCAGCACGGACGCGACTGCCAGAACACCGAGCACAGAGAATCCGAGAACACCGACACGGAGGGTGCGTCGCGGTATGTCAGCTTCGACGACCGACTCCGAGTTCGCGGTGTGCGCCTCGAAAGAAGGCCCATCCGAAGCGTTGATCGCGCCCGTCACTACAACCTCCGGGATTTACACCCTATGTCGGGAATTGATGCTCCGAACGGTACAAGACGAGACCGAAAAGTACCGACCGGGCACGCCGCTTCGAGAACTCAGATCTCGGAGAGACGCGATTCGGTGGCTGCGAGCAGGACACACGTAGCCACGCCGTCCATGGCAACTTCGAGTTCAGCCGTGGACGGGAAGCTCGGGGCCAACCGGATGTTCCGGTCATCCGGATCCGTGCTGTACGGGAAAGCCGACCCGGCAGCGGTGAGCGCGATACCCGCGTTCTTCGCCAGTTCGATGACCCGCTTGGCCGTGCCGTCGACCACGTCGAGGCTGATGAAGTATCCGCCCTTCGGCTCGGTCCAAGACGCGACCTTCGATGCACCGAGACGATCCTCGAGGATCCGCAGTACGAGCTCGAACTTGGGCGCGAGGAACGCGCGATGCTTCTCCATGTGCGCACGAACGCCGTCGGCATTGCCGAAGAAACGCAGGTGGCGAAGCTGATTGACCTTGTCCGGTCCGATGCTCTTCTTGCCCAGGAACTTCTGGTACCAGGCAAGGTTTTCCGCCGAGCTACCGAAGAAGCTCACACCAGCGCCGGCGAAAGTGATCTTGGACGTCGACGCGAACACGAGCGGACGGTTGGGGTGTCCGGCCTCCGCTGCCATCGAGAGAATGTCGTAGGAAGGCGCAGTCTCGCCGACAAGCGGATGTACGGCGTACGCGTTGTCCCAGTACAGGCGGAAGTCGGGCGCGGCCGTCGGCATCGACGCGAGCGTACGGACAATTTCTTCGGAGTACACGGCACCGGTGGGGTTCGCGTAAACCGGAACCGCCCACATGCCCTTGATCTGCGGATCTGACGCAACAAGTTCGGCGATCTTGACGACATCCGGGCCGTCGTGGTTCATCGGCACCGCGATCATCTCGATGCCGAGGGACTCGGTGATCGCGAAGTGGCGGTCGTAGCCCGGTGCGGGGCAGAGAAACTTGATCTTCTCTTCCTGTGCCCACGGCCGGGCCGAATCCGGAGTGCCGTGGAGCAGTGAGAACACGACGTTGTCGTGCATGATCTCGAGGCTCGCGTTGTTTCCGGCGAGAAGGTTCGCAACGGGGATACCCAGCAGCTCACCGAAGATGGCGCGCAGTTCCGGCAGACCGGTGAGTCCGCCGTAGTTACGGCAGTCGGTGCCGCTTCCGTCACGGAAATCACCGTCGCCGGGCAGCGTCAGCAGCTCTGCGGAAAGGTCGAGTTGTTCCGGGGAAGGCTTACCGCGGGTCAGATCGAGTGCGAGCTTCTGCGCCTGGAGCTGCGTGTACTTCGCGCTCTGGCTCTCATGCTCGGAGGTGAGTTCTTCATGGCTCATCAACCCGATCTGGGTTTGGATAGGCATCCGGAGCGGCCTTTCACCGACGAGGCGGGGTCGGGTATGTGAAAAAAATAGAGGACCCCGCGCACCCGGCAGAGCCCGTTGACCCTTGCTGCCTTCCGGCCCTGGGGGAGTTCACAGGATGCGCGCCGCGCGGGATCCAATGAACAGTGTAGACGGCTTTCGCCGGCCGCTGCACACCACCTACCGGGGCCGAGATGCAAACCTCGAGTTCCACCGGTTCTTCGCAGGTCAGGTACCCGTTTAACGCTTCGCGCCCGCAATTGGGTATGCTGCTCCACGGAGGATTCGCCTAGTGGCCTATGGCGCTCGCCTGGAACGCGGGTTGGGTTAACGCCCTCAGGGGTTCAAATCCCCTATCCTCCGCCAAAGGAACCCCTGTGAACTGCTGAGAAGCGGTTCACAGGGGTTCTTTTCTGCCCTCATGCAACGAGTAATGCAACAGGGTCTCGGTTCAGCTCGATGTTCTGCGAGCTCACACGGCCTGCCGACTCGTGGTGGTTTCGATCCCTCAGCGCGCCGAATCGGAATGCTGCTGCGTGACTTCGAGTGGCCCGCCGATGGCCTGAACCCGATTCGGGAAGCTATGGCCACATCTGCTCCTGCAGCCCGCGTTGGTCATGAAATGACACCCGCGCCGCAAGTCTTATTTATCCAGATCCCATTCTGGATAAGATAGGCATGGAAAGCAAGGCGGCAATATAGCGTGGATACAGGGAGAGACCAGATGGCGTACAGGACGTTGAAATCGATCTTTCACCAACGAGATCGTGCTGGTGCCGATGCTGAGGAGCGAGCGCGACGCGATTCTCCCGCCGCCGTCCACTGGGACCTACTGATCGGCGAACACTCGACGTTCGCACTGATGACACCCGAAGTCGCAGCGCTGATCGAACGGATCATGAGCTTCGAGCCGAAGATCCGGGCTGAGTGGAACGGGCTGCCGGCCCTCGCGCGCACCCACTACCTGCATCGCATGGTGATCGACGAGATCCAGGCAACGAACGAGATCGAACAGGTCCGCTCAACCCGGAAGGAGATCAGCGAGGCAATCGAGATGGTGTGGGCGGAGCAACCCCTCGCGAACAAGCGGTTCGCCGAGATGGTGCGGCTCTATCTCAATATCGGCAACGACCAGGCCGAGAGTCCACAGACGCTCGACGACATCCGAGACGTCTACGACGCGGTAACTCGGGGCGAGATTCGCGACGAGGACGCCCCCGATGGGAAGCGGTTCCGGCAAGGGCCAGTATCGATCACGTCAGGAATCAAGGTCGTGCACACCGGTGTGGTACCCGAGTCAGCGATCGACGACGCGCTGACCCTCATGCTGAGCCAGGGGGGCGACGACGCGATTCCACGACTGATCAGGGCAGTGGTCGCGCACTTCATCTTCGAGTACACGCACCCGTTCTACGACGGCAACGGCCGAACCGGACGCTACCTTCTCGCGCTGGACCTTCGACAGGTGTTGGCTCCGTATGCGAGCCTGGCATTGTCGGCGACCGTCGCCGACAACAAGGATCGTTACTACAAAGCATTCTCTGACGCGGAGAATCCATTGAACCGCGGAGATCTGACGCCCTACCTGATCGATATGCTGGAGATCATCGCCGAGGCGCAACATCGACTGCTGCTCGACCTCTCCGAGAGGCGCCATAAGATCGACACACTCGAGGCGCGTATCCGCGTTCTGGTGGAGGATGAGAAATTTCCGCTGAACTTGGGACTCGATCGCGAGTCGACGCCGCCGGTTGATAGCAACCACATCGGCGCAGTCCTGTTCACCCTGGGTCAGGCCCACTGCTTCGAGGCGAACCGCGCCATCAAGTTGAACACCCTGGTCGAGGTGGTGGGTCGATCCAGCCAGTTCGCCCGCCCGCGACTTCAGCGCCTGGACGATGCCGGGATCATTGAGACGGTTACGAAGAGACCGCTGCGCTTCCGGCTCACGGCACGGGGGGTATCGCTCCTCGATCTGGATGGGGAGTGATTTTCGCCAGGTCGCAGATGGGCTAGGTGGCGATTGGGCGCACGATCGACGTTTCCATTCCCACTCGCGAATGGAGTGCAGTGGCCTCAACATTTGTGGTCTTCGTCGGCGCACTGGTTCTGCCGCCGGGTACCGCACGACGATTGGTTGCAGCGAGCTGGGCCGTCCACCCGATTTTCGACCTACTTCACGAGCGTGGTCCAGAATCACGTCTGCCGGATTGGTACCCCGCAATTGCGCGGGATACGACCTCGGAGCCGCTGGACTTCTTGCTGCCGAACCACGCAATTTCGTTTGACAGACTCACAAACCCGAGGACAGACTTTCCGTCCAACCCAACCATCGGGAGTACGCGTGATTGCCGGCCAGACCAATCTGCTCGCAGATTGCAGCAGTTGCTTCGGTCTGTGCTGCGTCGCACTCCCCTTTTCCAAGTCCTCCGACTTCGCGACCAACAAGAATGCCGGCGACCCCTGCAAGAACCTGCAGCAGGATTTCCGTTGCGGCATTCACACCGGATTGCGAAAGAAGGGCTTCACCGGTTGCACCGTCTACGACTGTTTCGGTGCGGGACAGAAGGTTTCACAGCAGACCTACGACGGCGTCAGCTGGCGTGATGCCCCGGAGACCGCGTCAGACATGTTCGAAACCTTCCCTGTCATACGCCAGTTGCACGAACTGCTCTGGTATCTCGCCGAAGCCCGCTCGCTGAAGCAAACCCACTCGATACGAAAGGAACTCGACGCTGCACTCGCAGAGACGGAAAGCCTGACCAACGGCACACCTTCGCAGATTCAAACCGTCGACGTCTCAGCACACCGAGCGGCAGTCAACACACTGCTCTTGCAGACGAGTAACCTTGTGCGCTCACCGATCTCAACCAAGAAGGGTCGAAAACTCGACCACCGCGGCGCAGACCTCATCGGCGCCAAATTTCGTGGTTCCGATCTACGTGGGGCCAACTTTCGCGGGAGTTACCTGATCGGTGCAGACCTCCGCGACTGCGAACTCGATCGAGCCGATCTGATCGGTGCAGACTTACGCGGCACCGACATTCGCGGCACAAAACTCCGCGGCAGTATCTTTCTCACTCAGTTCCAGATCAACGGGGCGATCGGCGATTCGGCTACCACGCTGCCCGATTCACTGACCCGCCCCGGCCACTGGGCCTGAACCCGACTGTCAACTCCGTCGACTGTCGGCGACTGTCAACTCCGTCGACGGAGAACGACCTTGTTAGCTTCCGGATCGACAGACACCCACGGCGGGTCACCGTCCGTTCCGTCCTCACGATGCATCAATGCGCTCTGACGCTGTTCGAATTCATGATGCTTGGACCCCTGAAACAGGGCAGCAACCTCTTCGAAGCCCGCGGCCGAGACCGGACGAGTTGTACGTCCCCGAGTCCACGGCAGTGCCCGGCCGCCGGTGAGCCGGTTCCAGAGAGTCTCGGCGAAAGCGAACAGGACCAGCAGCACGAGCAAGCCTGGCAGCGTCAACGCGAACAGAGTGCCCATGAAAGAAGTCTAGCGACGAACGCCCCCGGTTCCCTCGACTTCCGATCGGCCGCCCTATGTCTGGTCCCGCGGTCGATGATCTGCCAGAATGCAAGCTGTTACGACTAGTAACACCTTCGGGGGGAGGATTTCACGTGAGCTTGATACTTGCAGCTACCGACCGTTCGGAGCTTGCCCAGACACTCGGTACCGAATTAATACATTTCGGGCACCAGATACAGCTCGTCCGCACCGGGCGCCGCCTACTCGATGACCTGGACACCGACAGTTTCGATATCGCCGTGATCGATCTCCTTCTGCCGGACATCGACGGCTACGAGATCGCACGGCAGATCCGCTTGCGCAGTTCGATGCCGATCATGATGCTGGTGGATACCTACGAGGACATCGACGAAGCACCACATCGCGCTGTCTCGGACTTTGTGCTGAACCCGATCGATTCTCACGCGCTCGATCTTCGGGTCACCGCAATCCTTCGTGAAACCGCACATCCCGCCCCCGGCAAACACCAACGTCACGGTGACCTGCTCCTCGATCGACGTGCGATGACGGCGACGATGGGCGGAAAGCTGCTGGTCCTCAGTCGGACCGAATGGCGGGTACTCCTGGAGCTGTCGACCGAGCCTGGGCGCGTGTACTCACGTGATCACCTGATCCGAAACGTGTGGGGTTCCGACCACGAAAGAACGCGTGTGGTCGACGCAACCATTCTCAGCCTGCGGTCCAAACTCGAATCCGATCCCGCGAAACCGAAGTACATCAAAACCATCAGGGGATTCGGATACCGCTTCGGCCCGGTCGACTGAAGTCGCCTTCGTGTCGGTGCCGCTCGATAAGCTCTTGTCATGGGTTGGTACACACCACAATCGGTCGCCCCGGATCTCTCCGACATCCTGGTGTGTGGCTGGACGGCGTGCGCAGAAGGAGAACACCTCCTCGTGCCCGATGCTTGCATGGACGTGCTGTGGATACGCGGCGTCGGCATACGCGTCTGTGGCCCCGAAACCGCTGCGTGGTCATTTACTCTTCCGCCCGGAACACGCTCCGTGGGTGTTCGATTCCGCCCGGGATCGGCATCGCCCATCTTGCGAACCTCGGCGTCCGAGCTTCGGGATTCTCGCGCTGACCTCAGCGATGTAACCGACGCACGCACGGAACGAATACTGTTGAACCGCTTGGAAAATTCCGAAGACCACGAACAGGTCTCCATCCTCGAAAGCGCTGTTCGGAGTTCGGTAAATTCGAGTTTCCGTCACGATCCGGTGATCAACCACGTTCGCACCGCACTGTCCGAACATTCGTGGAATGTCAGCTCTCTCGCCGACGCGGCGGCGCTGACTTCGCGCCAACTCCAACGTCGATGCAACGACGCCTTCGGATATGGCCCGGCAACGCTGCGCTCGATCCTGCGCCTCCAGCGCTTCATGGCGCTCGCTCGCAGTCGACCCGCGCTGGGACTCGCTGAATCCGCAGCGCACTGCGGATTCAGCGATCAGGCCCACTTGACCCGTGAATGCCGCCGAATCTCGTCGCTGACCCCGGCGGCTCTACTCCGCACCCAAGCCCCCGACTGGCACGGGTCGGATACCGTTGTCACGCTGGCGGAGGGAGACGCGGTCGCGTAATCCCGACCGCGCTCCCCCGCCGTCACTTCTGGCTGAAAAGCGTCCTTGCCGACCACAGCCCACCGAGGGAAAGAACTGCGACGGTCATGTAGTAGTAACTCGGGGCGTCGAGCGAGCCTGTTGTACTGATCAACCAGGTCAAGACCAACGGCGCGATTCCGCCGAGCAAAGTCACTCCGAGGTTGTACGACAATGACATTCCGGTAGCCCGGATCTCTGCCGGGAACAGCGAACTCATCAGGGCGGGCAAGGGACCGAAGGCAAACGCCATGATGACACCCAGGACCGAAACAACCAGGACGAGGGTCAGAGTCGACGGGTGATCGACCATCAATTTGAAGAGCGGCCAGGCCAAGACGATTGCCGCAACGGCGGCCCAGGTCATAACTCTCGCCGGTCCGACCCGGTCTGCAAGATGCCCGATCAACGGCACGGTGATCAAGGTGACCAGTCCGGCGACGATGCCGCCGAGATAGCCGGCCGAGGCGGAAACTCCGAGGTTCTTCACGGCAAACGTCGGCATGTACAAGATGAGGTAGATCGAGATAGTCGCGACGCCCACTACTGCGGCACCGGTCAGCACCCGGCCGAGATGCCTGGTCAGCGTCGTCTTCAGCGGAGCCTTTTCCGGAACGCTCGTCTTGAAATCGTCCGTTTCGTCAAGCTTGGCACGGATGTAGAGTCCGACCGGCCCGACGATGATGCCGAAGAAGAACGGAACGCGCCAGCCCCACGAGTAGAGCGCTTCATGCGAAAGGTGAGTGTTGAGCACGTATCCGAACAGCGATGCCAGGAAAACCGAGGCACCCTGGCTGGCAACTTGCCAGGAAGAGTAGAACGCCTTCTTGTGTGGCGCAGTCTCCACGAGGAAGGTTGTAGCAGTACCGAATTCACCGCCGGCGGAGAATCCTTGAATGAGACGTGAGACAAGGATGACGACGCCGGCCCACGGTCCGATCATCGAGGTCGTCGGCGCCACGGCCATGATGAGCGTGCCGATCATCATCAGCATCATCGTCAACGTCAAGGCGTTCTTGCGCCCGCGACGGTCGGCATAGCTTCCGAGAACCATCCCGCCAAGCGGCCGGATGACGTACGAGATCGCGAACGTCGCGAACGTCAGTATCAAACCGAGCGTGTTGTCGCCGCCGGGAAAGAAGTTATGGGCGATGACCACTGCGAATGATGCGTAGACGATGACGTCGAACCATTCGAGCGCAGCGCCGAGTGAGCTGCTGATCACCGCCTTGCGTGCAGCGGCCAGGCGTTCCGGGGTGACTGTTCCGGAGGTTGGCGTAGTTGCCGTGGACATGGTTTTCCTTAGGGGGGTCAGGGTGGGTCAGGCGCGGGCGTGAGCGATGACGTTCCGAACGAACTGCTCGCACTGTGCCAATTGGTCAAGTGTCACGTACTCGTCAGGTGCATGCGCCTGAGTGATGCTTCCCGGCCCACACACGACAGTGGGGATACCGATAGTCGCGAACATCCCGGCCTCGGTGGCGTACGCGACCTTTTCGTCCGATGCCCGACCACCCCATTGTTCGACCAGTGCGGCCGCCGAAGCATTCGCATCCGTCTCCAGGGGAGGAACCGAGGCCGACACGTGCATCATCACGGAGGCTGACGGGTATTCTTCCTGCATCAGGTTTTCGATCCGATTCGCCTCGGCGGCAAAGCGTTCGAGCAAATCTGCGGCGCCAGCTGAGCTGATGCTCCTGAATTCGAAAGTGATGGAGCAATCCTCGGGGACAGTGTTCACTGCGATCCCGCCGGATACGAGATTGACCGAACACGTCGTCCAGGCCACGTCGAATGCGTCGTCGTACGGGCCGGACGCACGGAGCTCGTCGGCCGCGCTTCTGACGAATCGAATCAACTCCGCGCCGTATTCGATCGCGTTGACTCCTTGCGGAGTGAGCGACGAGTGCGCCGAAACACCATGCAGATCAACACGTATGACGTTCATCGACTTGTGTGCGCGAATGACCCGCATCTCCGACGGCTCTCCGACGACGCACACATCAGGGCACAGGTTCCGGGAAACAACCTCCTCGACCAACCCGGCCGCACCGATGCAGCCGACTTCCTCGTCGTAGGAGAATGCAAAGTGAATCGGCTTCGCCAGCGGCCGAGCAACGATGTCGGGGATCGCAGCGACGACGATCCCGATGAACGACTTCATGTCGCACGTGCCACGTCCGTACAGGCTTCCGTCGCGAACGTCGGGCGTGAAAGGGTCGCTACTCCAGTCTTGATCGTCGACCGGCACTACGTCTGTATGGCCGGAGAACATCACACCGCCGGCAGTACTTCCGTCAGGAGGCGTGAACGTTGCCAACAAGTTGAGCTTCGTTCCCTCGTCATCGGCAACAAGTACCGGCTCGACCCCATGGCGACGTAGTTCCGCCGCAATGAGATCGATCAACGGTCGATTGCTCACGGCACTCGTCGTATCGATTCCGATGAGGCGTTGCACCCACTCGAGGCTTCTCTCGGTCGGAACAGCGGGCAACGTGGTCGATGACATCTGGTTTCTCCTTTCACAGCATGAACGCGGTGGGCACTCGCCACCGCGTTCTGCCCTTCGAGCATGAATGAAGTGATCCCAGACACAATGAAGATGCACGATACTTGCACCATGATCGAATAAACGCAGGATTCCGCCGTACTGGACGACGTCGACCTCGCCCTGATCAATTGCCTGCAACTCGACCCGCGAGCGTCGTGGCGCACGGTTGGCGACGCGCTCAAAGTAGATCCGGTTACCGTGGCTCGCCGCTGGCAGCGGTTACAGGATTCCGGCACCGCTTGGGTCTCTGCCAGGGCAACCGGCCATGGCCGTCCGGAATCGTGTCTGGCTTTCGTCGAAGTCGACTGCACGACTTCGAACGCGTTGACGATTGCAGAACGACTTGCCCGCTGGCCGCACGTGCTGAGCGTCGAACACACAAGCGGCCCAGGCGACTTGACTCTTCTCGTCGAGGTCAGAGACATGGCTTTCCTGTCGCGTTTCCTGCTTCGCTCACTCGCGTCGGTGCCCGGGATCGTCAGTTCGCGTGCACACCTCGTCACCGAGGTCTTCGCGATCGGAGACGACTGGAAATTGCAGGTACTCGATGCCACGCAGCGGGCGGTGATGACAGACCGGCCTGTGCGCTACAAATATGCTCCGACGGATCAGCGCCATCACGGGAAGACCTTCGACGCGGTCGACCGCCAATTGATATTGAAGCTGGGCGAGGACGGTCGATCCTCGATTGCCGAGCTCACGGTCGGTACCGGCCTCAGCGAAAGTACGGTCAGGCGGCGACTTGCCGAACTGACGTCGCGCAACCAAATCGTGTTCCGCTGCGACGTGTCTCTACCGCTGTCCGGCTGGCCCCTCGTGACCTGGGTGTGGGGATATGTCGATCCCACGGACCGGTCGACGATTCGCGCTCTGATGGAGCGAGTGCCTGGAACACGAGTGTGCATGCGGATATCCGGTGGACGCGCCAACACACTGCTCGCGATCGCCGCACACTCCCTTCGCGAAACTCCCATTACCGAAGTACAACTCGCACAAGAGGCACCGGGCCTGGTGGTGCTGAACAGGTCAGTGGTGCTGCGATCGATGAAGAGGGTGGGCCGACTTCTCGACGACGAGGGCAAGAGTGCCGGGGTCGTACCGATGGACATCTGGGCGGAAGCCCCGGAGATCGAGTGAATGTCCGAAATAATCAATCACGATGCGCTGTGGCGGTGAAGGATTGTTGTCATGACTTCAACAGAGATCTCCCCCGCCCAGCGTTATCGGGATCTGGCTGCCGGATTCACGGCCCGGATCGACGCCGTACCCGCCGACCGCTGGGACGACGATTCCCCCTGCGAGGGCTGGACCGCCCGCGACGTGGTGAGACACGTGCTCGACAGCGAACGAGACATGGTCAAGGTAGTCGGCCTGGAATTGGCACCCGGTCCGTCGGTCGACGACGACCCGTCGGCAGCCTGGGCGGCCGTCCGCGATTCGATGCAGGAAATTCTGGACGATCCGGCAAAGTCCACCCTGGAATACGACGGACACTTCGGCAGGACCAACCTCGGGGCCACGGTCGAAGGGTTTTTGTGTTTCGATCTGGTCATCCACGGTTGGGACCTCGCGGCCGCAACCGGCACCGATACGACGATGCGAGACGCGGACGTGGAGTGGGTGTCGGAGATCGCCGCGGGCCTGGGCGAGTCGATCCGCATGAGCGGTGTGTGCGGCCCGGAAATACAGGTTCCGGACAACGCTGACAAAGCGACGAAACTCCTTGCCTTCCTCGGCCGGAAGGCGTGAAAAAGCACCCCTGACGTGGGCATTACTTCCATACGCATGTAATGTCGCGGTATGCCGGAACGCCGAAAATCCTCCACGAGTCCAGACCTGCTTGCGGCGGCATTGTTCGATGTCGCCGCGGAATCCGGACTGGAAAATGCCAGCGTTCGCGAGGTCGCAAAACGGGCGGGTGTCTCGATCGGCGCAGTGCAACATCATTTCTCGACCAAGGACGAGATGTTCGCATTCGCACTGCGAACACTCGTCGATCGATTGTTGACGCGACTGGCCGAATCGTCCGCCGACGCAGACCCGCATACCGCCCTGTTCCAGGCGCTCTCGCAACTCCTGCCCCTCGACGAGCAACGCACGCGTGAGGCGCATGTGCTCGCCGCGTTTGCCGTGCGCGCCGCAACCAGTGAGTCACTCTCCGAAATTCGCCGGACAACCCTGTTCACAATCCGCACCGGCATCTCGACAGTTCTGATCGGCATCGGAACTCCGGAAGCGGAAACCAGAGCGGCACTTCTGCTTTCAACCGTCAATGGATTGGCACTCGACGCACTCGGAAGCCCCGCCATGTATCCGCCGCAGTACCTCGATCACGCTTTGGAAACCCAGATCCGCCTCACCCTGCACGACGCCGAGAACCCGCTCGCCTCCGTCGGGCTCGCCAGCTGACGTGGAAGGAGCAGGACGCTTCGCGCCGAGCCCGTCTGGCGATCTCCATCTGGGAAACCTCCGAACCGCCCTCTTGGCTTGGCTTTTCGCCCGCACCAGCGGGCGCGACTTCCTCATTCGGGTAGAGGATCTCGACCGTGTCCGCCCCGGCGCGATGGAACGACAACTCGACGATCTGCGCAGGCTCGGCCTCACGTGGGACGGCCCAGTCGTATTGCAGTCACACCGTCTTCCCTTGTACCACAAGGCTATCGACCAATTGCGCGAGCGTGACCTGACCTATCCCTGCTTCTGCACACGCAAGGAGATCCTGCAGGCACCGTCAGCGCCCCATGCTCCAGACGGCGCCTACCCCGGCACGTGTCGGAACCTTTCGGAGGCCGAACGCGCCGAGAAATCGGCAAGTGGCCGATCTCCCGCGCTGAGGCTACGGGCCGGCATCGACTCGTTCACCGTCCATGACGAACTGTTCAGCGAGGTGACGGGACCAGTCGACGACGTCGTCCTGCTCCGCGGAGACGGGGTGCCCGCTTACAACCTTGCCGTTGTCGTCGACGACGGTGCACAGAACATCGACCAGGTGGTTCGCGGCGACGACCTCCTGACCTCGGCTCCACGTCAGGCATACCTTGCCCGGCTGCTCGACATCGAACCACCGTCGTACGCCCACGTTCCTCTTGCCTTGAACATTGAAGGCAAGCGACTCGCGAAGCGCGACGGCGCAGTGACTCTGGCAGATCAACTCGAGGCCGGACGCAGTGCCGAGCAGGTTCTGACGATGATCGCGTCGAGCATCGGTCTCGCCGAACCCGGCGAGGTTGTCACACCACCCCAATTGGCGGATCGATTCGACTCTCGCAAGATCCCCCGGACCCCGTGGATTTTCCCGGCGAAGTAAGTGACGTATCAATCGGTGCCTCGTCGGAACAAAACTACGATTGTCCGATATGACAAAGCCGTCCGCAATAGCTATTCGTTGGCAATTCTCGAATAGTGAAGTACGGTCGAGACTGGCGAAGGAAATTCAGGGCGAGTTGTTCCTGCAAAACCACGCCCGGGATCTGAACCTGGAATCCGACCACAGTACCCACTTGCAGCATCCACGCTGACACGCACGTGCGGCACGGGCGACTCAGGACGAAAAGGAATACGCATGGTCCGCGAGCTTCGCGAGGCACTCGACGACCATCAATTCGAGGTGTTGTATCAACCCCAGGTCAATCTGAACTCGTCAGCAATTATCAGCTATGAAGCTCTTTTGCGTTGGCGCCATCCGCTGCGAGGGTTGATCGAACCTCAAGATTTCATGCGCTCCGCCGAATCCTCTGGGCTCATCATTCCCATCGGGCTACAAGCTCTGGAAATGATTTGTGCCCAAACAGCGTCGTGGCCTGAGCACATGATGGTCGCGGTCAACTTTTCGCCTCGCCAACTCGCTACCCCGCACGCCGCTCACGAGATCCTCGGAGCGCTCGACAGTTCACAAACGCCACTGAGCAGAATAATCGTGGAAGTCACCGAACTCGGCGTCGTAGGCCGGCATGCCGCCGAGACTCTTCACGTCTTGCACAACGAGGGAATTCGAATCGCGCTGGATGATTTCGGGGCGGGCTTCGCGTCCTTCTCCGCATTGTCGGAATTGCCGCTCGACATTCTCAAGATCGACCAATCCTTGACCTGGGCCGTCAGCGCAGCGGGTCGTGCTGGAGACCGCGCCTTCATGGTCATGGAGTCCATCGCCGACATCGCTCGGAAGCTAGGGCTTGATTCGATCGCAGAGGGCGTCGAAACCGCGGAACACGCAGCCAACGTCTTGCGGGCCGGCTGCGACATGGGCCAGGGCTATTACTTCGGCAAGCCACTTCCTGCGTCGTCCGTCGTCACTCCCGTGTGAGCGCTCGCCACTTCAGCACGACGACACTTCAGTACGACGACGATGCACTCGCTATGAGTGCGACCACGAGAATCACGGCAAAAATTGCCAAGAAGGCCGCGCCGACCGCAATTCCGGCTATCGCAAGCCCGCGCCCCTGTTGACCTGTCTGCTTGATCTGATTGAGCGCGACAATTCCCAGAATGATTCCGACGATTCCGCCGAGACTGTAGAAGCAACCACCCGCAAGCGATACAACCAGCGATGCAATTGCGAGACCATTGGTGCCGACCGGCTGCATCGGCGGTGCGTACCCACCCGCGAATTGATTCGGTTGACCGTACGGGTTCGGAGGTTGGCCGTACTGAGGCTGTCCGTATTGAGCCTGTCCGTATTGTCCGGGTTGCTGATATTGATTCTGCTGATATTGATTCTGCGGTCCGAAATTCTGCGGCGGCAGGTACGGGTTCGGTTCACCGATTCCGCCCGGCTGGGGGTTATTACCGGGCGGGTTGTACGACGGCGGTGGATAACCCGGGTACTGCTCGTTGGGAGTGGTATATCCGGGAACTTCAGGTGAAGACTGCGTTTCGGACGGGGACACGCCGTACCCCTCAGGAGGCAGGCTCGGAAATTCTCCGTACCCAGGTTTTGCCTGGTAATCGCTCGAAGAATCGTCGTTGTTGCCCCCGGAACTCGTCATACAACGCAGCCTAAACCACAGGTGACCTCCGAATCCAAGTGAGCAGATGTCATCCACATCGCTCTTTGATCCCAGTAGGGTCATATCCACTGTCACACTCGAGCGCGATATTTACGACTGAGGGGAACACATGACAACCGGTGGGTACGACCCCAACCAGAATCCAGAAGGCGGGAAGCAATTCCCACCCCAGGATCCATATGGCCAGCAGGGAACACCTCCTCCCGGAAGTTACCCCCCTCCCGCAGGCCCCCCGCAAGGCGGAAGCTACCCGCCCCCGCAGGGCGGAAACTTCCCGCCCCCTCAGGGTGGCAACTACCCGCCTCCCGGTGGATACCCGCCGCCGCCCCAGGGCGGAAACTTCCCGCCGCCTCCGCAGTTCAACGACCAAGGTGCGTACGGCGGAGGAAACCGGCTGCCTTCGGGTGCTCAGCCGGGCGATCTGTGGATTCGACTCGGTGCCCGCATCATCGACGGCATCATCGTCGGCGTCATCGCCGCGATTCTGGCTCTATTGGTCAGTGACTCCGACAGCTTGATTCTGGTCTCGGGACTGTTCTCGGGAATTCTGACCTTCGCTTACTTCATCGCAATGGAAGTAACGCAGGGTCGGACTTTGGGAAAGATGATTCTGGGCCTTTCAGTACACGGTCCGGGTGGCGCACCTCGCCCCTCCGTCCAGCAGTCTGCGATTCGCAACGCCTTCACGTTGCTCTCGATCATTCCGATCATCGGCGGAATCCTCGCGTTGGTCGCCTACATCGTCATCGCGGTCACGATCAACAACAGCCCCACCAAGCAGGGCAAGCATGACGAGCTCGCTGGTGGAACTCAGGTAGTCAAGGGTTAGGTGCGCATATGACAACCGGTGGGCACGACCCCAACCAGAATCCCGAGGACGGAAAGCAATTCCCGCCCCAGGATCCCTACGGCCAGCAGGGAACGCCTCCTCCTGGGAGCTATCCCCCGCCGGCGGGGCCTCCGCAGGGCGGAAGCTACCCGCCGCCCGGTGGATACCCCCCACCTCCTCAAGGTGGCAATTACCCGCCGCCAGGTGGATATCCGCCGCCTCCGCAGGGTGGAAGCTATCCCCCTCCCGGAGGCAACTACCCACCGCCCGGTGGATACCCGCCACCTCCCGGAGGCGGTAACTTCCCACCGCCGCCCGCCAACGACTACGGCGCAGGATTCGGTGGACCGCAGCTTTCTGTGGGTGCGGCAATTACCTACGGCTGGAACAAGTTCAAAGACAACGCATTGGTTTGGATCGGAATCTCGATCATCGCGTTCTTGATCGCCGGACTGATCCAGGGCGCTTTCAACGGCTTCGACTACACCAACACAGAGTTCAGCGCGCTGTCCATTGTGGGTGGATTGGTCACCGCTATCGTCGGCTACATCATCCAAGCCGCATTCCTTCGTGGAGCGTTGAGCGAATTGGATGGAATCAAGCCGGCTTTCGGCACCTTCTTCCAATTCACCAACATCGGCGCAGTTGTTCTCGGCGGTTTCCTGGTAGCAGTGGCAACTTACGTCGGTTTGGCTCTCTGCATCATTCCCGGCATCATCGCGGCGTTCCTGCTCTACTACACGCTGACCTTCATCGTGGACAAGAATCAGGATGCGATTTCGGGCATCAAATCGAGTTACGCGTTGACCTCGTCGAACGTCGGGACATTGGTCCTGCTGGCGCTCGCTCTGATCGGTATCAACATCATCGGCGCGCTGCTGTGTGGAATCGGTCTTCTGGTGACGGCGCCCGTCGCACTGATCGCCAGCACCTACGCATACCGCGTGCTGACCGGCGGTCATGTAGCTGCCTGATCAGTTCGTTTGCATCACCGAAGGCCCTGCGGTTCCACGTGAAACCGCAGGGCCTTCGGTGTGTTCTGCGCAACTGGACGGTCGCCAACTCGCATCCGAGCGCCTTGTGGTGCTTGGATGACGGACGTGACAGCTCAGGATCAGCAAGACGAATCGACCCACGAAACCAAATTTGCGCACGTCAGCCGGGGTTATTACCCGACGATCGTCGCGCTCTTCACCGCAACGCTGCTGATCTCGAACGTGGCGGCGACCAAGGGGGTCGCCTTCTTTGCGGATTCCGACTTCTCGCTCGGTCCCTTGCAGATTCTGCCCATCATCACCGATGGTGGATTCTTCTTGTTCCCGCTCGCCTACGTCCTCGGTGACGTGCTCAGCGAGGTCTACGGCTTCAAAGCGACCCGACGCGCGATCTACCTGGGCTTCGGCGCACTGATTCTTGCCGCTGCGTGCTTCTGGATTGCAGTGCAACTCCCGTCGGCAGAGTTCTACGAGAACCAGGCCGCCCTCGAAACCGTGGTCGGTGTCATTCCCCGGCTACTGGTCGCGGGCTTGGCCGCCTACCTCGTCGGACAGCTACTGAACTCACTGGTTCTGGTCATGATGAAAAAGCGCATGCAGGAGAAGCATCTGTGGGCGCGGCTGATCGGCTCGACCGTCGTCGGCGAATTCGCCGATACCCTCATCTTCTGTTCCATCGCGGCCGGTGTCATCGGCATCAGCACATGGGAAGACTTCATCAACTACGTGCTGGTCGGCTTCCTGTGGAAGACGCTTGTCGAGGTTCTGGTCATGCCGATCACCTACCGCGTCATCGCATACGTGAAGAAGCGCGAACCGACCTACGCCTGAGGTGCAGGCGTCTTCGCCGCGTAGAACTTTCCGAGCATGTCCGCCTTGAAGTCGTGGAAATACCCACCTTCGATGCTGGCTCGGATATCGTCGACCAACTTCACGGTGAATCGCTCGTTGTGGATGGTGCAAAGCGTCGACGCGAGCATTTCCTTCGCCTTGAAGAGGTGATGGATGTACGCGCGGGTGTAATTGGCGCACGTGTAGCAGTCGCACTCGTCGTCGATAGGCGTGAAGTCACGACGGAATCGGCTGGTGTTGATGTTGAACCTGCCGGAGCGGACGTAAATCGCAGCATTGCGAGCAACACGCGACGGGTTGACGCAGTCGAAAGTGTCCGCGCCGTTCTCGATTGCGACGAAGAAGTCGTCCGGTTCACTGATGCCGAGCATATGACGCGGCTTGTTCTCGGGTAGTTCCTCGTTACACCAACGCACGATCGTTCCGAGGTTCTGCTTCTCGAGGGCGCCGCCGATGCCGTAGCCGTCGAAGCCGTATCCGTTCTCGCCTTCGATCGACTCGAGTCCGCGGCAGGCTTGACGTCGCAGATCTTCGTACTGCGCGCCTTGGATCACGCCGAAGAGAGCCTGATAGGGCTTGTCAACGCGTTCGGCGGTGAGCTTCTCATGTTCATTGATACAGCGGATCGCCCACGCCTGCGTGCGCTCGACCGATCGCTCCTGGTAGCCGCGGGTGTTGAGCAGCGTTGTGAGCTCGTCGAACGCGAACATGATGTCGGCGCCGAGCTGATGCTGGATCTGCATCGACACCTCGGGGGTGAAGCGATGCTTACTGCCGTCGAGGTGCGATTTGAACGTCACGCCCTCGTCGTCGACTGTCGCGAGACGCTCCTTGCCCTTCGCGATGACGTCGTCGGACTGCACACCGACGGCCTCCATCGCGAGCACCTTCTTGAACCCGACACCAAGCGACATGACTTGGAAGCCACCGCTGTCGGTGAAGGTGGGCCCGTCCCAGTTCATGAACTTGCCCAGCCCGCCGGCCTCGTCGACGATGTCGGGTCCCGGCTGCAAGTACAGGTGGTACGCATTGGCGAGCAACGACTGCGCACCGAGTTCCTTCATGGACTCGGGCAGCACGGCCTTGACCGTGGCCTTGGTTCCGACAGCCACGAACGACGGCGTCGCGATATCGCCGTGCGGTGTGTGGATGGTTCCGGTTCGTCCGAGCCGGTCCTCGAGCCTGGTCCCAATGGTGAAAATCGACTCGGGACGCTTGTCGACGGAGGGCGCGGGCGGTGTCGGTACTGCAGAAGTCACGGGCTCAATCCTGTCACAGGAGCAAATATCGCCGTGATCACAGCGAAGAAAGTTCCTACGCGATCAGCATCCGACATTGGTCTACTGACCGAACCCGAGCGGTACCGCCGCGTGAGGGTCCCCACCATACTTCCCACTACGCATCCCCCGGCTCGACCGGTTTACCCCGCCAACCCGCTGACAGGAGCTCACTTGACGAGACAGACCGGCCAGACCTACAACTTCGTCACCGTCGACGTCACAGACTCGATTGCCACCGTGACTATCGACAAACCTCCAGCCAACGCATTCAACCCCAGCATGATCGCCGAGCTTCTGGAGATACTGCCGGTACTCGCGTCGGACCAGACCGTCCGCGTCATTGTCGTGACGGGCACTGGACGGTTCTTCGTCGCCGGTGCGGACATCACCGTGATGCGCGAGCTGACGGAAGAAACTCAGCGCGCGATGCGCCCGTGGGTCGACGTACAGTGGATCCTCGAGTCGGCTCCCAAACCTGTCGTCGCGAAGATCAACGGGCACGCACTCGGCGGCGGAGCAGAACTGACGTTGGCCTGCGACTTCCGCATCATGGCGCAGTCGGCGACCATCGGCTTCCCCGAGATCGGACTTGGGCTTTTTCCGGGTGCCGGTGGCAGCCAGCGACTTCCACGCCTCATCGGGGCTCACCGAGCCAAAGTGCTCATGATCGAAGGCAAGCGCCTCAGCGCCGAGCATGCACTCGATATCGGCCTGGTCGACACCGTCGTTGCGGACGCCGACCTCGATGCGCATTGCGCTGACCTCGCACGCGAACTCGCGACGAAACCCACTGCCACCATCGGAATGATCAAACGCATTGTCGACGAGGGCATGTCGTTGCCGCTCGATCAAGCGCTGGATCTCGAATTCGAGGCAGTGCTCGACCTGATCAAGACGGACGACGCTGCTGAGGGACTTCAGTCATTCCTCGACAAGCGGTCCCCCACCTTCACGGGACGCTGACAGCTCCCATTTACCGAGAGGCCATCATGCTCAACAAATTTCAGAAGAAATGGGTGGGCGCAGTCGCTTCTCTCGCCGCCCTGACGATCGCCGTCAGCGGATGCACCCGCCCCGCTACCGACAACTCCGCCGAAAGTGGTGGCCTGGTACGGATCGCGGTAGGTGTAGACCCGTCGTACGCCCCGATTTTCCTCGCCGACCACGAGGGCATGTTCGAGGCCGCCGGCCTCGACGTCCAGGTCATCCAGACCGAAGGCGGGGCAGCAGGCGCCCAGAACGTCGTAGCCGGAACTTCGGAACTCTCCGGCAATGCCGACTCGACGGCACTGTCCGTCATGGCCGCCAATCCGAGCCTGCGGGCGCTGGGCGTATTTCAGGAATCCGACCGATACTTCCAGGTTGTACTGAGGAATGGCGTCGAGCCGAAGTCGATCAAGACCATGGGCGTCTTCCCCGGCATCGGCCTCTACTTCACGAACCAGTACCTGGCCAGTCTCGGCATCGACCCCACGACGGTCACACTCGTGAGCACAAGCCCGCCCGAACAGCCTGCTTTGCTGGCGCGCGGTGACATCGACGGCTTCCTGTCCTTCGACCCCTGGGTGACGCAGAGTGTCAATACCGGCGGGCGCGTTGTTGCCACGACCGGCGACTTCGGCGCCAAGTACGCCCAATGGATCATCGCTTCGGACAACTGGTTGTCCGCGAACGAAGAAACCGCAGGCAAGGTGTTCAAGGTGATCTCGGAAGCGTCGGCAATCGTGAACTCGGATCCGGATCGGGCTGCAACCGCAATTGCCGCGTCTATCCAGATGGACCCGGCCGAGGCCGCAGACCGGGTGACCCAAATCGATTTCGGTGGACGCGGATTCACCGAGGACGACGTGGAGCGCGCAAACGAACTTGTTGCATTCTTCCGCGAGCAGGGCAAGATCTCCGCGGACATCGATCCGTCCGCTGTCCTCCTCTCGGGATGGTTCGAGCAGAACGCCGCCTGAGCGGAGAGTGAGAACGGGTCCGGTGGGCAGACCGAAATCATGTCGCCCACCGGCCCGCAGAACTACGTTCGACTCCAGTCGGTTCGGCGATATCTTTCGATTGAAACGGAGTAGTTGTGGTGCATCCCCCGGTACGGGTCGTAGAGATTTCCAGTCCGTTTGCGCGATTCGCCGGGCGCATCCTGGTCGGGCTGGGTTTCGAGGTCATTCTGGTAGAACCACCCACCGGTGACCCCAGTCGCACCGAGTCCCAGGGTGATTCGTACTTGCATTGGCATGCGGGCAAGAAGTCCGTTGTCCTCGATATCGACGACAGCAACGATCGCCTCGCTTTCGAAGCACTGCTGCGCAGTGCCGACGTCCTGCTCGACGGCAGCGCGACCGGCGCTCTACGCGACAACCGAGGATCTCTCGTTCACGTACGAGTGACACCCTTCGGCACAACCGGACCGCGAAGTGACTGGAAGGCAACAAATCTGACCGTCGCGGCACTCGGCGGGATGATGGCCCAGGTCGGCGATCCCGAGCACCCTCCACTGCTGCTCCCCGAACTCCAGGCTGAGCAGCTCGCCGGAATCAATGCCGCAATCGGCGTGCTTCTCGGACTGCGTTCGCGATCCAAGGGCCACAACCCGTTGCTGGAGATCAGCGCTCAGGAATGTGTTGCCGCCGCGCTGGAAGCGGGCACTCTTGCCTACATTCACGAGGACCGCGTACCACCGCGTCCGGGCCGGGTACATCCGCTCGTTCCGCACGGACTGTTCCAGGCCGCCGACGGTTATGTCGGTGGCGGCCTCGGCGGTAGCCCCCGCATGTGGGACGGCATGCTGGCCTGGCTGATCGACAACGATGCTCAGGACGATCTCGATCAACCGGAGTGGTCCGACGCGGTCTACCGAAAGACGCATCAGGAACACATTTTCGACGTTCTGTCCGCCTTCATCGCGAAGTGGCCGAAGGAAGAATTCGCGGTCAGCGCGCAGTCACGCAAGTTGCCGTGGGCAGCGGTCGACCGGCCCGAAGAACTGCTGCGTAACCCCCAACTCAACGACCGGGACTTCTTCACCGACGTGACCGGAGATCACGGTACCTACCGCGATCTCGGGTTCGGCTTCGCTTTCCCCGAAGGCCGGCGCATCGGAACGCTCGAGGCTGCCCGGTTGGGCCAGCATCAGGAACTCTTGAAGGCCACCTCGCCTGTGGCAGTGAACGAAACCCACGAGTTCAGCGGTGGCAGCACGCCCAGCCTCGAAGGTGTCCGCGTCCTGGATCTCACGTGGGTGTTGGCGGGCCCGTACGGCACCAGAATCCTTGCCGACCACGGTGCCGATGTCATCAAGGTCGAATCGATCGGACGCCCGGACCCGACTCGCTTTGCACCGTTCATGCATCTCTCGCGAGGACCGCACGACAATCCGAACACCAGCGGGTACTTCAACGACGTCAACCGCAACAAGCGCAGCATCACACTCGATACCCGATCCGCAGAGGGCCTTTCGGTACTGCGCGACCTGATCAGGAACTCCGACGTCGTGGTCGAGAATTTCAGCTCGTCGGTCATGGACAAGATGGGGCTCGGCTACGAACAACTCCGGGAGCTCAAACCGGACATCATCTACGTGTCGATGTCCGGGATGGGTCACACCGGTCCTCGCAAGGACTGGGTGTCGTATGCCGACATCGTTTCGGCAAGTACCGGTTTGACCGCACTGACCGGCTGGAACGCCGATGACGTTGTCGGAGTCATCTACGGCCATGGCGACATCGTCGCCGGACTGCAAGCCGGCGTCGCGATGCTGGCAGCCCTCGACTACCGCGACCGGACCGGCCGGGGACAGCACGTAGACCTGTCACAACTCGAAGCCATGGCAGCGCACATGGGTACCAGCGTTCTCCGAGCCGCCCGGTCACAGTCCCCCGATCCGATCGGCAACAGCCATCACGAACTGGCACCACACGGCGTGTACCCGTGCCTCGGCAGCGACCGGTGGTGCTCGATTGCCGTTCGCGATACCACGGAATGGAATGCATTGTGCCGCATCATCGAAGCAGAGAAATGGATCGGCAATCCTGACTTCGCGAGTGCAGAAAGCCGCCAAGCCGATCACGAACGTATCGACGACGCCATCGCCGACTGGACCAGGACTCTGTCACCCGAAACCGTCATGGAACGCTTGCAATCAGCGGGTATCGCGGCCGGCACCGTCCAGGACGGACGCGACCTGGTCGAGAGCGATCCACATCTTCGGGCACGCAGTTTCTATTCGGCACAGGAACATCCCCTCGCCGGAACATTCCTCCACGAAGGCATCCCCGTTCGCCGGAACTCCGAACCCGGCTCGATCCGACGCGCTGCGCCGGTGCTGGGCGCGGACACCGACGACGTCCTCGAGTCGGTGCTCGGATACAGCGACGAACTGATCGCCGGACTTCGCGACCAGTCGATCCTGTCCTGACCGCACTCATATTCAGTACATCCATTCACAGATCGCTACTAGGAGACACAATGCGCGCGGCCCGACTCCATCAGTTCGGCACTTCACCGGTCATCGACGACATCGACATTCCCACACGTGAATCCGGTCAGACGCTCGTGCGCATCGACGCTGCCGCGCTCGGCCATCTCGACATCACCGTCGCGAGCGGAAACTTCGGAGTCAAGCCGAACCTGCCACATATCGGTGGAACAGACGGAGCGGCGACGGTAATCGAATCCGACACCTATGAGCCTGGCACCCGCCTTCTGGTCCGAGGCGGCGGAGTCGGCCTGTTCAAGAACGGTTGCTGGGCTGAGTATCTGGTAGCGGCAGACAAGGCGTTCACACCCTTTGATCCCGCACTGTCGCCGGCCGTCGCCGCAACCTTCTTCCTGCCCAGCACAACCGGCTATGTTGCCGTCAACGACATTGCAGCCGTCGCTCCCGGCGAACGAGTTGTTGTCGCCGGAGCATCCGGCGCTGTCGGATCGATGGCAGCACAGTTCGCTCTGCTTGCCGGAGCGTCCGAGGTAATCGGTGTTGTACCGCGCGAAGATCAGGCTGCCTTGCTTCCGGAGGGTGTGCGTCCCGTCGTCGGGCAAGGCGACGAACTTGCCGGAGTGGTGGGATCCGAGCCTTCCGTCGACGCCGTGATCGACACGCTTGGCGGCGACGGCTTGCCGCACCTTCTGGCGAGTGTTGTCCCCGGTGGCCGGGCTGCCCTGATCGGATATACCTTGGGTAAGAGCCTCACCCTGGACTTGCCGAACTGGTTGCTCAGCGATGTCCGGATCCTGCCCGTCAACATGATTCGCAAGACTGCCCGGCAAGCCGAACTGGCACCTGAAATGATCCGGCTGCTCATCGAAGGCAAGATTTCCGTTGCAGTGCAGGAGTTTCCGCTGGATGACATCGCAACGGCACTGCAGTTGATGGGTGAGGGCAAGGTTGCCGGCCGGGCCGTCGTCGTACCCTGAGGGATACAGTTACCCATGCACCACGACGCACATGCCATTCCGCGCTCGCTTCCGGATTTGATCCGGAGGCGAGCTTTGGAGCGTCCGGAGCACCCGGCGCTCGTCGTCGACGGGATCACGGTCACCTACCGCGAATTGCGGGATCGTGCAGCGTCGATGGGGGCGGATCTCCGTAATCACGGTGTCGGCCGTGGGGAGCGCGTGGCGGCACTGTCCGGCAACAGGATCGAACTGGCAGACCTTGTTCTCGGATGCGCGTGGATCGGTGCGGTTGTCGTCCCACTCAATACGGCCCTCCGAGCCGACAGTGTTGCCAGCGCACTCGAACAGGCTGGTGTACAACGGATCCTGGTTTCACCCGAATACTCAGGCGCTGTAGCCGGATTCGACGGCACCGTGTGGGTCATGGGTGAACAGTGCGTCCCCACTGCCGGTTCGCATCCGGGCTGTGAGCCCGAGACCCTCGATCCGCTCGACCTGGCCGCGATACTCTTCACCTCCGGCACCACCGGTCTGCCCCGAGGCGTCCGATGCCCGCACGCGCAGTTCCTGCAGTGGGGCAAAGGCGTCGGCGCCTCACTCGGGCTCACCGGGGACGATGTGCTGTACAACTGCCTGCCGCTGTTTCACACCAATGCTCTCAATGCCTTTGTTCAGTCCCTTTGGGCCGGGTCTACTTTTTTCCTGGGACAACGCTTTTCGGTCCGCAATCATTGGCGCGAAGTTCGCGAGATCGGCGCAACTGTCGACTACCTGCTGGGTGCGATGGTGGCCATGTTGATGAACGCGGACCCATCGCCGCAAGACCGACAGCACAGCGTCCACGTGGCACTTGCCCCCGCAACGCCGGCTCATCTGATCAAACCGTTTGCCCAGAGATTCGGTGTAGAACTCGTGGACGGATTCGGAAGTACCGAAACCAATCTCGTGATCGGCACACTTCCGGGAGATCGGCGGGCCGGGTACATGGGGCGGGTGATGAGTGGCTACGACGCCGCAGTCGTCAACGACGGTACTGCTGCCGCAGACGGGGAGCCCGGCGAACTGGTGGTCCGCAGCACGATCCCCGGCGCCTGTTCACTGGGCTATCTGGGCGAGGAGATTCCGGCGACGGAGAGTTGGATACAGACCGGTGACAGGGTGATTCGGGAAGCAGACGGCTGGTTCCGATTTGTCGATCGCATCAAAGACGTGATTCGGCGCCGCGGTGAAAATATTTCCGGGGCCGAAGTGGAAACCGTTCTGGCGTTGCATCCGTCGGTCGGTCAGGTTGCCGTCTTCCCGGTACCGTCGGATCTGGCCGAGGACGACGTCATGGCAACTGTAATACTGCGCCCCGGAGTATCTTTCGACCCCATTTCGATTCTGGAGTTCTCCCAGCAACAGCTGCCGTACTTTGCACTTCCCCGGTACATCGACGTCGTGGACACGTTGCCACTCACCGAAACCGGCAAGGTACAGAAAGCAGTGCTACGTGAGAGGGGCGTCGGCCCACACACCTGGGACTGCGAGAAGAGCGTGTTCCGCGCCCGGCGATAGACCGCGCCTCGCTACTTGCCGCAACCGTTGAACGAACACATCACCGGACTGCAGATCGTGCGCAGAGCCAGCGGGTCGCTCGGCGAATGTGTGCACTTCATGGCATGAAGTTTTCGGGTGATTCCGGCGCCGGCAGTGCGCAGGGCCCCGGTGATGCGGCTGACGTTGAGGCGAGCCGTCGGCGCTGTCACAGACAACGCGCCGGCCAGAGTGCGCGGGCCGCTGAACACCGGCACTGCGACGCTCATGTACCCGAGCCGTGTCTCCTCGACCTCCACCGCGAGTTGTTCCTTACGCATCCGCTCGGTTTGCTGGCGCAGCACGCTGACGGACATCGTCGTTCGACTGGTCAAGGCGGTGAAACCCTGCTCGACTACCTCGTCGAAGACCGATTGCGGGGAGAAGGCAAGGATGATCTTGCCGGTGGCGGTGCAGTACAGCGGGAGCCGACCGGCCACCCGCGACTGCTGATTGAGCCCGCGGTGTCCGATGATCTTCTCGATGTAGAGGACGTCGATGCCGTCACGAACCGCAAAGTGAACCGTCTCCTGCGTCGCCAGCAGTAGGTCCTCCATGTACGGCAGCGCCGCGTCGCGCAGAATCCGCTGACGCGGCACCAATTGGCCCAGCTCGAACAATCGCAGGCCGAGCCGGTACTTGGTACCCGCGCGCTCGAGCAATCCCCACTCGACCAGCTCGCCGGCCAACCGGTGAACCGTCGCTTTCGCGACCCCACTGCGCCGGGTGAGCTCCGTCAGAGACAGGTCACTGTGGTCGGTGTCGAAAGCGTCCAAGATCATTCGAGCCTTGCCCAGGACCGAGGACAGTTCACCTGCAGGCTGCGATGCAGCGGTCGTTTCCGACGCGATGGGTAGTACGGATCCGAACCCGACGGATTGTTGTGGAGCGGCCATGAGTGTCCTCCTGAACGATCTGTGACAGCCTGCCGAGACCGAGTGCCACAACGACCGAGATCGGTCGGGGTCCTCGTTAGGTGCAGGTGCTTCGAGACTGACACTATGGTGACGACACGATGAGACGCACGCCACACGGTCCGCTCAGTGAACCCGTCCCGCAGAGTTTACACGGGGCGCCTACCTGCGTAATTCTCCAGAAACATGCGGACGGCGGATGCAATCTGCGGAGCGTGCTCCTCGACGAGTGCGACGGTCCCCGATTCGACGATCTCCGTTTCCACCACTGCCGCACCCGTCAGGTGTGCACGCAACGGCGCAATGTTAGGCATCGAGAAGGGATCCTTCTGCGCGCCGATCAGCAAAACCGGCGCAGTCACCGAACCGACTCTCGCCTCCATGACGTAGCGGGCGCAGGCTTTGTGCCCCTCCGCCGGATCTACCCGGTAGGCAAGCGCGTCTCGGATGAACCTGTCGAGCAGTGCGGTGCCTGGTTCGGGGTAGTAGGGGCGACGCATCTCCCACAGCCTGGTGAGATGGCTACCGTCTGCGGCCCGGTCGACGCAGTCGATCCCACCGGGTCCCGAGTGCCCCTCGCGGTAGTTGCGGTCGGTCCACGGGCACGACGAGAGCACGGCAGCGTGCACCCTCTCGGGGCGTGATGCCGCCATCTCGAGCGCCACTGCCGCACCGGTGTGGTGACCGATGACCGTGACTCGATCGACGCCCAGGGTGTCGAGCAATTCCCACGCGCCTCGCGCATAGGTCTCGATGGTCTGCGGGCCGGGTACCGGAGCACTGTTGCCGTACCCCGGCATGTCCATCGCGACAACGCGGAAGTCGTCGGCAAGGAGTGGAATGAACTCGCGGAATTCGTCCCACGACCGGGGCGCCTGATGAAGCAGGAGAATCGCCTCACCCGAACCTTGCTGCGCGTAATGCAATTGCCCGAAAGACGAATCAACGTATCCGAGTTGCAGGCCGCCAACCATCAGAACGCCGCAACCATCGGGGTATCGACGCCGACGATGTCGATCTTTGCCGAACCACCCGGATTTCCGACGGGCTCGCTACGGGTAGGCAAGACCTCGAGGAAGAAGCGCTTGTTGTCTTCCTTGAAATCCGGGTCTGCTTTCCGGTCGACGGTGATCGCCTCCACCGGGCAGGCCAATTCGCAAGCGCCGCAATCGATGCATTCGTTCGGGTTGATGTAGAGCTTGCGATCACCCTCGTAGATGCAATCCACGGGGCATTC
The DNA here is from genome assembly GCF_001445685.1 of Rhodococcus sp. KB6. Classification (NCBI taxonomy): domain Bacteria; kingdom Bacillati; phylum Actinomycetota; class Actinomycetes; order Mycobacteriales; family Nocardiaceae; genus Rhodococcus; species Rhodococcus sp. KB6. The sequence continues at coordinate 66,468 of NZ_LNAK01000112.1, read as the reverse complement.
TTCCATGCACGATCGGTCCGTGTAGTCGATGCATGCTTCACCGATGACAAATGCCATTGCCTAGCTCTCCTGTTCGGTGGAGTGTCCAGGGAAGATTTCTGCTTCCGGATCCAGCACTGCCGCAGCGTTGTTCACCGCAGTCGCGGCCTCGCCGAAACCGACGGCGATCAAGCGGACCTTGCCGGGATAGTCCGTGATGTCCCCGGCGGCATACACACGCGGAACATTCGTCTCCATCCGTGTGTTCACCGCGATGTGGCGATTGTCGATCTCGATTCCCCACTCCATCATCGGACCGAGGTCGGCCGTGAATCCCAATGCAGCGATGACGGATTGAGCGGGCAGCGTGGACGTGCTCTTGTCTTGTTTGTGGGTGATGTCGACCTCGCCGATCCACCCGTTTCCACGTACCGCCGAGACATCGGCGTTGACGAGAACCTGGACACTGCTTTCCTGCACCTTGGCGACTGTGGATTTGTGCGCGCGGAAACGATCTCGCCGGTGAACCAGGGTGACGGACTTGGCAATCGGTTCCAGGTGAACGGCCCAGTCGAACGCGCTGTCGCCGCCACCGACGATGACAACGTCTTTCCCGGTGTGCGCCGACAAATCCGGGACGAAGTAACTCAGCCCCCGATCCATGAACTCCGAACCCTTCGCCAACGGACGCGGGGTGAAGGTTCCGATGCCGCCGGTGATGACAACCGCGCCGGCCACCACGACCTGGCCCGTGCTGGTGGTGATCCGCACCCGGCCGTCGTCGTCATGCGACAGCTCACGAGCCTGCATGCCCAGAAGGTACACCGGATCGAACGGGGCAGCCTGCGCCATCAAACCCTCGATGAGGTTGCGTCCCTTGACCGAAGGGAATCCCGCGATGTCGAGGATCGCCTTCTCCGGGTACATCGCACTGACCTGTCCCCCCGGTTCCGCAAGGGCATCGATCACGGCAACCGAGAGGCCGCGGAAGCCTGCGTAGTACGCGCCGTACAGCCCGGCGGGGCCGGCACCAATGATCAGAATATCGACGCCGATCTCGTTGTCGGTCGCCGTGGAAGACGTTTTGTTCACACTCGATACGGTATTGCGCCGACGGACTCACGCAAATGAAACCGGTCCGCTCAACAGACCTCGGTAACAGTTGCGGGACAGCACGAAAAGGGCCCGCCGACCTCTCGGTCGACGGGCCCAATGCTCGCAGGAATTCAGTGCGCGAAGAATTCAGTGCGCGAATACCTCGGGTTCGTCTGCTGCGATCTTCTGGATGATGGTCGAGTACGCAAACCACCCCACCTTCTCGGTGCCGACTGCTTCGTAGGTCTGCGCCGCGATCTTCTCGTGCAGGACAACCGGATCACCGGCGGCTCGCGCCGTCAACTCCGCCTGCATCGACCGCTCCATCGACACATACCACCACACTGCGCTCTCCACGGAAGTTCCGACGGTCAGATGACCGTGGTTGGTGAGGATCACGGCCTTGTTCGATCCGAGGGCATCCGCGATGCGAATCCCCTCCTCTTCGTCCAGCGCCACCCCGTGATACTCCTCGTAGATCGAGTGATCCTCGTGAAAGGCGCACGCGTCCTGAGTGATCGGCGTTAGGCGGGTGTGCAGCGAGGAGAACGCCTTACCGTTCAAACCGTGAGCGTGAACAGCTCCGATGACGTCGGGACGAGCCTCGTGAACCTTGCTGTGGATGACAAACGCTGCTCGGTTGAGCGGTCCGTCTCCGGAAATGACCGCGCCGTCCGACGCCACATGCAGCAATTCCTCCGGCTGAACTTGGGAGAAGTGCCGCCCGAACGGCGCAGTCCAGAAAGTCTCCGGATCTTCTGGGTCTCGGGCGGTGATATGTCCCGAGATTCCCTCGTCCAAACCGAATTTCGACAAAATCCGATACCCGCCGATGACAGCGGTCTTGCGACGACGCCGCTCACTCTCGATATCGGTGAACTCGGGCGGTCCCGGAATTCCGGCCTGCTCGGCAATGCTCAGCGGGTGATTCATGCTGCGCTCCTGACTATTTGACGCCGTAACGGGCGAGGTACCGCGAGGACAGAATGCGGAGAATCCGGTCGAAGATGAAGCCCATGATGCCCAGGACGATGATGCCGACGAACGTCCAGTCGATCCGGCCGTAGTTTCGAGCCTGCCAGATCATCGAACCGATACCCTGGTCGGCGGCGACGATCTCCGCCGACACGATGGTGAGGAAGCTGTTGCCCATCGCCAGGCGAGCGCCCGTGACGATGCCGGGGATCGACGACGGCAAGACCACCGTCTTCATGATCTGAAGTTTGTTGGCACCAAGATTTGCCGCTGCCTGCAGTTTGTTCTCGCTGATCGCTACAGTCGCGGCAATCGTGCTGACCGTGACGATGAATACCGAGGTGTAGAAGATCAGAACAACCTTCGACGTCTCACCGATGCCGAACCAGACGACGGCGAGAGTGACAAACGCAATAGGCGGAATGAACCGGAAGAACTCGATGTACGGATCGAGGAGCTGTCGCACGATGGAAATGCGGCCCATCAGAATTCCGACGGGAGCACCGATCACGACACCCAGGAACCAGCCGATGAGAATTCGCTGACCCGATGCGGTGATCGACGACCACAGAACGCCGCTCTCCCACAGTTCCTGTGCCGCCGACCATACTTCGGCCGGTGATGCAATGGTGGTCGGCCCGTACCACCACGCCAGGAACGACCAGATGCCCAAACCGATTGCCGCTGAGGCTGCATACATCAGCGTCGCTTTGACAATCTTGGATCGCCGCGCCGACGAACGCTTTTTTGTCTCCGCCACCTTCGCTGTTCTCACACCGGCTGAACCACCGGTCACTACAGCCGTCACAGCTCGTCCTCCTCAATGCCTTGGTTCCGCAGCGACGCAACCACTTCTGCCCGAATGTCGTCCCGCAGCTTCTCGTAGAGCTCGATCACCTCGGGATCGTTGCGGTCTCGCGGACGAGCCGCATTGACCTCGTAGACGCTCTTGATCCGGGCCCGCGGGCCGGCCGACATCACGATCACACGGTCAGCCAACGTCAGTGCCTCGTCGATATCGTGAGTCACGAATACCACGGTGCAGCGGGTGTGCCGCCAGATACGGTCGAGTTCGGTCTGCAGAACCTGACGAGTCTGAGCGTCCAACGCACCGAACGGCTCGTCCATGAGAACCAACGACGGCTGGTTGGCAAGAACTCGTGCGATCTGAACACGTTGCCGCATACCGCCGGACAGCTGCGAGGGGAACTTCGCACCCGCGTGGGGCAAGCCGACCATCGCGAGGTACTCGGCCGCGATACTCGCCTGCTCGCTGCGGTTCGCTCCACGCATCCTGGGGCCGTAGGCCACGTTCTGGCTCACGGTCATCCATTCGAACAACGCTTCGGAGCTCTGAAACACCATGCCGGCGTGGCGGTTACTGCCGGCGACGACATCTCCGTCGCACACGATCTCGCCGGCGCTGGGTTCCACGAAGCCGGCCATGGACGACAGCAGCGTCGACTTGCCGCAGCCACTCGGACCGAGCAGACAGACGAATTCACCTGGCTGCACGTGCATGTCGATTCCGGCGACGATCTCCGCCGCGCCGAAGCTGATTCCGAGGTCGACCACGTCGATGGCAACACCGGTGTTCTTCTTGCCGGGGCCGGCTGTCCCCGCGCTATTCGTCGAGCTGGTCGTTGAACCACTTGTTGCGATACTCACTGTGCACCATCCTTGTACCAATCCAGAAGCATTGCCGATTCGAGATCCGGCTGGTCGCTGAGAACACCGATCGACTTGTAGAAATCTACGATCGACTGAGCCGACTCGACATCCGCAGCTTCGAGATTCACCACGGCGAAGTCGATCTCGTCCACCGCGGCAATAGTCTGATCCTCGCTGACGTTCACAGCCGCCTTGGTCGCGGACGCTGCCACGCCCGGATCCGACTCGACCTTGCGCGTTGCCTCGTCGAGCACCTTCGCGACGGTTCGCGCTGTCTCTTCGTTGGCCGACAACCACGGAGCCGTCGTGATCGCCCAATGATGATAGAACCAGCCGTAGTCTCCGGTTACTGCCACCACGTGGCCGGTTCCCTGATCCAGGGCGGTGGCCGGCCACGGCTCCCACAGGACAAACCCGTCGATGTCGCCGCGACTGAGCAGTGCGGGCATGTCCGTCGGGGTCGCCGAGATCATCTCGACCGAACCGGGGGCAATGGAGTTGGCAGCGAGGTACTTGTCCGTCGAAATCTGGCTGAGACCCGGGACGATGCCCATCTTCTTGATCGCAGCCGGTGAGTCGACACCGTTACGCAGCACGACCTTGATGTAGTCACCCGACGCCTCGTACGAGTACATCGCGCGCAACGACGGATTCTGACGCAACTGGGCGATCGTTGTCGTATCGGAGCTACCGGCGATCTGGACCTGCCCGGTCGAGAGTGCGTCGACGGCCTCGCCACCACGACCGAACTGGACGAGTTCGACGTCCAAACCGGCAGCGTCGAACATGCCTTCCTGATCCGCTACGAAGAACGGAGCGTAGGAAGCATCGATTCCGACTGCGATACGCAGTGGTCCACTTCCGGCAGAATCAGCTGTGCTTTGCGTCGCCGGGCGGCTGCATGCGCCGGTTGCAACGGTCAGCAGCAGCGCAGCCGAAACAAGAGCAGTCCTTCCAAACTTTGACAGCGAGGCCATCTACTCACACCTTTGTTTGTGATCTGTGCCGCAGTTGCGGGTCGTGGAGAGCAAACTTAGCTGTGTGTACCTACACCCGAGAACCAACCGGGTCCACCGTGCGGACCGGGGACAGGAACTTACCTCGGCGAAACACTGCACCTGGAGGAACGTGCGGACCGAAATACTTCGGTAACACGGCCCTCGATCACAATGTCCACCGAATCACAATGTCCACCGAATTGTCTGCGAGCGCAGCGCACTGGCGACATTCTGCGCCGTCATCGAATAGATCGACGCACGCGCTCCGGCGCTGCCGCCGGCGACGTGCGGGCTCAGGAGGGTCGAATCGAATCCACGGAGCGGGCTCGAAATCGGTAGTGGTTCAACGTCGAACACATCGAGGGCAGCGCCGCCGACATGCCTGGAACGCAAGGCACGCGCCAATGCCGCGTCGTCGACGACAGCGCCGCGCGCCACATTGACCACGATCGCTCCGGTGGGCAACTGCGCAACTCGATGGGAATTGATCAGTCCCCGAGTTGATTCCGTAAGCGGGACGGCCAGCACCAGGACATCCGCGAGAGGCAGTAACTCGTCGAGTGACACAAACGTCGCAGCCACAGTGTCACGCGGTCTCGAACGCGCGGTGACGTAGACGTCGCAACCGAAGGCGGCAAACAATTCTGCACACCGGCGGCCGATCGAACCAACACCTACGACGCCGACCCGGCGCTGCGCCAGATCGCGGCAATCGCGCGTCAGGATGGATTCCTGTGGCCATCGACCATCGGTAACCTCGTTGTGCGCCCAGAACATGGAGCGGCACAACACACCTGCCGCGAGCACTGCCCACTCCGCAACCGAGTTCGCGTTTGCACCGGGAGTATTCGCCACCGGAACTCCGGCGGCGCGCCAGGCTTCGGCATCGATGAAATTGGTTCCGGCACCAGGCTGTTGGACGAGGAGCACATTCCGGCCGAGCTCTGCTTCCTCCTTGCCCAGTGGCAGATCACCACTCCAGTCCCCCACCACGACGTCGCATGTCGGCAACTCCGCACGGAGCGCCCCCGTGGTGCGCTCAGGTAATCGAACTACCTCCGCCTCACCCCTGACGGCATCACGGATTGCGGTACCGAGTCCGTTGTCGGCGTCGGCCGTCAGCAGAAGTACTTTCTTCACGAGAACTCCTTCGCTGTAAGACGATGACTGTACCTTCGAAAACGCGGAAGCCGGCCTCCCAATCGAGAGACCGGCTCCATTACGCAGCAGCATATTTGGCAGGAACTTCTCAGATAGCTGCCTTCGCGCTGGCTGATGCCTTTGCCAAGAACTCGAGGCTCAGCGGGTTGTACTTCGCTGCCTGCTCGTGCTGCGGCCAGTGACCGCACTCCGAGTAGAGTTCGAGCTGAGCGCCCGGAATATCCTCGGCCATCTTCTTCGCTTCCGGAACATCACCGAACGGATTTTCCTGACCCCAGACCACAAGAGTCGGCGCCTTGATGAGTGCCATTCGATCCGGGCGCAGCAGGTTCCGCTGGCGAACCTCCATCTCCTGCAAGGAAAGGAGGTTGTGGATGTTGGCGACAAAGTCAGGCTGATGGTAGATCCGGTGACGAGCCTGAACCAATTCCTCGGTTGCATCGGCGGGATCATGCATGAGCAACTGCATACGTGCGCGGGTCAATTCGATGTCGTCACTCTGGACGGCCTTCGCGGTCGACGTCTTGATGCGCTCCATGACTACCGGGTTCGCGACTGTTCCGCCTGCTGCCAGCAACTGCAGCGACAGAACACGTTCGGGCTGCTCGCTGGCCAGGTAGGCAGCGACCCAACCACCGAGGCTTTCACCCACCAAGTGCACACGGTCCAGTCCGACCGCGTCGAGGTAGTTCACCAAATGCTCGACGTAGCGCGGAATCTCGTACGGGTAGTCAGGCTTGCCGGTGTAACCATGGCCGAGCATGTCGATCGCGTGAACCCGGTAAGACTCGGCGTGCGGTGCAATATTGCGTGCAAATGCCTCGAGGTGTCCGCTGGTGCCGTGCAGGAAGATCACGGCCTCGTCACCGGATCCTGCCTGCAGAGAGCGCGTGGGCACACCGCCGGCGTCGACGGTCGTCAACTCGAAATCGAGCCCGGCAAGTTCGTTCCAGATTGTCATCAGAGAAACTTCCTTTACTGAAGGTGCAGATTATGTTGTTGCGCTGTCTGTTCCAGCTGGATCGAGAATCGTGACACCCATACCGGTGAGCCACTCGGGAATCGCTTCGTAGGCAAGGCGTTCACCCGGAACGTAGTCGAGCATCGCGGCCATCATGAGCCAGGTCCGCAACTCCTGCGCACCGTTGCCCGCCTCGTCTTCGATCTGCTGCGTCGTGAACTCGGCAAGCTCACTTGCCTTGCCGCTGGCAAACAGATCAAGAATTCGGTCATCGAACTCCGGAGTGATCGCGGCATCGGCTGCGCGGATGATCTGGCGTCGCCGGACGTCGTAGTCGGACCAGTTCTCCCGGCCGTCCAGCCAGGCTTGAACCATGAAATCCTCGTCCTCACCGTGCGGATCCCGCCAGTCCGGCCAGGGCAGACGATGAGACAATCCACCGGACGCGATCACCACGACCCGGGTATCCGCCGGATACGACGCAACGGCATCCCGCAGGGCCTTCGCCACTTCCTCACATCGCTTGAACGTCGGGAGGGGCGGCGCGAATACGTTGACCACCAACGGAACTATCGGAACATCGATTCCGTCGAGAAGGTACTGAATCGCGTGAGACTGACCATGATCGATCTGCAATCGCGCCGAGTAGGCAAGATCGAACCGGCCACCTTCGATCAGCTCGTTTGCAAGGTGCCTGGCGAACTCCACGTCGACCCGTTGCGGCCCCTTGGGTGTTCCTGACTCGCCACTGGAAATGCACTCTCCGACGCCGAGAGTGAACGCCGGAATCAGATCCAGCCAGAAACCGCGAAAGTGGTTGGAGCCGAGAATCAAGACAACATCGGGTTTCGACGCCGCGATCTTCTCCCGGCTCAGATACAGCGCGTCCCGGAAGCGTTCGGCCTCCGCCTTGTGCGTCGTCTCTTCCCAATGGGTGTTCATCAAGGTGCTGTGGGAGGCACCGATACCCAGAACTATCTTCGCCATCAGTCGATTCCTACTTCCTCGAGCGAGCGGGTGACGGTGTCGAGGGCCACTCGGATCAGATACTTCGTAAATCTCTCCGCCGCAGCCAGGTCCACAGTGTTCATCCCCATCGCGAAGTCCACCTCGAACGGTGCGTCGACCACCTTGGGCATACCCACCCGAATCGTCGGGATGCCGCGGCTGCGCAGGATGTTTGCGTCGGTGGCTCCACTCGCGTCGAAGAAGTCCTGATGCGGCTCTCCTTCGGCAGCTTCCCACGCGTGGACTGCGGCGCGGCGCAACCACATTCGAGGGTCGGAACCCTCACCGGGGATGGCAAGAACCTGTTCGACGTCGATCTGCAGATCCAGCGATTGTGCGATCTCCGCAACGACGGCTTTGAGTTCGCGCTTGGCCGCGGTGGGCGTCGTCCGCGGGCTGAGCCGTAGATCAACGGTAAGGCGCACCTGCTCGGGGGTGAACGACGCTGTTCGCTCCCACCCGCCGCGGATGTTGGCAACGATCCCCTGAGGCGCAACCAAACCGTCCTGATGCGCCGCCGAGTACTTCGGGAACCATTCCTCCAACTTGGCGACCACCTCGCCGGCTGCGGTAATCGCGTTGCGGTACGGCAACCGGTGGCGCGAGCCGACGTAGGTGTGCAGACCGTGCACCGTGATCTCGAACCAGGCCAGTCCCACTTCTTCCCAGGAAACCGTCCAGCCGGGCTTGGCGATCAACGCGCAGTCCGCCCACACTCCCTGTTCCAGGAGGAACGAGCAGCCGACGCCCTGGCCGGTGTTGCGTCGGGGGTTTCCGACACCGGGGCGGGCATTGGTCGGCATACCACCGGCGCCGAATCCGAGCACCAGGTCACCGCGGAGCGGAATACCGGCTGCGGCAATTGCTTCGGCCGCCGCGACAATGCAGACGGCGTGGCCTTTGGGGTTCGACGCACCCAATCCGATCACGTAGTTCTCGTCGAACTGGGCGTGCGGCGTCAGATCCGCTCGCAGCTCATTTCCCACCCACGGCAGGTCTTCCGCCGGATCGCCGGTCGTGACGGTGTCGATCGGCGCATACAGCAACAGGTCCGGTCCGGACCCGTCACCGCGGAGCCTTCCCCACGAGTTCGCCTGCCGATCATCGAGATCCATTGTGTGGGCCTCGATGCCCGACGCTGCCAGGACCGCCGTGATGTGGCGGGCCAGCGGTGCTTCGTCACCCGTCGGACTGGGAATGTTGACCACCGAAGTGGCGAGATCCCGCAATCGCGCACGATCGACATGGGCGTAGGCTCGCTCGACCCATTCCCGGCGCTCGTCGCCTAGGCCTGCGAGAGCATCGGCCCTCGCAGTGCTCATGGATTGACCTGATGTACCTGAGTATTGCTGCGCTCGCCGGCCAGCTGCCACAGCTTGGGAACTGCCACTGCAACAGCGGCACCGATAGCGACAGCCGTCAGAATCTTGAACATGTATCTCTCCTATTCGCTGGTGCCGGTGGGAATCTGAGCGTCGGCGACAGGGGCCGAGCGGGGCGTTGGCGTCCGGCGCTCTCGGGTGGGCCTGACCGGCGCCTTGGGGGTGAGCTTGGCCGCGTCGGCGATCTTCTCGGCGTACTCTTCCTCTGCCAGATTTCGCCACGTCGTCAGCGACACGTCCGGTCGGTACAGCTTCTCCGGCGGTGCGTCGGTGACCTCGACCATCCACGCATCCTGACCCGAGAACTGACCGTGGAACAGCCAGCGGATCGCGCCGAGGTACTTGGCGTAGAAGCCCAATTTTGCTGCGCCGGAGACGAAGTTGACCATGAGGCCGACGTACTTGTGGTTGTCTTCGTCCACCGGGACGTAGAACTCGTAGTGAATGAACTTGGGGTACGCGATGCGCAGGACACCCGGCATGGACAGTGAAGCAAAACCGGGGAAGTTCTGAGCTGCGATCACAGGATTGACGTCCAGACCGGCGCCGACGTTTCCGATCTGAGAAATCTGGGTCTCGTCCGGCTTCTTCTTCCACCACCGCTTGTTCGTCCAGGTTCCCACGCCCGGGAATTCCGCCTCCCAGTACACCTCTTCCTGCACGCGGTAGATCCAGCGTCCCTCCGGAACGATGCTCGTGATGTTCCACGTCGGCATCGGCTTGAACAGACGCCACAATGCGGTGCGGTGCAGGTACTTCGCATGTCCCTCGTCGAAACCGTTCTCACATGCGAAGCGCCAGTTGCCTTCTCGGGGCTGAATCCGACCACCGACGATACCCTTGTTCTCCACCAGCTCACGCGGCAACTGGTCGTCGATGGACGGCGCCGGCTCGTTGGCGATCGGGATGTACACCCACACCAGACCGAGTCGCTCCTCGATCGCATAGGTCTGGACGTTCAGCTTGCCGCAGATCTTGGAATCCGGACCGTCGGTGATGACCGCGGCCAGCTTGCCGTCAGTGAGCCGGTACGTCCAGCCGTGGTACGGGCAGCTGACAGTTCCCGGGAACTGCTGATCGCCCTCGGACAACGGAACGCCGCGGTGCGGGCACCGATCGTGCAGGGCATATGCCTTGCCTGCGTCGCGGATGATCGCCAGCTTTTCACCACAGATGGTGAAGCTCTTGGGGTCTTTGGTGATGTGGTTCGACCACGTGACCGGGTACCAGTAACCGCGGTATCCGCTGCCGGCTGCGTTGTAACCCGGCCATGCCGTCCAATCCTGCCGACCGGCCGCTCGTGGCCGCTCGGGCAGCGCGAACGTGGCTTCCGACGCCTCGACACCAGTCATGTGAAGTCCTCTCGACACTGAACGTTTGAATGAAACAGATCTTGGGTGAGATTGCGGTCTACGCCAATGGATTCGGTTCGCTCAGCAGACCCGGACCACCACAGCGGTTCCGACGGCACACAGCACGCCATTGTCCGAATGCTCCCGCAATGCCAAAGTTAGTTGGTCACTGTTGATTTGGGACACTTCACCCGACACCTCGAGTGTGGTTCCGACGGGCGCGGGCGCACGATTCTGCCAGGAGACGGACACAACTCCTTCGTATCCACCGGCAAAGTGTGACGCGGCACGAAAGAACAGCGTGCCCTGCAACTGGGCCATGACCACCGGTGCGGACAACCCCTCCGTCTGCGCATATGAGGCGTCGTAGTGAATACGGTGCGAATTGTGCGTCGACGCCCCGAATCGAAGGATCCGAACCGGATCGCAGACCAAGGTCACCGATTCGATCGGCGTGCCCACGACTACTGTTTCGGTCATCGGACGATGAACTTCTCGACGACCTCGGCGAATGCGCCGGACTGCGCACCCCGGTAAGTCTTGGTGACCGAGAGCAGCAGAAACTCGTCCGGAGCCCGGCCCTTGGTCGTCACGGTATCGATTACTCGCCCTACGACGACAGCCTCACCCAGCGGGGCCGGTCGCAAGAAAGTCACACTCTGCCCGCCGGCCATCAAGCGCACGTCGATACCGTCTGTGCCCGGCACTTCGTCACGGAACATGCCGTCTGCTCGGTACTCTCGATCGGAGCCACCTTGCGGTCCTCGCAAAAGCGAAGGCAGATACATCGGATGGACGGCAAATGCCGGGTGCTCCGGGTCGAGAAACCGGGGGTCCGTCTCGGCGGTGGCAACCGCAAACGCAACCGACTCCGCCGGACGCACCGTTCCCAACTCTCGCGTTTCCCGCGTACCGATCATCGCCTCCGCGCGATCACGCGCGTGCTCGAGTTCTGTTCTCATGCCAGCACGCTAGGCATTCGGAAGTCTCACAGCCACGAACCGGGTTCGCCTGCCGGACCGCGATACTTCCCATACCGCTCACCTCGAGGTCAGGTATAGCCATGGCTGATCAACCGAAGAGCTTGTACGCCAAAGCAGATGGCGTCACATTCCATTACTACGACCTCGGCGAGGGCGACCCCACGATTTTCCTGCACGGAGGCGGCCCCGGCTGCACTGCGTGGTCCGACTTCGGGCCAGTGGCACCGCTCTTCGCCTCGGATCGACGAGCGATTCTCGTTGATCTGCTGCAATACGGTCGGTCCGACAAGTGCACCATCGCCGGCCCAATGTGGGACTTCCACGCCGCCAAGGTGGTTGCCCTGCTCGACGAACTCGGAATCGAACGCGCAGACTTCGTCTGCAACTCGTGGGGCGGCACCATAGCGCTCAATCTTGCGGCAAAGTACCCGGAACGCGTTCGCTCCCTGGTGATCACGGGCAGCATGCCCGTCTTCTACGGTCCACTCGCGCCGCTCCCCGAGGATGGCCGTCGTGGCCGCAACGCCCGCGACGTCTACTACGGCGGCACCGGCCCCACCCTCGAAAAACTCCGCACCTTGATCACCAGTCTCGAATGGTTCGACGGATCGAAGTTGCCCGCCGAAACCCTCCAGATGCGATACGAGCAAAGTCTCGACCCCGAAGAAATGGCCCTGGCTGCCTCGGCGGACTCACCTCGTGGCGATTGGCAGGATCTCACAGCTGAACTCGGCCAGATCCAGGCGCCGACGCTCTTCGCCTGGGGCATGCACGACGCATTCCTCACCCCGGACTACCCGCTCATGCTTGCGCGGATGATTCCCCATGGCCATCTCTACATCATGGACAAGGCGTCGCATCATCTTCAGGAAGAACGACCATACGACTACTACAGTGTAGTTTCGGGTTTCCTTGACCAACAGCACAACTGAACGAACGGTGATCGCCCCGACGGGCGGTGCACGGATCCGATTGGTACTGCTTCTCGGAATTCTCACCGCCCTCGGGCCGTTCACCGTCGACATGTATCTTCCTGCGCTGCCACAGATCACGCAGGAATTCGGCACGTCGGACACGATGGTTCAGCTGACCCTGACGGGCACACTGCTGGGTCTGGCTTTCGGCCAGTTGCTCATCGGCCCACTGTCCGACATCTACGGACGTCGACGTCCCCTGCTCGTGGGCACAGTAATTCACGTCGGCGCGTCGTTGGCCTGCTTCTTTGCTCCGTCCATCGAAGTCCTCACTGCGCTGCGAACCCTTCAAGGTTTCGGCGCCGCCGCGACAGGCGTGATCGCGATGGCAATCGTTCGTGATCTATTCACCGGACACGATGCGGCAGTTGTACTTTCGCGGCTGATGTTGGTCATGGGCGTAGCGCCCATCCTGGCCCCCTCCATCGGCGGGGCACTGATGTCCGTAACACAGTGGCGCGGAGTCTTTCTCGCTCTCTTCATCCTGGGCATCGCGATGATCGCACTCGCGGCAGTATCGCTGCCGGAAACACTTCCACCCGAGAATCGGTCGGGCAAGGGCATCGGCGCCATCGCGCGAAACTACATTGCGCTCGGCAAGGATGCCCACTTCATGGTGTTGGTGCTCGTGTGCGGTCTCGGCCGCGGCGTTTTGTGGTCGTACATCGCCGCGTCGTCCTACGTGATGCAGGAACAGTTCGGACTGAGCGCCACCGCATACGGATTTGCCTTTGCCGGCGGCGCCGTCGTTCTGATCGGTTCGTCCCAGCTCAACGTCGTGCTTCTCGGCCGGTGGTCGCCGAATTCCATCACGATCTGGGCAATGTGGGGCAGTAGTGCCGTCGGCGCTGCATTTGTTGTTGTTGCCGCCACCGACTCGTGGGGATTCGTCGGGTTTGCCGTCCCCATCCTGCTGATGCTCTGCGCAACGGGTTTTGTCATGCCCAACGCACCGGCGGTTGCACTGTCCCGTCACGGAGAAGCCGCAGGCTCAGCAGCCGCGCTGATCGGATTTGCGCAGTTCGGCGCTGCAGCTGTGGTTGCGCCCATCGTCGGCCTTCTCGGCAACACCAGTCTTGCCGTGGCCATCTCCATGACCGGGGCTTCGGTTCTCGGCGTGATCGCGCTGCTCTGCGTGCGTCGATAAAACGGTTATGCCGAGCGTTCGAGAACCGATACCTTCCGGCTGATCCCTTCGGCCGCCGCGCGCAACGGTTCGGCAAAACGCTCGGTATCCATTCGATACCGCGGACTCGACACACCGATCGCGGCAACTGCTTCACCAAGTCCACCGAAGATCGGGGCAGCGATACTCGATGTTCCCAGGCGAACCTCCTCGGTCTCGACCGCCAACTGCTGCGAACGAACAGCGTCGAGTTGCCTACGTAACCCGTCTTCCGAGTTCACCGTCCGATCGGTGAACTCGACAAATCCGTTGCCTGTCACCGCTCGAAAAACGGAATCCGGTGAGTACGCGAGTATCGCTTTGCCGGTTGCCGTGGCATACATCGGCAGCCGGCCAGCCACCCGCGACGGCAGGTCCACCCCGTGATGACCGGAGATCTTGTCGATGTACAGAACATCGAGGCCGTCGCGAATCGCGAGGTGAACCGTCTCCCGGGTCGCCGCGTGAAGATCCTGCACATACGTCAAGGACACCTCGCGCAGAATACGTTGACGAGGAACCAACTGCCCCAGTTCGAAGAGCCGTAACCCCAACCTGTACTTGGTTCCGACCCGTTCCAGTAGACCAAGAGACACCAGTTCACCGGCTATTCGATGCACCGTCGCCTTCGCAACACCACTCCGATTCGCAAGTTCGGTCAGCGACAGCGCACCCGAATCCGCATCGAAGGAATCGAGTATCAGGCGCGCTTTCCCCAGCAACGAATGCATCGCCGAGCGCCTCCAGTACACAGAATGTGGTCCACCCAGCGGACCAAGTCTGCTCCAGTCTACTGAGGCATCAGATCTCCGCGCCCACGAATTGGCTGTTGTACAGACGGAAGTACGCGCCGCGGGATTCGAGCAGAGCCTCATGGCTCCCCTGCTCCACGATCCGGCCTTCCTCCATCACCACGATCAGGTTCGCATCACGAATTGTCGAAAGACGGTGCGCGATGACAAAGCTGGTTCGGTCGTTGCGCAGAACCGCGGTGGCGCTCTGGACCAGCAGTTCGGTGCGCGTGTCCACCGAACTGGTCGCCTCGTCGAGGATCAGGATGGACGGCTGCGAGATGAAGGCGCGGGCGATAGTGATGAGCTGCTTCTCGCCCGCACTGACGTTGCTGCCTTCCTCGTCGATGACCGTGTCGTAACCCTCAGGCAGAGAGTGCACGAACTTGTCGACGTAGCTCATCTCGGCCGCACGACGAATCTCCTCGTCGGTGGCACCAGGCTTGCCGTAGGCGATGTTCTCGCGGATGGTTCCACCGAACAGCCATGCGTCCTGCAGAACCATGCCGATCCGTGAGCGCAGATCGTCTCGCGTCATGTCGGCGATGTCGATGCCGTCCAAAGTGATTCGGCCCGAATTGAGTTCGTAGAACCGCAGGATGAGGTTGACGAGGGTGGTCTTGCCTGCGCCGGTGGGTCCGACGATCGCAACCATCTGGCCCGGCTCGGCAGTCAGGGACAGGTCCTCGATCAGCGGCTGTTCCGGCTTGTAACTGAAGGTGACGTTCTCGAACTTGACGCGACCCTTGTCGACAGTGGGCGACTTCGCGCTCTTCGGGTCCTCCGACTGCTCGTCTTGGTCGAGCAGCGCGAAGACCCGCTCGGCCGAAGCGACGCCGGACTGCAGCAGATTGGTCATCGACGCTATCTGCGTGAGCGGCTGGGTGAACTGCCGCGAGTACTGGATGAACGCTTGCACATCGCCGAGCGTCATCGTTCCGGATGCGACGCGCATGCCACCCACCACTGCGATGGCGACGTAGTTGAGGTTGCCCAGGAACATCACGGCCGGCATGACCAGACCGGAAATGAACTGCGCCTTGAAGCTGGACTCGTACAGATCCTCGTTCTGCTTGCGGAAGCGCTCCTCGACCTCCTGCTGGCGACCGAACACCTTGACCAACTCGTGGCCGCTGAATGCTTCCTCGACCTGCGCGTTGATTCCGCCGGTGCTCTTCCACTGCGCCACGAAGTGCTTCTGTGAACGCTTCGCGATAAACGCCGTCACCATGATCGACAGCGGAACAGTTGCCACCGCGATCAAGGCGAGCAGAGGTGAGATCCACAGCATCATCACCAGAATGCCCAGGACGGTCATCACCGACATGACCAACTGGCTGAGCGTCTGCTGCAAGCTCTGCGCGACGTTGTCGATATCATTGGTCACGCGTGAGAGAACATCACCGCGGGCATGGGTATCGAAGTACCGCAAGGGAAGTCGGTGAATCTTCTGCTCGACGTCCTCACGCAGACGACGAACGGTTCGCTGGACCACGATGTTGAGCAGATACGCCTGCAGCCAACTGAACAGCGACGCGCAGACGAACAGCAGCAGCACGATCATCAAGACCTTGCCGACGGCGTCGAAATCGATTCCGGTTCCAGGCACAACTGCCATGCCGGACACCATGTCGGCGAGCTGACCCTGCCCCGAAGCGCGCAATCCTTCGACAGCCTGTTCCTTGGTCGTCCCCGGCTGGAGTTGCTTGCTGACGATGCCGTCGAAGATCAGGTTGGTGGCGTTTCCCAGGATCTTCGGCGCGATCGAGGAAAGTACGACGCTTGCGGTCACCAAAGCGAAGATCAGGACGACGATCGGCTTGTCGGGGCTCAAGCGACCGAGGAGACGTTTGAGCGAAGGGCCGAAGTTCATGGCCTTCTTTGTGGGATCGCCGCCGCCGGGCGGGCCGATGGGAGGCGAGGAAGTCGGTCGATTGCTCATGATGCGTCCTGTACGGCTAGCTGAGAGGCGACGATTTCGCCGTAGGTGGGACAACTGACCACGAGTTCGTCGTGCGTGCCGATCCCCACGATGGCGCCGTCGTCGAGCACGATGATCTGATCGGCTTCCACGATGGTGGAAATGCGCTGCGCGACAACGACGATGCAGGCGTCTTGCGTGACCGGCCGGAGCGCCGCACGCAGCCTCGCATCAGTAGTGAGGTCGAGTGCCGAGAAGGAATCGTCGAACAGATAGATCTGTGGCTTACGCACCAACGCTCTGGCGATGGCGAGTCTCTGACGCTGACCGCCCGATACCGTCGTACCGCCTTGTGCCACCGGTGTGTCCAGGCCTTCAGGCATGGCGCGGACGAAGTCGGCAGCTTGGGCGATCTCGAGGCACTCCCACAGCCATTCGTCGGTAGCTTCGGGGTTTCCGTAGCGGAGATTGGTGGCGACAGTGCCCGAGAACAGATACGGCTTCTGCGGGACGAGACCGATCACCGAGCAGAGCAGTTCCGTGTCGATGTCGCGGACGTCGACTCCTCCCACCGATACCGATCCGGAGGTGGAGTCGATCAAACGCGGAATCAGGTTAAGCAGAGTGGTCTTTCCCGATCCGGTGCCGCCGATGATCGCCGTCGTCTTGCCGGGTTCGGCACGGAACGTGATGTCGCGCAATACAGGTTCCTCGGCTCCGGGGAACTGGAACTGAGCGCCACGAAGTTCGACGACTCCCGGGTCCTTCAGTTCTCGGACCGGGTTCTCGGGCGGAATCACCGACGAATCCGTGTCGAGCACCTCGGAGATACGTTCGGCGCACACCGACGCACGCGGCAGCATCACCGCCATGAAGGTGGCCATCATGACGGCCATCAGGATCTGCATGATGTAGCTGAGCATCGCGGTGAGCGAGCCGATCTGCATCGAGCCCTCGTTGATCTGATGGCCACCGAACCAGATGACCGCGACGCTGGTGACATTGCTGATCAGCATCACGAGCGGGAACATCAGTGCCATGAGGCGGCCGACGCCGAGTGCAGTCTCCGTCAGCTCACGGTTGGCATCGCCGAAACGCTCTACCTCGTACGGTTCCCGTACAAACGCTCGGACGACGCGGATGCCCGTGATCTGTTCGCGAAGAACACGGTTGACGGCGTCGAGGCGGCCCTGCATGACCCTGAATCCGGGGACCATCCGGGCAATCAGGAAACCCATCGAGACTACGAGCAGCGGGACGCTGATCCCCAGGATCCAGGACAGATTCAGGTCCTGGCGCAGAGCCATGATGATGCCGCCGACGCACATGATCGGCGCCATGACGAGGATGGTGCAACTCATCACGACCATCATCTGCACTTGCTGGACGTCGTTGGTGTTGCGGGTGATCAGCGAAGGCGCACCGAAGTGCCCGACCTCTCGGGCCGAGAACGTCCCGACCTGATGCAGCACCGAAGCCCGGAGATCGCGTCCGACGCCCATGGCGACTCGCGCACCGAAGAAGACGGCACCCACCGAGCACAGGATCTGCGTGAGCGTGACCATCAGCATCATCCCGCCGGTGGAGAGGATGTAGCCGGTGTCGCCTTTCGTCACGCCGTTGTCGATGATGTCGGCGTTGAGACTCGGAAGGTAAAGGGCCGCCATAGTCGAAATAAACTGCAGGACGACAACGCCCGTGAGTTCACCCCGGTACGGCATCAGATAAGTGCGCAGCAGCCTGATCAGCATAGTGAGCGAAGGTTACCAATCCTGGCCGACATGTGCCGCTGGATATTTCGATACACAAAAACTGCTGTGCGCCTTTATTAACCGCGGGGGGTTAATAAAGGCGCACAGCAGAGATCAAGCAGATGCGGACTGAAGCTCCGCTTCCTTTTCTTCACGGAGGGCCTTGCTGAGCTTCTCGCCCTCGATGTCGACGTTCGGCAGAATCTTGTCCAGCCACTTCGGCAACCACCACGCCTTGTCGCCGAGCAGTGCCATGACGGACGGGATGATCACCATGCGCACGATGAAGGCGTCGAAGAACACCGCCGCGGCAAGCGCGAAGCCGATCGACTTGATGAACGAGTTCGGTTCCGCGATGAAGGCACCGAACACGGAGATCATGATGACCGCGGCCGCACTGACGACCCGGGCGCCATGGTTGAAGCCGATGGTCACGGCCTCCTTCGCGCTCGCGCCGTGGACGTACTCCTCACGCATACGCGTCACGAGGAACACCTGGTAGTCCATCGCGAGTCCGAACACCACACCGATCAGGAAGATCGGCATGAAACTCACGAGTGGTTGCGGGTTCGAGATGATGCCCAACCAACCGTGCTGGAAGATCGCCACCGTCGCACCGAATGTCGCGAGCACGCTGAGCAGGAAGCCGAGCGTCGCCGTCAGCGGAACCAGGATCGAACGGAACACCAAGAGCAACAAGATGAATGCAAGGCCGACGACGACGGCCAGGTAGGGCACCAATGCATCCTTCAGCGTGTCCGAGACGTCGCCTTCGAGTGCGGTCTGACCGGTGATGCCGTAGCTGACGCCGATCGAATCGTTGAGTCCGCCTTCGGCTCCACGAAGGCTGGACACCAGATCCATCGTGGCGGGGTCGGTCGGACCACTCTTCGGAGTGATCAGTACCTGCGCGGTGTCGCCGGCCTCGTTGACCCCGACGACCTGTGCGTTCTGGACGTCATCGAAGCCCGAGATGGTCGAGACGACCTCCGCAAAGGCCTCCCCGGCGGGAACGCTGGCATCCTTGGCGTCGACAACGGCGATGAGCGGTCCGTTGCGACCGTCACCGAAGCCCTCGTCGATCAGGTCGTATGCCTGACGCGCACTGGTCGCCGGGTCACCGGTGGCCTCCGACGGCAGTGCCAGGCTCAATCCCGTTGCGGGCAGAGCCAATGCGCCCAGAAGCACTACTCCACCGATCAGCGGCACCAGCGGACGACGGACGACGGCACTGATGAAGCGCAGAGCCAACTTCGGCTTGCCCGAATCTTCGTCTTCGGACTCCTCAGCGCGCTTGCTGAGGAAGGGAATCTTGCCGGCAAAAGCCTTGCGTCCGAACATACCCAGGATCGCAGGCAGCAAGGTCAAGGCGATCAGAACCGCGATCAGCACGGTAAAGGCCGCTGCCGCACCCATATCGGAGAGGAACGGGATGCCGACGACGCGCAATGCAACCAGCGCGATGATGACCGTCAAACCAGCGAATACCACTGCGGAACCGGCGGTTCCGACGGCGCGACCTGCTGCTTCGGCACGGTTGTCGGTAAGGGTGAGCTCATGCCTGAACCTGGACATGATGAACAGCGAGTAGTCGATCGCCACAGCCAGACCGATCATGATCGCCAGCGTCGGAGTCATCGAACTGAGATCCATGAATCCGGTGGCAACCGTGATTCCGAGGCTGCCGATAGCGATACCGATGATCGCGGTGAGGAGCGGAAGCCCCGCGGCCACAAGCGAACCGAACGTGATGGCCAGAACGACTGCGGCAACGGCGATACCGATCAGCTCGGTGACACCACCGGGCATCTCCGCTTCCTGAGCAGCAGAACCACTGACCTGGACGTTGAGTCCCTCGGCCCGACCGACATCGGCTGCGGAGTTGATCGAATCACGCAACGCCTGATCGAGATCGGCGAAGTCACCGCTGAACGGAACCTCGACGTACCCGACTGTGCCGTCGGCACTGAGCGGCGACAACGCACGCGCGTCGTCCACGGCCTGTGTCTCGGAAGTTCCAGCCGCAGCAGCCTTTTCCTTGAACATCGCAACCATGGAGTCGTTGCCGGTAACCGGATTGACCAACGCCTTCGCGGCCTGTTCCGGAGTGACAGTCGCCGGGTCCACCTTGGCAGAGTCGGCGACCTTGTCGATGCCACGAATACTCGCGAGCATGTCGTCCATGGCCTTGACGTTCGCCGGATCGGCCAGCGTCGTGCCTGCCGGAGCTTGCACTACGTATCGCGCGCTCAACGAATCCATAGGATTGGGCGCGTCGGGAAAACGCTCCGCCATCAGGTCTTGCGCCTGCTGCGCCGGGGTTCCCGGAATGGAGAACGAGTCCTTGGTGGGGCCGGACAGAGTCGCTGCCCCGACGCCCATCAGGACCAGGATTATCAGCCAAACGCTGAGGACCGCGCCTTTTCGCCGGTAGGCGAACTTGCCGATCCGATAAAGATAGGTGGCCACGACGGGCTCCTTGCTGTTTCGGTGCGTGTACGTGGACAGGTATTACGTGTGGGGCTCAGAGACGAGACATCTCAGGGACGCGACATCTCAGGGGCAGGCGGCGGCGCGGGCAACCCGGCACGAATCTGCCGAAAAGCGTCGTGAACCAACTCTTCCGGACTGGAAGCCTCCGACTTTCCGCCAGTCCAGACGTCGATCACCGATTTAGCGGCTCCGCCCACCGCTCCCAGGAGGAGCGTCGGGTACAGGTCCTTCTCGGCGTCGGTACCGGTGCGTTCCGCCAATGCCTGAACGACTGCACGGTTGATCCGCTGATGCATGTCTGCGGCATCCCGGTAGAGCGCGGGACTCGAATCCGACAGCAGCCAGATACTTGCCTTCTCACTCCCACTCGGACCTGAGTCGTTCACGATTTCGACCACAAGTTCTTCGAGGACGTCGAGAATTGGTTCGTCCGCGGGCCGTGACGCAAGCGCCTCGATCCACAGGTTCACCGATTCCTCGAAACTGGCGAGCACTGCCTCCTCCTTGCTGGAGAAGTAGTTGTGGAACGTCCTCGTCGACACTCCGGCCTCGGAGGCGATTGCGTCAGCGGTGACGCATTCGATCCCCAGCGCACGAGCGAGCCGTGCTGCCGCGCCGCTGAGTGCGGCACGGGTTGCTGCCTTCTTGCGGTCACGAAGGCCTTGTTCGATGATCACCCCAACACGGTACCGAACTTGCAGAGCTCTGCAACTTTGCAGAGGTCTGCAATATTGTGCGATCGAACACACGGCACGGAAACTCGAGGCGTACCTCACACTCACGCACGGCAAATGCCTGAACAGCGCGACAGAGAGAGTTGCGAGCAACTCCACCGCCTGACGCCCCCTGCCAAGTTGACGCGTGAATCAACATGGCCTGACATACTTTGCGGTGAATTAACCGTAATTTGCTCGGCGAAGGAATCTGATGGACCCGCTCCTGCACACCTGGCCGGTTTCGTCCACGGTGATGCTGTGGGGATCGAAGTCCGGACGAGGCTCCGTACTACGTCTCGTCCGTCTCACCATCGGGTTCTGCTCACTCAATTTCTCGATCGTGGCGTTCCTGTTTCTCCTCAGCGGAGAGGGCCCGGACGGACCGTTTGCGCGCAGTTGGCTCGTCGGCATTGCGACCGTCAACCTGATCCCTACGATTCTCTGGTTTGTCGGCCGAATCAGAGGTTCACGCATGCTCAAGCTCTACGGACTGTGGGCAGATCTCGGAACTGCCTCGATTCTCATCACCTTCACCAGCCATAACGCCGCCCTCTTCGGCGCGGCACTCTTTGTCGCCACCGGCGCATACTTCACCTATTTTCTCGATTACCGCTGGTTGGCCTTCCATCTCGCCTTTGCCACGACATTTGTCATCGCCCTGACGGTGCTCGGCCTGACGAACGGCGACTACTCGACAACCAGCGTGATCGCACGCACGGACGTCGTCCTGTGTGCCGTGATCTTCATTCCGGCCACGATTCAGTTCACCTGGCGGCAATTACTCGCGCGCGCAACGGGATCCAAAGTGGATGCGCTTACCGGCCTGTTGAACCGACGAGGACTGTGGGACATGTCGGAGCGCATCTGGTCGGTCGCGTCGGCAAATCGTGCCGACATTGCTGTTGCCGTCGTCGACATCGACAAGTTCAAGGCGGTGAACGACACGTTCGGCCACGAAGTCGGTGACGCCGTCATCATCCGGACCGGAACGCGCCTGCAGGCGCATGTGAACGGTTTCGGTTACGCCGCGCGCACCGGCGGCGAGGAGTTCACCGTTGTGATGATCGGTACTCCGTACGGACTTCGCAAACGAATCGCGACGCTCCCCAAAGCCGTGGTGAACGCCTCCGACGACCCCCTGGCCACGGTCAGCGTCGGCGCAGCGACGCTACCTTTCATCCCACATCAGGAAGAGTTCGACTACAACGAGTTCTCCCGAGCAATCGTTGCGGCCGATCATCTGATGTACGACGCAAAATCCGCGGGAGGCAACACCGCGAACACTGCTCCTATGGCAGTTCCGCGTCGACGGGCACACTGAAACCGGGCTGTATCAGCGCCGATTCCACGCCTCGGGATCTGCCGTCAGTTCGTGAATGAACTCGGGCAACTCTCCACCTGCAACATCGGTGAGTGTGACATTTTCGAGCACAGCACGGAGGTTGACTCGCACTGCAATCCACACCTCCTTGAGGGGCGTTGCCGGTCCCCCGTAGTCGACGTCTTCCGGTCGCTGACCCCGAATCGAAGCCAGCGGTCCCTCGACAGCTCGTATGACGTCGGCAATCGTGATCTCGTCCGCGGACCGAGCGAGCCAGTATCCCCCGTCCGGGCCTCGACGGCTGTTGACCAAGCCGCCGCGCCGCAGGTCCGAGAGCACCGCTTCCAGGAACTTGTGGGGTATTACCTGGGATTTGGCGAGAAACTCGGCCTTGGCCGGGTCAGGACCAACTGCCGCGAGCTCGACCAGAGTCCGCACGGCGTAGTCCACCTTCGCGGTGATATGCACCGGCAATTCCTACCATCGTTCTATGAATAGTCGCAACAAACCTGCGAGTTCTTCGCCGCAAAGGGTTCCCTGACGTTACATTTTGATGCATGATGTAACGATCAGAGCTAGAGAACAGGACAAATCGCGTGTGGGAAACCCTTCTCGAATCATGGAAGTCACTGCTCGAACCGCTCCATGATCCCGTTACGCTCGCAATCCCCGCGTTTGTCATCTTCCTCGCAATCGAATGGTTCGCGGCCCGTGCGCTCGAAGATCATCCCGACGACGCCGACGGACGCGCACGGCCGGCACAGGGCGGCTACCGAAGCGTCGACGCCAGAACCAGCGTTCTACTCGGACTCGTGTCGATCGCAACGAGCACCTTCTGGAAAGTGCTGGCGCTGATCGGCTATTCCGCAATCTGGGTGTATCTCGCTCCGTGGCACCTCTCGCCGACTGCCTGGTACACCTGGGTGATCCTGCTGCTCGGAATCGACGTCCTCTATTACGCGTATCACCGCATCGCACACCGAGTTCGAGTCATCTGGGCCACACACCAGGCTCACCATTCGAGCGAGTACTTCAATTTCAGCACCGCACTGCGGCAGAAGTGGAACAACAGCGGTGAGATCATCATGTGGTTGCCGTTGCCGTTCCTCGGGATCCCGCCGTGGATGGTGTTCGTCGGCTTCTCCGTCAGCCTCGTCTACCAGTTCTTCGTCCACACCGAACGTGTCGGAAAACTTTGGCGGCCCATCGAATTCATCTTCAACACGCCGTCACACCATCGCGTCCACCACGGCTCCGACGCCGAGTACCTCGACCGCAACTACGCCGGAATCCTCATCATCTGGGACCGGATGTTCGGAACCTTCGCAGCCGAAACCCACCGCCCCACCTACGGACTCACGACGCCGGTCGGAACGTACAACATCTGGAAGCTCCAAACGCGCGAATATGCTGCCATTGCTCGCGATTGGAAGGCGTCGACATCGTGGCGGCAGCGAGCCGGCTACGTGTTCGGCCCGCCCGGCTGGGCGCCGAAAGCCGAGGTCACTTCAGCAGAATCCACAGCCCCGTCGCACTGAGCAGGAGCAGAGCGACCGCGAGAGTTGCTCCCATACCCAAAGCGGGCGTTGCCTTTTCGGCCGAAAACTGGGCCAACCGCCTGGGCCGCGACCGACGTTCGTAGACCGTCACCGCGACGACGAGCACGGCAGCGACGGACGGGCCGATCAGGGCCACCGACCCGAACGGCGGCAACCATCTCAGACAGGCGGCAGACAAGCCGAGGATCGACAGACTCGTACGCACGAACGAGAGCGATGTGCGCTCGGACTGCAAGCCCTTGTCCGGAGGCTTGACACCTTCCGACGGTTCCAGCGCGGTCAATCAGTTCACGACCTCGACCACCAGGACGGTCGCGCAGATCACCAGCACGATGCCGACGACCGGCGCCATGAGCGGCACCGGCAACGAGCGCTCAGTTCGCAGTGCACGCTCGGCGCTGATCCAGTGGACAAAGGAAGTGATGGCGATCAGAGCACCGCCGACGAGCAACAACGCGGCCAAGCCGGATCGAACCGTCGGATTGAGAATGTCGCCGCCGAACGCTTCGAGTCCGACGCCCGACGCGACGAAGGCCGTTGCAGTGCGGATCCAAGCCAGATATGTCCGCTCATTGGCGAGCGTGAACCGTGGATCGGGGTCTTCGCCCGTTCGGAACGGTCTCCACCGGGGCATCACCTGTTCATTCCGTCCGGGCAGAGATCGCGCACTGCCTTCGGAACGGACAAGAAGAAAGGAAGGTCATGTCCTTAATCTTCCCTGCCCGCCCCGAAGCAGTGCGAATCGGGTGGACGTAATTCAGCTCGCGGCGAGTGAGACCAGGAAGTCCACCGAGCCGCTGCCGTCGACGGTGACGAAACCGAGGGACGGAGGCTCGACTCCGAAATCGGTCCAGGTGACCGGAATCGAGCCCGATGCGATCAGCGAATCACCCGAATGCAGCACGGTCATGTCGACCGACACCGGCTTGGACTGACCCTTGAGCGTCAGCGTTCCTGACACCGTGACCGTCGCCGTTGTTCCGTCCGTCGGTACAGCAGACAAGTCCACCGGCGAGTCGATCGTGAACGTCGCCGTCGGATACGTGCTGGTATCCATCACATTGCCCGTGAACTGGCCGTCGCGCCGATCCGAGTCGGTCTTGATGCTTGCCACCTGCACCGTTACTTCGCCGGAAGTGAGCTTTTCACCCTCGACAACCGCGTTTCCGCTCACCTCGCCAGTGGTTCCGACGACGGTCACACTCGATCCGTTGAGAATCTCGTGCACGGTGTACCCAGCTGCCGCCTGGTTGTCCCCCTGCCCGGCGACGACGGTCCATTGCCCGTCGATCGATCCGGACGCCGCCTCCGCGCCCTCAGTGGACACCACGGCCGCCGGTGCATCGTCTTCAGCGATGAACTTCCCGTACGCCCACGGCCCCACGAGCAGGGCGAGTACGACCACAACTACTGCTCCGCCGATCCACCAGATCTTTTTCATGGGCTCGACGATAGTTGCAGCTTCAACAGTTGTCAGGACTTACGACCTGGGAGAAACCTGTGAAAGTGCTCCACGAACACCGAAGGGTGAGCCGCGTCTACAGCCATTAGTAATCATTTGGTAAAGTCGACTGTGCATTCCGGCCCCCAGCCTGGAATGCCTGGGCCGTGCGCATCGAATCATGCATCGATCCCGATGCGCACGGTCTGCCCGAAACACGAATCACACCGATCGAGGGAGCTCGCGATGGCGGACCTGACGCTCCTGACCGACGACGAGTTACGCGAGCGTCGGATCGCCCTCAGTCGATCCCTCACTACCGCAGCAGATTTGATCCCCACCCCGCCACCTTCGTTCTTCGAGAAGCTGAAGCAGGACATCGATGCCGCCGCTGCAGAGTGGATCGCCCGCCGCTCCTGAACGTTCGAATTGCGCACACAGAACCGGTATTCGATTTCCTCACCGGTTCACCCCGCAAGGGTGATGATGCAGCGGACGGTCACCGGCACCATGACTTCATGGACTCCCCGACCGACTCAATCGCACAAGGTTTCACGCCGGCACACGCTCAACTGGCGAGATCGGCCGGAGTTCCAGCAACGCTCGCCGCTGAGAGTTACGTGGAAGCCCTCGCCCGGATCGTCTATTACTGGGGCTATCCAGCTGTGGACACCTTCGGCCGTACAAACATGTGGGAGATCATGGATGGCAAGACCGGACTCCAACTCGGCCTTCTGCCAGGCGCCGCCAAAAATTACACAGGTGCCCTCACCGACTACATGAGCCCGGCGCAGCGGTGGGTCGTCTCACCCAACAACGACACGATCTACGGCGCAGGATTCGCCGATCTCACCGACGAAACCGCAGTGATACAGACCCCGACCGAGGTACCCGACGGCCATTACTGGACTATCCAGATCGTCGACGTGCTGACAAATGTGACTCACCAACTTGGTTCGGCGACAGGCACTCCCGGCGGAAAGTTCCTTCTGGTCGGACCTGATTGGGATGGCGAGTTGCCGGAAAACTTCCTCGATGTGCTTCGATCACCGACGAACGTGGCTGGTGTCTTCCCTCGCAGTTTCGCAGCACGTTCCGAGGCGTCCAAGCAGCAGGCGCGGTCGGTGCTCGACCAGATCGGCATGTACCCGTTCAGCGAGGATCGACCCGGCCCGCGGTCCTTCGGCTACGAGGCCCACGCCGCGAACTCGATCTACCCTCAGGGCGTCACCGCCGAAATGTTGGCGGCCGATCCCGACTCCAGTCGACCTCAATGGGTGAAGCCGGAATCTTTCTGGACCGATCTTGCAGCAATGCTCGATTTCAACCCGACCATGGGCGCAGCAGACACCCCGATGGCTGATCAAGCCAAGACGCTTGTCGCACTGCATCGTTCGGACAAGTCGTACCGAGCGCTGCTCGACCGCGCCGCGCTCCGCGCCGACGTCGCCCTCCATCAATCGGCGAGCTACGTCCAAACCGGGGTCGACGCAGGCAACGGATGGCAACGGCAACGCAACAGTGGCCTGTGGGGCACCGACTGGTTCGGACGGGCGCTCGCGGCCGTCATCTACATTTACGTCAACGACTTTCACGAGGCTGTCTACCTCATCCGGGGTACCGACCACGACGGAGCGTTGCTCCACGGCCGCGAGCGGTACACCATGACCTTCACAGAAGACGCACTCCCACCCGTCGACCGCAGTCGCGGCGGCTTCTGGTCTCTGACCATGTACGACAAGGACGCATTTATGCTCGCCGACGCACCCGGTAACCGCGTCAACCTCGGCACCGTCAATCTCGACGCGGGCGATCTCGTCTTTCGTGACGGGAAGCTCACCTTGCACCTGTCTCACGACGAGCCGACCGATCCGGATGCTCGTGCCAACTGGCTACCCGCTCCGCACGACGAATTTCGACTGATCATTCGCAGCTATGTCCCCGACAAATCAGTCCTCGATGAAACCTACCGATTCCCCGACGTCGTCCGAGCAACGGGACTATAGGCGCCACCAAGCACAAAAAAAGCTCCCCACCTGCGTGAACAGGTGGGGAGCTTTGGCGGTGGCGGAGGGATTTGAACCCTCGGACGGGGGTTACCCGTCACACGCTTTCGAGGCGTGCTCCTTAGGCCGCTCGGACACGCCACCGTTGGTGACTTTACCGGATGGAGTGCCCGTGGCTGAAATCGCCAGGTGGAGCGGTATTACGTGAGCTTGTCCTTGATGCTGGAAGCGGCGTCCTTGACCTTCTCGCCTGCATCCTTGACGGCCGATTTCACCTGGTCGCCCTTGCCTTCGTTTTCGAGGTCCCGGTCACCGGTAGCGCTGCCAGCAGCTTCCTTGGCCTTGCCCCCGAGGTCTTCGGCCTTGTTCTGAGCCTTGTCTGCGATTCCCATGAGTACTCCTCTGTGAACGCGAACGAATCGCCTTCCGACGATCCGCCGATGCCCTGACGGCATCTGCCTCCACCATGCCCTCGATTGATGGATCCGGCTACCCGAGTGTGCGATCACTCTCGATGGGGAATACCGAATTCAGGCCCGCTGCTCGCGGAAGAAATCTTCCAAAAGCCCAGCGCATTCGTCCTCGAGGACCCCGCCGCGCACCTGCGGCCGATAGGTCAATCTTTTATCTCGAACTACGTCCCATAATGATCCGACGGCTCCGGTTTTCGGCTCCCACGCCCCGAAAACGACCCGAGAAACCCGGGCGAGGACCAGAGCGCCCGCACACATCGTGCATGGCTCGAGGGTCACGGCAAGCGTCGCACCTTCCAGGCGCCAGCCGTCACCATAGGTTTTTGCGGCAGCACGCAACGCGAGGATTTCGGCGTGCGCGGTCGGATCGGACGACGCTTCCCTGGCATTGGAGGCCCGAGCAACTTCGACGCCGTCTGCGTCGAACACCACTGCCCCGACCGGGACGTCTGCATCGGAGGCGGAACGTGCGGCCACGATGGCCGCACGGATCATGCGCTGGTCGTCAGCGAGAGTCATCTAGCGCGGGAGCTTGTCGAGCGCTGCGCCGAACTCGGATGCGAACCCGAGTCGCTGCGCGATCATCCCCAACTGCTCGTCCGGATAAAGATCGGTCTCGGCCGCGATGACGGCGAGCACGGGTTCCGGCAGGCCCAGATCGGCCAGCACGGACAGATCGCCCTCTTCCCAGGGTTCGACATCGTCGAGGTCGTCCGGGTCGATGTCGGGGATCTCGATGTGCAAGGCGTCGAGGACGTCGGCTGCGATGTCGTAGTCGATGGCGGCGGTCGCGTCGGAAATCAGCAACTGCGTGCCCGACGGCGCCGGACGCAACACGATGAAGAACTCGTCGTCGACGTCGAGAAGACCGAAGGCGGCACCCGAACTTCGCAGCTCACGCAGCTGCGTTTCGGCGGCCGAGAGCGAGGTCAACGCGTCGGGCGTCAGTGCCTTGACCGTCCAACGCCCCTCTTCACGGACCACCGCGACACCGAAGCCTTCAAGCTCCTCCGACTGGTTCGAAGAGGCGCTCTTGTTACCCGCGCGCTGTGCACCCATGGCGCAACGGTAGCCCGCCTGGTGCCAGTGAGTGAAGTCCGAGCATCGATGTGCCAACCTGAACTCGTGTCTGCGATCGATTCCGCCCCACCAGTCTGCGTTCTCGGCCTCGGATTGATCGGCGGTTCGCTACTTCGCGCCGCCGTCCGATCCGGCCGCCGGGCGTGGGGTTACAACCGTTCCAGCGAGTCCGCCGACGCGGCCCGAGCCGACGGTTTCGACGCCGACACCGATCTGGTTTCAGTGCTGCAGAGAGCAAACGAAAGCGGCGCGATCATTGTGATCGCCGTGCCGATGCCTGCCGTCGACGCCACCTTGGAGGCAATCGCCGCGCATGCGCCCGACAATCCGATCACGGACGTCGTCAGCGTCAAGGGTGAAGTGAAGGCCGCGGTCGAACGAGCGGGCTTGAGCGCCAAGTTCGTGGGCGGTCATCCGATGGCGGGGACGTCAGCTTCGGGTTGGGCGGTCGGGGATGCCGATCTGTTCGTCGACGCGGTATGGGTTGTTGCCACCGACAGCGGCGTCGACGCAGATGTGTGGTCGCAGGTCGCCGACCTTGCACTCGACTGCGGCTCGGTCGTCGTGCCGGCCGAATCTCTGGAACACGATCGAGCAGTCGCGCGAATCTCGCATCTGCCTCACCTGCTCGCGGAAACGCTTGCGATCACCGGAGCTGCCGGAGGCGAACTGGCTCTCGGGCTGGCTGCCGGATCATTTCGCGACGGCACTCGCGTGGCCGGGAGCGCTCCTGGCCTGGTGCGGGCGATGTGCGAGGGCAACCGCGACGCCCTGCTGGTCGCGCTGGACGAGGCGCTCGACCTTTTGCAGGGTGCACGTACCGATCTGCTCGACAACGGCTCGACGGCACGATTGGTGGACGCAGGGTTCGCGGCGCGCGGCGCCTACGAGTCGCACGAGCGGTGGGACATCGAAGACGTTCAGGCCGGAGAACCCGACTGGATCAACCGGATGCGAGACGCCGGTCGACGCGGCGGCGTCATCCGGCGATCCGCAACCTAGAGATACGAAACCTAGATACGAGTTGCCAGACCCGGGTAGTCGAGGACAAAGCCTTCGGCATCGACGGACAACGTCGAGCTGGACACCGGGGACAGCACACTGATTCCGTCGGCGCCGGAGCTGTAGGTGATGGTCGCACCCTCGACGCGCAGGTCGAGAAGGTTTACGTAGACGACCGGCACCTCGGCGTCTTCGATGTCGTTCTGCAGACCGACGCGGCGGATGGGCAGCGTGTTGAAGAACGGGCTGAGGATCACGTCGACATCGAGTGCGCCATCGAACGCAGAGCGCTGGTGACTGGCGCCGTTCTCGACCATCCAGGTGCCTTCTTCGTCCCGGCTGATCGACATCTGACGCTCACCGGCGGCCAGGGCGGTCCGCACGGACAACCGGCGGGTGATGCCGGCCTCGTCGGTGACCAGGTCGTACGACGCGCTGAATGCCGGGTGCTCACTGCAGGCTCCACCGATGATCCGGCCGGAAGCCTTGATGCGATTTCCGTTCAGCTGCACACGAACAGACTCCATACGAGGAGCGTTGTGGGCCTGCCAGGTCAATACCGCGGGCCAGGACGCGTCACCGGAAGGTTGGATGCTCACCCGACCACGGTAATGGACGAACGGGCACGGAGCACCGCTGGTTCGGGTTATTGCTTCGATCAGGGACCTTTTAGGGACTTCGATCGGCCCCGAAGATCTCGATGTAAGGCGTTTCACAACGGTTCTTCCGTAAGGAGCACGCCGCGGACCGAATAGTTGGCAAACGGTGTCGGAGTTCTCGAGTACCGTGCTTCTAGGTCGGTTCGTGAGGAAGGGTGCTGTGACGTCGTCGCGGAGCATGGTGGGTTTGTTTGCCGGTATCGGTGGTCTCGAGTTGGGGCTCTCGGAACATGGGTGGAACACCGAACTGCTGTGTGAAATCGATCCGGGCGCGCAGGCAGTTCTCCGTTCGCGTTTCGCCGACGTGCCGTTGCACGGTGACGTCACCAAACTTCGCGCGCTGCCCAGTGACATCGAATTGGTGGCCGCCGGTTTCCCCTGCCAGGACCTCTCTCAGGCCGGCAAAACGGCAGGCATCACCGGCGCACGCTCAGGCCTGGTGGACGAGGTGTTCCGTCTGGTCAAGCGCAAGAAGGGCCCGCGCTGGCTGTTGATCGAGAACGTTCCGTTCATGCTCCAGCTCGGCAAGGGCGCCGCCATGCGGCACATCACCGACGCCCTCGAAGACCTCGGATACACCTGGGCGTACCGGGTGGTCGACGCCCGCGCCTTCGGACTCCCCCAGCGTCGCCAGCGAGTCATCATGCTTGCCTCGCGCACAGATGATCCCCGCGAAATCCTGTTCGGCCAGGACGCCGGCGAGCGCCTGGGTGGCGATCCCGCGGACTACCCCTGCGGCTTCTACTGGACCGAAGGCACTCGCGGTCTCGGATGGGCCGTCAATGCCGTGCCGACGCTCAAGGGCGGCTCGTCCGTCGGCATCCCCAGTCAGCCGGCAGTCCGGTTGCCGTCAGGTGAGATCGTCACTCCCGGTCTAGTCGATGCCGAGCGACTGCAGGGTTTCGATCCCGACTGGACGCTGCCGTCCGTCGAGGTTCCCGGCCTACGCCACAGCCATCGCTGGAAGCTCGTCGGCAATGCCGTGAGCGTGCGGATGGCGTCGTGGGTCGGTGGCCGGTTGAGCGATCCCATCGAATACGACGCCGCGGGCGAGACGCCACTCGAACCGGGCGACGCCTGGCCGAGTGCGGCCTGGGGCCGTAACCGCCAGGCCTTCCGCGTCCATACCTCGACCTGGCCGGTCCAGTACGACTACGAGGATCTGAGCGGCTTCCTCGAAGACACGCGGTTGCTGTCGGCTCGGGCCACCGCCGGCTTCCTCAAGCGCGCACGCATGGGTAATCTTCGGTTCATCCCCGGTTTCATCGAGGACGTCGAAAGCCATCTCGAGCGGATGGGCGGATACCCCGAGGCCGCAGCATGACGGACTCGCTGTTCCCCGAACCTGAAACGCTGTTTTCCGAACCGGAACACGAACCACTGTGGAGTGCACTGCAACTCGCGGGCGACAAGCCCCCGGCCGACGCCGATCGCGGCGAGAAGAAGAACTACGCCCAGCGACTGTCCAATCAACTGGCACAGACGGTGGCCGACGCTCTGCGTCCGCTGTATCCCAACATCACCCCGACGGCGTCCGGAGAAGGCCAGGAGGCAACAGTCGATGTCGCCAAGGGCCGAAAGCGCTTGGATGTCAAGGCACTCGACCCCACTCTCGGCCTGATCCTCTGCGTCTCCATCAAGACGTACAACTTCCAGGACTACAGTCCCCGCAGCGGCAAGCTGGGACGGTGGACCAAGAACATCGTCCGCAACGACCACGAATTGCGTGGCGAGGCAATGGTTCTGCATCAGCGTCAGCCGTACAGCGTGTTGGTCGCCGTCATGTTCGAGCCGTACGCCACGTGCGACGACGGCGACCCGACCAAGACCAGCGACACCGGCAAATCCTCTTTTGCACACCACGTCACGACGCTCTCGAAGCGCTCGGGCCGAGGCAAGCGCGCGGTGGTCGGCGTTCCGGGAAAGGCCTGGGTGGATCTCGGCGCCGAGGACACCCGCTACGACCTCTTCGAGAAGGTCTACATCGGACTCTACGAACCCGATGGTGCAGTCCGGTTCTTCGACGTCGACGAGCCGCCGCCGCGCAACGGCCGCCCCACCGAAGCTCAGACGCTCTCGTTCACCGACTTCGTGACCGTCGTGCACGGTGAAGTGGAGCGTCGCAACAGGTTTGCGCCCACCTGGTCCGATCCCGAAGACAGCGAAGATTCCGACGGCTGAGGGAACCACGGTGCCTGCGACGGATCCTGCCACCAGCGCTCGGATGAGCGCTCAGCGTCGGCGCGACACCAAACCCGAAATCGCACTTCGACGCGAGCTGCATCGACGCGGACTCCGGTACTTCGTGGACCGAGCGCCGATCAAAGGTGTTCGCCGACGGGCCGATCTGGTATTTCCACGCCGCAAAGTCGCGGTGTTCGTGGACGGATGCTTCTGGCACAGCTGCCCGCAGCATGCGACGTTTCCCAAGAACAACGCGCAGTGGTGGACGGACAAGTTGGCCGCCAACGTGGTTCGAGACCGCGACACCGATGCACGTCTGGCAGAGCAGGGTTGGACCGTCATCCGCGTCTGGGAGCACGAAGATCCGCTGGTAGCGGCCGAACGCGTCCAGAAAGCCCTGCTCGGTCCGTAAGCTCGATTTCGTGAAGGAACGCAACGTTGCGCGGTGGGGTTTGGTGGCTGCGCTGGCTCTGGGCGGAATCGTCTACTCGTCGTGGATTCTCGAATTCTTCCTGGACACCGGCCTCGACCCGGTGACATCGTTCCTCAGCGAACTCGATGCCGAGAACCAGAAATACCGCGATGTCTTCGGTAACGCCGATGTCCTGTCCGCAATCTTGATGTTGATCTCCGGAGCGCTGGGCCTGCTGATCACGCCCCGGCGAAGGCTCTACGTCACGGGCTGGATTGCGCTGGCAGTGTTCGGCATCGCGACCATCGCCGACGCGTCGTTCCCCCTCGAATGCTCGGGCGAGGGTTGCCCGTCGAGCGCACCCGACGGTCTACTTCCGCAGCTCCACCATGTTCACGCGTTGACGAGCAGCGTGGCGGTCTTCGCGATCTTCACCGCGATGATCGCATTCACCGTGGGAGCGTTCAGGTATCGCGAGCACCCTTCTTTGCGGACGACGGGTCTGACCATTCTGATCCTGACTTCCCTTGCGACGGTGTGGATGTTGACGACCAACAGCATCGAAGTCTCCGGCGGCGGTAATCTCGGACTGGGTATCGCTCAACGTGCGCAGGTGCTGGGAATGTCGTTGTGGTTGTGCACCCTGGCATTTGCGATGTCGAGGCCGCCATCCACCGGGCTCCCGGCGTCGCCGCGCTGACAGGTTTTCCGGCAAGCGATTCGGGCGATCCTGGAACTACAACTGAAAATGGCTGCCCCGAACTAGCGAAGGTGTGCCCATGTCTCTCGCGTCGTCGTTCTTCGCCCATCCGCACCAGGCGTTCACTGCTGGTTTCTATCGCAACGAATCCTTCGACTTCGAGCTACGAGTCGTTCTCGGGCAAGCCACCTTCGGCGCGGCAGACACCGGCGAAGTGCTCTCGGCCATCGCTCACGTCGGCGAGAAGGACCTCGAAGGCTGGTACGAGGCCTGGTTCGACCTCGGTACACGGGTATTCGGGCAGGCCGTAGAGGCAGCCGAGGCCGGGCATTCGCGAAGCGCGTCCAACGCGTACCTGCGGGCGGCGTCGTACTTCGGTGTGGCGATCAACGCCGTCGACGGTCTCAGCGACGATTCGGTTCTGGTCCCCACTTTCAAACGTCACCGACAGGCGTGGGACCGCTTCGTCGACACCACCGCCCAGCCCGTCGAACGCGTCCGGATCCCTTACGAGGACACCTACCTGCCCGGGTACTTCTTCCGGCCGCCCGGGGACGTGCGACGGCCGACTTTGATCATGGTGAACGGTAGCGACGGCCCGATCAGCGGGCTGTGGGGCAGCGGCGGTGCCGGGGCGCTCGAGCGGGGCTACAACGTGTTGATGTTCGACGGTCCCGGTCAGCAGTCGATGCTCTTCGAGCGCAACATCCCGTTCCGTCACGACTGGGAAGCCGTCATCACGCCCGTCGTCGACTATCTCGTGGACCGGCCGGACGTCGATACGTCGAAGCTGGCGATGTACGGGATCAGTCAGGGCGGGTACTGGGTGCCCCAGTCGTTGGCGTTCGAGCATCGGATCGCGGCAGCGATCGCCGATCCGGGGGTCGTGGACGTGGCCGCGTCGTGGCTCGCCCATATCCCCAAGAACATGCAGAAGCTGCTCGACGAGGGGAAGTCGGAGGCCTTCGACCGCGACATGGCGATAGGGCTGGGGATGAAATTCTCGAAGGACAGCGCCCGGATCTGGCGCTTCCGAGCGCGTCCGTACCTCGCCGACGGCTACTACAACACTCTCGCCGAGGTTCGGAAGTACCACCTCGAACACGTCGCCGGCTCGATCTCCACTCCCCTGCTCATCACCGATCCGGAAGGCGAGCAATTCTGGCCCGGTCAATCCAAGCGGCTTGCCGCCCTCGCCGGCGGACCGACGACGGTGGTTCCCTTCACCGCTGCCGAGGGCGCGAACTTCCACTGCCAGCCCATGGCGAGGCGTCTGACGGATCAGCGGATGTTCGACTGGCTCGACGAGCAGTTGGATCTCTGAATCAGGACACTTTCTCATTCTTCGTCAACCACTCTTTCGGAGGCGTCGGCCGGAGAAGGATCGGATAACTCGAAACACTGCCAAATGCAATCTATTCCGACGTGACATCCACTTTGAGCACAAAACACTGTGCAAATTAGCCACTTCGAAACCGAACCGCGAATCAGGTCCATCGTGTAGGACAAAGCTGCGGTAACGGGGAGCCTGAATCAAAGCTTCAGCGAATGTACTTGTACCACTGCGGGCAGCCGTACTGCGTCAGGTGGGTGACCGCTAAGGCGGCCTTTTCGAAGTCAACGGGACGAAAATTCAACGTCTGACCTAGAACTGCATATTCGAAGCCGCGGTCACCACCCAACTCATCCCAGTCCGCGCACACCTCGTTGGCCCGTTCCTGCAGCCACTGAACACTTTCGTACGGCAAGGCATCTTGGTCGAACTGCTTGATCATCCTGCTCAAGGTGTCTTCGGGTGTCATGGTTGCGGTCGTCGCCCGAGGCGTGGATTCAACCACCTGCACCTTGGTGTCGCCGTATTCAGGACAGTACGACTTCGCTGCGGCTTTGATTATTACTGTGTTCTGGGCGGAACTGTAGACCCCGGCGCGATCGGACTGCTGCTGCAATATGGTCAGCGCATCTGCAATTGTCTGGCCACCCGAGACCGCTCGTTCGATCAGCTCACACATACCTTTCCCAACATTGATCGCGACTTCCTCGCTGGCGAAAGGTACCTCAGCGACATAAACCTCACGCAGGTAGCTTTTGTCCGCAGACTCGGGTATCGCAGTGGGTGAGCTGCATCCCACGATAAGCCCAATGCTGCATAGGCCCCACGCGGCAACGATCTGAATTCTGCGTCCAAAACGTCGATGCGCTCGAACCGGTAGGGCATTGTTTGTCCACACATTTCGAAACATCGCAATGCAGACATCTCCCGTTACCTGCGCCGCCGATCCGATAACAGCCGACTGCTCTCCCTATTCCTTCTCGAAAAATTTCTTCTGGAAAAAGATCGTCGTCCCAATGCACCAACTGAAGGCACGAGCTTCCACTGTCAGCCCATGGCGAGGCGTCTGACTGATCAGCGGATGTTCGACTGGCTCGACGAGCAGTTGGATCTCTGAATCAGGACACTTTCTCCTTTTTCGTCAAGAGTGGCGAGCATCGGGAGCAATAGAACGGTGATCGCCCCGGCCGCGACAAGAATCGACGCGTTGTCCGACGACATCTGATGCGCGTCGACGGCCGCGCCAGTGACCGCCACGATCATGGGCAGGCCGGTAGCCCCGTACAACGCGACTTGCGCACTCTCACGCGTGGTGAAGGGTGGTTCGACCTTCTCGAACTTGGTCACGAAGAACACCGGCACGCCGCGGACGACAACGATCAGGATCAAAAACGCAATCAGTATGCCGGGACTGGCGGCGACCGCCGAGACGTCGATCGCCATGCCTGAAGTGATGAAGAAAATCGGGATGAGGAACCCGAAGGCGATCCCGTCGAGCTTGATCTCGAGGCGCTCGTCGCCCTCTGGCATCAGTCGCCGCAGGATGAAGCCGGCGGCAAACGCACCGAGAATGACGTCGAGTGAGAACACGGCCGACAGCACTCCGAGGCTGACCAACAACAGAACGGTGAGGCGGACCGTCGTCTGCGCCGTCGTGTCCGCCCCTGCCCGCACCAGGCGATGTGTCCACGAGCCTTCGTGAATCAGCTTGCCGGGCAGCACCGCAACGATGACAGCGATCAAGGCGAAGACGGCAAGAACGATCAGCGACAGTACGGCACCACGGGCACTCAGCAGCACCGCCATCGCGACGACCGGCCCGAGCTCGCCGACGGCCCCGTGGTTGAGGACGGTCTTACCCAAGCGTGTGTCGAGGAGTTTGTTGTCCTTGAGGATCGGCAGCAGCGTGCCCAGAGCGGTCGACGTCATCGCGATGGCAACAGCGGCTTCGGCGGAGATCACGTTCCTCATGCCAAGCAGCGCGACCACCGTGAACGCCAGCGCGAGGCAGAACAGCCACGTGTAGAGCGCTCGACGTCCGCCGCGCCCACTGAGTTCCTGTCGGTCGATCTCGTAGCCGGCGAGCAGGAACAGCATGCCGAGGCCGAGTTCGCGCAGGATGCCGATCGCTTCGCTGTCAGCTGCGATGTTGAGGGCGAACGGCCCGACCACTGCGCCCGCGACCAGTAGCAACACCACTTCGGGAACCAGTCGACGCGGGATCAGGCCCGTGACTATCGGCGCGATGGCCGCGATCAGCGCGATCCAGAACAGCGATGAGGCAATTGAAGGCACGGATCATTATCGGACATAGGTGACGGATCTGCGCTCAGTACAGGTACTTGCGGTACGCCTCTTGTCTGGCGGGTTCGAGGTCCTCGACGCGCAGGCTGTGTCGCTCCGCCATCATGTCGCGCAGACTCGGCACCTCATCGGATGCGGGCCACGTCGACGGATCCCACAGCTTCGCCCGCAGGATCGGCCTAGCAGTCGTCGTCGTACCAAGAACCGTTGATGTAACTCCATGTCCCCGGCGTCATCGGACTCTTGCCGTCCGGAGCCTTGATGACAACGGTCGCTACCGAGTCACCGTTCATGTTGATCAGATACTCGGGCGTCCCGCTGAAATCCCGATCCGCGTACGCGTCGTCGAGCGCTGCCACAAACTCTTCAACCGAGTATTGAACCTGGCAACGAGGCGAACTGAAATCATAGATCCCAGCCCAGTCCGCACTCTGCGCGAGTGCCCACTGCTCGTCCAGCGCGGCCTCCAAGCCCTCCTGCGTTTGATCGCCACGCTGCGGTGCGGCCTCAATCGTCGTCGCTGCGGATGACGAGGCCGACTGCGTCGATGAAACTACAACAGTGTCGGACTTACCCGAACACCCAACTAGAGCTCCGACCGCAACACCAATCACGAGCACAACCGAGATAGTCCGATTCATCAGCAATGCATACCAGACCGATCGGACCGCTAAATGGCGATTTGGCGCAGTCCCGAGAGTCGCGAGCCGCCCGCCCGAGACACCGCGGCGCGATACGAGGATCGAGAACGTCAATTCGGAGGTCAGGTCTGGTCAGCCGCCAAACGGGTCAAGATGTGACCAACGTCGCCATGAAAGGACACTTGCATACAAGAAAGCCCCTCACCGGCATCTCTACTGGTGAGGGGCTTCCTTTTGTGCGCCCGAAGGGATTCGAACCCCTAACCTCTTGATCCGTAGTCAAGTGCTCTATCCGTTGAGCTACGGGCGCATGTTCTGTTGTCTTGCTGGTCTTGCGTGTCTTACCGTCGTAATTTCTATCATTTCTAACCCGCCGGTCAAAATCACCGGCTTGGCGGAGGCGAGAGGATTTGAACCTCCGGTCCCTCGTAAAAGGGACAACTCATTAGCAGTGAGTCCCATTCGGCCGCTCTGGCACGCCTCCCTGGGGGTTCCGATCCTTTCGGACCGCCGGATCGAAAGATTACACACCCTTCGCCACCAAAGGCAAAACGTGTGGTCAGCGGACTGTTTTGTGGACTTACCGCAGGTGGCTGTCGAACCAGTCGAAGATCCGGGTCTGAGCTTCGATGATCGAGGCCGAATCAGGGTCGTCGAGGTCAGCGTCCTCGGACAGCTGTGGCGGCTCGTCCGCCCGGTGAGCCAGTCCGGCGTAGCTGACCACCAGTGTCGCGACGTCGGCCTTCGCGGTCGCTTCCCGGAGCAGAGTCACGTGTTCGCGAGGCGTGCTGGGATCGTCCTCGCCGTACAGCGCCAGCCACGGCGCCTGCAGGGAAGTGGCCGCGTCGACAAGCGCCTGAGCATCCACCGACAAGGCTTCGACGATTCCCCGGGCGGCGACGCTCACCGCGGCGCCGACGGGACGGCTGGTGGCCACGAGCATCGCGGCGGTACCGGCGTCGTCGAATCCGAGCACCCCGATGGTGTCTGCGAGAACTTCGCGTCCGACGAGCCAATCGAGGGTCGCGTCGAAGTCGGCGAAGAGGTTGTCACCGAACACCTCACCCTGCATGTGTTCGGGTTCGCGGTGAAACAGGTGAGGTGCGACGCTCACCCACCCTTCGCCGGCAAGCGCGCACATCAGATTCAGCAGAGCCGGGCTGAACTTCCGGGCTTCATGCAGGACGACGATCCCGCCCCGCGTCGGGCCGTCCGGCTCCACCACGGTCAGCGGAACAGCCGTGGCGACCTCCCCTTCGGCTCCGCGCAGATACGCGGTGGCTCGGAAGATTTCCGACATCTTCTAACTCTGACACGCAGACGGCCGCTACGCACCAAATCAGTGCGCGCATAATCGACTCGTGACCGCACACATTCGCCCTGACCTCGCCTCCATCCCCGCCTACGTTCCCGGACGCAATTTTCCGGGTGCGATCAAGCTGGCGAGCAACGAAACGACAGTAGGGCCGTTGCCCGGTGTGCGTGACGCCGTCGCCGACGCGGTCGCCAATGCCAACCGCTACCCGGACAATGCCGCGGTTGCACTCATCGAGGC
Source organism: Rhodococcus sp. KB6 (assembly GCF_001445685.1). Classification (NCBI taxonomy): domain Bacteria; kingdom Bacillati; phylum Actinomycetota; class Actinomycetes; order Mycobacteriales; family Nocardiaceae; genus Rhodococcus; species Rhodococcus sp. KB6. The sequence continues at coordinate 26,422 of NZ_LNAK01000112.1, read as the reverse complement.
GCTGGCCAGCTTCTTGAAAGTCGAGCCGGCCAACGTCGCCGCTGGTTGCGGCTCCGTGACGCTGTGCCAGGAACTCGTGCAGATCACGTGCGATCAGGGTGACGAGGTCATCTACGCGTGGCGTTCGTTCGAGGCGTACCCCGTGGTCACCCAGGTCGGCCATGCCGTCTCGGTCAAGGTTCCGCTGACCGAGGACTTCGGCCACGACCTCGACGCGATGCTGGCCGCGATCACGGATCGCACGCGGTTGATCTTCGTATGCAACCCCAACAACCCGACCGGCAATGCACTGTCGAAGGCAGAGCTCGAGAGCTTCCTCGACGCGGTCCCGGCGCACGTCGTCGTCGCACTCGACGAGGCGTACTTCGAATACTCACGCTCGGACGCCGACGGCATCGAGCTGTTCCGCAGCCGCCCCAACGTGGTTGTTCTGCGCACCTTCTCGAAGGCGTACGGCCTCGCGGGAATCCGCGTGGGTTACGCGGTCGCGGATCCGGAGATCATCGTGGCCCTCGGCAAGGTGCACACCCCGTTCACCGTGAGCGCTGTCGCGCAGGCCGCCGCAATCGCTTCCCTGGCTGCAGCAGACGAACTGCTTGCCCGCACCGAAGGTGTCATCGCCGAGCGGACGCGAGTTCGAACCGCTCTGATCGAAGCCGGGTACACCGTCCCCGAGTCGTCGGCGAACTTCGTCTATCTCCCCCTCGGAGAACTCTCTCCCGCTTTTGCCGAGGCGAGTACCGAAGCGGGCATTCTGATCCGCCAGTACGGCGTCGAGGGCGTCCGGATGACCATCGGCGATCCACACGAGAACGACGCGTTCCTCGCTTTCGCGAACACCGACGTCGCGAAGCAGGCCGCGGGCATCGGCGTCACCGCGTGACACTCGATACATAACTGTTACGCCGGGGACTGGAATTCGTTTCGGCAGACGGGCACACTCAGGGAGGTTCGAAGCCGGTCCGAGTGAGGGAGCACGACGCATGACGCGACGCATGACACGAACGTGTGCCGTGCTCGCAACGACCCTTCTCGCCACCACCGCGACCTCCCTGAGTGGCGTCGCCAACGCAGAGTCCCAGGACACGGTGTCGGTACGTCTGTTGGCGTTCAACGATCTGCACGGCAGTCTCCGCCCGCCGGAAGGTGTTCGCAGCGAGATCAGGCAGGCCGACGGCTCTCTTACCCCCGCAGGTGGCGCGGCGTATCTCGCTGCTTACGTGACGCAACTTCGCAGCCAAGCCACCAACTCGCTGCTGTATTCGGTCGGTGACAACTGGGGATCGTCGGCGCTCGAGTCGGCGATGTTCAACGACGAACCGACGGTCGAACTCCTGAACCGGATGAAGATCGACGCCTCCGCGATCGGCAACCACGAACTGGACAAGGGACTCGCCGAGTTCCGACGCATGCAGTCCGGCGGTTGCTCCGCTGTCGATGCGTGCACGTTCAGTCCGTCCTTCGACGGCGCCAACTTCCCACTGATGGCCGCGAACATGACGTACACCAACGGCACCCCGGCCACCTTGCCCTTCACCGTGAACATGGTCGACGGCATTCCGCTCGGAGTAATCGCGATATCCCCCGCCAACACGTCGCAGATCGTGACACCAGGCGGGATCGCCGATCTGCAGTTCGGCGACGAGGTCGAAGCGATCAACCGCACCGCCGACGTCCTCGATTTCTTCGGCGTCAAAGCCATCACCGTCCTCCTGCACCGTGGGGACGAACCGGCCGTCGAAGGTGGGCCCAACGACTGCAACGTCGAGTCCGGGCCGGCCCGCGACATCGCCCTTCGTGCGTCACCGAAGGTGGACGTCATCTTCACCGCCGACAGCCACCAGCAGTACAACTGCGAATTCCCTGATCCCGCAGGCAATCCCAGAGTCGTGATGCAGGGCGCTTCGCACGGCCGGATCGTGTCCGTCGCAGACGTCACCATCGATCGCAACACACGCGAGGTCGTTCGCGATCAGACGTCCGCGTTCAATCAGATAGTGACACACGATATTTCGCCGGATCCCGATATTCAGGCTCTCGCCGACCGGGCCTGGTCGGAGGCGTCGGACAGCGCTCAGCGGCCGGTGGGGACCATTACCGCCGATCTGACACGCGACCGCGTCCCCAGCGGCGAATCGACACTCGGCAACCTGGTCGCCGACGCTCAACTCGCCGCCGGATCGACACGAGGCGCCCAACTAGCGTTGACGAACCCCGGCGGCATGCGCGAGGACTTGGACTTCGGCACTTCCGGCCAGGTCACCTACCGCCAGGCCTACGGTGTTCAGCCATTCGGTAACAGCCTCGAGGTGCTCTCCGTCACAGGAGCGGTGTTGAAGGACGCTCTCGAACAGCAATTCCAGATCGACCTCGACGGCACCGCTACCGAGCGCATCCTCTCCCCGTCCGCGGGCTTCACCTACGCCCTGGACCGGCGGGCGGCACCAGGCGCGCGAATCTCGGAAATGCGTCTGAACGGGCAGGACATCGCGCCCGACGCCGTCTACAGCGTCGCGGTGAACAAGTTCCTCGCCGAGGGCGGGGACGGCTTCACCGCGCTGAAGAACTCCACCCAGATGACCGGTGCCGGCAACGACCTCGACGCCTTGACCGCCCTGTTCGCAGCCGGGTCGCCGGTCTCGCCACCTGCCACCGACCGCATCCGCACCATCGGCTGACTAGGCATCCCCGCGCTCGATTGCCTAGTCTCGACGGGTGATCATCGCGACCCATAACGGCAAGTTCCATGCAGACGACGTCTTCGGCGTATCGCTGCTCAAGCAGCTGTACCCCGACGCCACCGTCGTTCGCAGCCGTGACGAGTCCGTCCTCGACAGCGCGGACATCGTGCTCGACGTCGGCGGTCGCTACAACCCTGCCGAGGGGCGCTTCGACCATCACCAGCGTGATGCCGGCGAGCGCAGCAACGGCATCCTGTACTCCGCCTTCGGTCTGCTCTGGCAGGAATACGGCCTGCAGTTCTGTGAAGGCGACGCCTCCGTGTTCCGCCGTATCGACAGCCGACTGGTCGAGGGCATCGACGCCGTCGACAACGGCCAAGAGATCTACACCCTCAACGACTACGGCACCAAGCCTTTTGATCTGTCGTCCGTGCTGGACCTTTTCAATCCGATCTCGTCCACCGACGAGGAGTTCGACACCCAGTTCGAGCTGGCCGTCGTTCTCGCAACCCAGGTCTTGATTCGCCTGCGCGCCAAGTACGCCGGCGACGCGGCCGCCGAGCGCGAGTTCACCGAGACCTACGAAAAAGCAACGGATCCGCGCTTCGTCGTCCTGGAACGCTTCGTTCCCCACGGCCGCGCCGCGTCGGCCCAGCCGGAACTGCTGTTCACCATCTTCCCGAACACCAACGGCGGCTGGTCGATTCAGACGGTCAAGCCTGCTGACTCCAAGTTCGGTTCACGAAAGCTGTTGCCGGAGCCGTGGCGCGGCCTGAACGGCTCGGATCTTGCCGCCCAGACAGGCGTCGACAGTTCGGTCTTCTGCCACAAGGCCGGGTTCATCGCGGCTGCGCAGACCCGTGACGGCGCCCTCCAATTGCTCGAACTGGCACTGGCCGAGTAGTTCTCAGCTCACATTCCCAGCGCCGTCTTCACCGTCGGCCAGGAATCGTGAAGCGCGTCTTGCCAGTACGGCCACGAATGGGTGCCGTCGTTCCGATACGCGAATACTGCGGGAATCGACAACTCGCCCAACCTCGCTTCGAACAGTTGTGTGCACGTATTAGCGAGCGCCTCGAGCGGTCCGCCTTCTATGGCAGTCTGCAGTCCACTCGGGGTGAAGACGTTGTCGTATTCTCCGGGCGCACCTGTACCGGAGGACACGTAGATCGTCTTCCCTCGCAGCGTTTCCGCGTTGGTGGACGGGTCGTGCTTTTGCCAGTCGGGGTCCGACGCCGGGCCCCACATGTTGGTGGCGTCGCCCGCCTTGCTGGCCACGGTGAGCCGCACGGAATCCTGCGAGGACGATTCGGAGTTGTCGAGACAGCCACTGTACGAGGCCAATCCGGTATAGAGCTTCGGGTGATGTGTGATGAGGTTGGCCGCGCCGAGCGCACCCATGGACACCCCGCCGACCACATTCGTCCCATTTCCGGAAAACGCAGAATCGATCAACGCCGGAAGCTCTTCAGCGAGAAACGATTCCCACTTGTTCACACCGAGGTTCGGATCGTCGTTCTTCCAGTTGGTGTAGAAACTGCCGGTACCGCCAACAGGGAGAACGACGTTGACGTTCTTGTCGGCGAAAAACGCTTCGATGTCGGTCTTTTGAGTCCAGGTGCTTTCGGAGTATCCGGATTCCGAACCGGCACTGACGCCGTCGAGTAGGTAGAAGGACGGACGCGAACCGGCACTCGACGCTGGATGCAGAACCTGCACTTGCACCTCGCGCCGCATGGCCGGCGACTCGACGAAGACGGCACTGCGTGTGGGCGACAACTGCTCTATGCGATTGATGTGAGCCCCGGCCTGACCGGCCGAATCTCCTGGTGGGTTTTCAGGTGCCGGTTCGGCATACGCCACTCCGCCCACGACAAGCGCGAGCACGACCAACACAATCCCGACAAACCCAAATCTCCGCATCCGTCAAGCGCCCCCTGAGCATCGCACGACTACCGCTGACCCTCGATTGGACAGGACGAACGTCCCGGGGTCAACCCACTGGTTGGGATTTATTACTCGCGGGTATCCAATGGAGTTGGACAGTTCTCCACCGATGCACACACAGGTGTGGATAACTTCATTCACATCCACTTCCCAGTTGTGCATAACCTGTGGACAAAAGGATGAATTACAACAGAGTTATTCCTCCTACCTGCAACGATTCGTTTCCCCACAGTGTGCATAACTCTGTCGAACAGGGCTCGCGAGACGCCGGTTTCCGGGCGTGTCCATGCAGTTCACACCGCCGCGCCACTCTTTGTTCACAGGCCCGACACCACCGGCCGACAATGCTCCCCACCCCGACTTCATACTTGTTGCATGCTGACCGCTCTGCTCGCCGCCACAGCTGTGCTCGCCCTACTGACTCTGGTCCCCGGGCCCGACATGGCCGTCGTGACGCAGGCTGCTCTCGGCGCGGGCAGATCCGCCGGTTTCCGGGTAGCGGCCGGCATCGTCTCGGGCCTTCTGGTGTGGGGTCTGTTGACCGTCCTCGGGCTTTCGGCGATCCTCGCCGCGTCGGCCGAGGCGTACACGGTGGTCAAGCTCGCCGGCGCGGCTTACCTGATCTATCTCGGTGTGCGAGCACTGTGGGAGAGCCGGACGTCGCGGATGCAACACAATGCCGACGCTCCACGATCGCAGAAGGCCGGGACATGGAAGACGGGCTTCACCACCAACCTGCTCAACCCCAAGATCGCCGTCTTCTACACCGGACTGTTGCCGCAGTTGGTTCCGGCCGGGTGGCCGACGGGACCGTCGCTTGCATTGCTGGTGCTCATCCACGCAGCCATCACCATCGTGTGGCTCAGTGGCTACGTGGTCCTTCTCTCGCGAGCGCGTAGCACCTTCGAAAAGCCCCGAGTGCGACAGGCACTCGAGCGCATAACCGGAACAGTTCTTCTAGGATTCGGAGCGAAGATCGCGCTCGAAGCGCGCTGAGACGGCAATCGGAAAAGAGTAGACAGTGGGCGCGTGGGGATCGGGACCGTTCGAGAACGACGGTGCAGGGGATTTGATCGCGTCCATCGGGCACGGTGACTTCACCTTCGAATCGGTGGAGTGGGCATTCGAGGACGACTACCTCGAGGTGGACGGCGGCCAAATCGCCATCGCCTTGCTCGAATTGGTGCTGATCGTGCGCGCCGATCGCAAGCGCGACCCCGCCACCCAGGACCTCGATCTCGACTCCTTCACCTCGGCTCTGACCAGTGAACGGCTCACCTGGCTGATCGAAATGGTGGAGCGCACCATCGCATCGACCGATTCGGAACTGTTCGAACTGTGGGACGAGCAGGGACCGGAAGAGCTTGCGTCGTGGCGAGTTCCCGTCGTGGACGGTCTCGAGGATCTGCGCGTTCTGTCGGTCTGATTCCGTCGCCGCTCCATCACGTTTGCTTATCGGGCCACAACGGTTCGGTCTTGGTCAGATGCCCTGGTAGGACCCTATGGTCGAACGGATCACCGAGTGAGAACTGTGGCTCGTCGACGACGGGAATCCACGCTCACCCCGGACCCAGGAGCAGACCATCATGGCGACTTTCGTTCCGGCTGCGCGCGTCGACAGAATCAGGGAGTCGCCGAGTGTGGCTGCCGCACAACGAGTGCGCGAGCTGAAGGCCCAGGGCCGTGAAATACTCGACCTGACCGTCGGGGAGCCCGATTTCGACACACCCGACAACATCAAGTCTGCGGCGATCACTGCGATCAACACGGGTCAGACCAAGTACACCGCAGTCAACGGCATCCCGGCTCTACGCGAGGCAATCGCAGCACGCGCGGCTTCGCGAACCGGAATCCAGTACGCGGACAACCAGATCACCGTCGGCGGCGGCGCGAAACAGGTCATCTTCCTCGCTCTCATGGCGACGGTCGAAGCCGGCGTCGAGGTTATCGTTCCCGCCCCTTACTGGGTTTCGTACCCGGATATGGTCCTCGCTCACGACGGGACTCCGGTGATCGTTCAGTGCGAGGAGTCCGACAACTTTCTTCTCACAGCCGAAGCACTATCCGCTGCAATCACTTCGAACACCAAGTGGGTCATCCTCAATGCCCCGGGCAACCCCACCGGATCTGTGTACACCCGCGAGCAGCTGCAGGCCCTCGCCGAAGTGATAGAGGCCAATCCCCATGTCAGTGTGTTGGTCGACGAGATCTACGACGAGATCAACTTCGGCGACGCTCCGATCCCGAGTCTGCTGCAGGTCGCTCCGCACCTCCGTGATCAGGTACTGGTCACCAACGGAGTCTCCAAGTCTCATGCCATGACCGGGTGGCGACTCGGATACGGACTCGGAAATTCCGGATTGATCGGCGCCGTCAACAAACTGCAGGGTCAAAGTTCTTCCTGCCCGTCCTCGATCAGCCAGGCCGCAGCCGTGGAAGCCCTTACCGGCGACCAGAGTTTCCTCACCGAATCCGTACGAAGTTACCGACGACGACGCGACCTCTCGGCTCACCTCCTCAGTGTTGTCCCCGGGCTCGAGCCCGTCGTGCCGCAGGGTGCGTTCTACCTGTTCGTCAACTGTGCCGGCTTGATCGGCAAGCAGACCCCGGACGGCACCGTGATCGAGTCCGACCAGGATCTCGTCCTCTATCTCCTCGACGAGGCGTCGGTTGCCACCATTCAGGGTTCGGCTTACGGCGCATCGCCGTACTTCCGTATCTCCTTCGCCACCTCCGAGGCCGTCCTCGAAACGGCCGCGGCACAGATCGCCGCGGCAGTCGAACGCCTTTCCTGATCTTTCATACTTTCTGGAGTACAAGATGATTCACGTCAAGACGAAAATTGATCGCGCGGACAAGGACCTGATTGCCGAACTGGGGACGTTCTCCGCGGCCACGATTCACGAGGCACAGGGACGTAAGGGGTCGCTGCATCCGGCGATCAAACCGATCGACCGCGACATGAGGTTCTGCGGCTCCGCCTTCACAGTCAAGTGCCATCCCCGTGACAACCTCATGCTGCAGGTTGCGATCAGCTACGCACAGCCGGGTGACGTCCTGATCGTCTCTTCAGGTGATCAAGCCGCCGGCCAGTTCGGCGATGTCCTCGCCAATGCCTGTGTTGCGCGCGGCATTACCGCACTGGTCACCGACGGCGGAGTGCGCGATACCCGGGAGATCCGCGAACTCGGATTCCCCGTCTTCTCCAAGCACGTGTACATCGAGGGAACCGTCAAGGAATCTCTCGGCCCGATCAACCATCCCCTGGTCTTCGGAGAACAGGTCATTTATCCCGGTGACGTCGTCAAGGGTGACTGCGACGGCGTTGTCGTGGTCCGCCGCGAGGAGGTTGCCGAGGCAATCGAACTCTCGCGTGCCCGTGACGAAGCCGAAGCCGGGTATATCGAGCGTTACAAGCGGGGCGAGACCCCACTCGAGGTGAGCAATCTGACTGCCCTGCTGGAAGCCAAGGGCCTGGTGGTCGAATAACCTGCTGTGCGCCTTTATTAACCGCCCGCGGTTAATAAAGGCGCACAGGGTCGAAGGACTCAGAACCGCAACAGCACCTTCCCCGACACCGAAGCATCCTTGGCGACTGCGAAAGCTTCCAGAGCTTCCTCGACCGGATATTCGTGTGTGAGAACAGCATCGACAGCAAGCGAACCGTCGGCGAGGGCGAGCAGCACCTCGTCGATTTCGTCGTTGAAGCGGAATGAGCCCACCAACTCCAACTCTCGCGTGATCGCCAGCGAAATGTGTACCGGTTGAGGTCCGGACGGAAGAAGCCCGAGCATGACCACCCGTCCACCGCGCGTCGCCCCGCGAATAGCGGATTCGAGCCCGCGATGATTGCCGGTGCACTCGACGACCACGTCGGCATCGGATGCGGCGACTGCCTCGGCGTCGGTGGCCTCGAGAACCCGATCCGCACCGAGCGTCGACGCGATCTGCAGCGGAACGTCGTGCACGTCGACCGCGGTGATCGACTGCGCGCCTGCTCGTCTGAGCACAGCCACGACCAGTGCGCCGATGGGTCCGCAGCCGACGACCAGCGCCTTCTTCCCGCGTACGTCTCCCGCTCGCGAAACAGCGTGCCAGGCAACGCTTGCCGGTTCGGCTACCGACGCAGTCCGCAGGTCCAACCCCTCGGGCAGTTCCCGGAGCATGCGTGTCGGGAGCACTGCGTATTTCACGAAGGCGCCCTCGGTGTGTGGGTACTGCGCTGCACTTCCCAGGTATGTGCAGCAGGGCGAGAGGTTGGGCCGATCGCTCGGGAACCGAGGCGCGGTCCCACCGGGCGTTGCGGGGTGTACGGCCACGGAAGTTCCAACTGCCGGCCCCGTTCCGTCCGCCGCGGCCGTCACGACCGTGCCGACCACCTCGTGACCGAGCAGCATCGGTGCCTTCAGAATCGACTCCCCCGCCGCGCCGTGCGTCCAGTAGTGCAGATCTGATCCACACACACCGCCGTAAGCGATCTCGATCACTGCCTGCTCGGCGGTCGGCGCAGTCAACGCAACATGCTCGACCCGCAGGTCACCTGCCGCATGGGCCACCACTCCGAGCGTCGTTTCCGGTAGTACAAAACTCATGATGCGCTCTCTCAGTCGTTGCGACGGATGAAGTCGAGGCCACCGGGCACCTGGAAGGTGGGGAGCACCTCGATGAGACCAAGATTGACGTGGCCAGGGGCGTCGATCGCGAACTCGATGGTATCCGCGATGTCCTTGGTAGTGATGGATTCGTAGCCTTCGTAGAAGGTCTCCCACGCTTCCTTCATGGCTTCGGGCGTGCCGCCGAGGTTGCGACCGAAGATCTCGGTCTCGACCCGGCCAGGGCAGATCTCGGTCACTCGAATCCGCTTGCCGATGCAGTCGTTTCGCAGCTGGCGCGAAATCTGGTGCACCGCAGCCTTGGTCGCGTGGTAGGCAGTGTGGCCGTAGAAGTTGTACAGGCCGGCGATGGAGCTGATGTTGACGACATGACCTAGATCGCGCTCCACCATTCCCGGCAGCAGAATGCGGCACAGGTGCAGCACCGCACGAAGATTCACGTCCACCATCGCGTCGACCGATGCTTCTTCGGCGTCGAGAATGTTTCCGGTTGCGGACACCCCCGCGTTGTTGACGAGGATGTCGATCTCCAGTCCGCCGACAGCTTCGGCGAGCGCGGCGGTGTCGGTGATGTCCACGGGCAGAGGGATCATTCCGGTGCGATCGGCAACCTCACCGAGCTTGTCGGCATTGCGGGCGACGCCGTAGACCGTCAGTCCGCGCTTGGTGAACATCTCGGTGACGGCGGCACCCATTCCGGTGTTGGCGCCGGTGACGAGAGCTGTGCGGTAATCGGAGAAAGGCATTGTGTGCTCCTACAGGAAGAAATTGGTATGACCCGGCGGCCGCCGCGGACTGCAGGCGGCCACCGGGCCGGATCAGGAGTGACTCACGCGAGAAGTCACAGAGTGTCGCGTAGCGGAACGTGGGCGCGATCGGTGATGGTGCTGACCGCGATCAGCGTGCCGACTGCGGTGATGACCGCGTAGAAGGCGGGAACGTAGATACCGAATTCGGGGATCAACCAGGTCATCAACAACGGTGCGGTACCACCGAAGAGTGCGGACGAGATGTTGTAACCCAAACCGTAGGCGGAGTAGCGAACCCGCGTGGGGAACAGTTCGACGATCAGGATGTGGATGACGGCTGTGTGCCCGGCGAAGATCACTGCCATGAGGCAAGCACCGAGAACGGCGAGGCCGACGTTGCCGGTCACGATCATGGCATAGCAGGGGATCGCTCCGATCGCCATTGCCGCAGCTGCACCGGCGATGACCTTCTTGCGACCGATCCGGTCGGAGAGAGCACCCATGAACGGAATCGCGAAGCAGATCGCGACCAGGCTGGATGCGGTGACGAGAAGCGCTGTCCCGGTCGAGAATCCGATCTGATCGCCTTTGAGGAACGTGGGCATGTACGAGAACAGAACGTAGTAGCCGGAACCATTCATCAAGGGGATGAACAGGGCGAGGATCATGGCGCGACGGTGTTCGGGAGTGGAGAATGCTTCCTTGAGCGGATTGCGCGACAAACCGCCGGATTCCTTGAGCCGCTCGAAGTTCGGGGTATCGGAGATCGCGCGGCGGATGTACCAGCCGATGATTCCCATCGGAATGGCCATGAGGAACGGGATGCGCCACGCCCACGATGCGAGTCCGCCGCCGTTGATCGCGTCGGCGTTGAGCCACGGCGACATGGCAAACGCGATCATCGTTCCGGTCAGCAGTGCGAGGAACGACGCGATCTGCGCGTAGCTCGTGATCAAGCCGCGCTTGCCTTCCGGTGCGTGTTCGGCGAGGAACGTCATGGCGCCGGCAGCTTCACCACCGACGGAGAATCCCTGCACGATCCGCAGAAAGATCAGCAGTGCCGGTGCCGCGATACCGATGGCCGCGTAGGTGGGCAGCAAGCCGATACCGGCGGTCGCCACGCTGATCAGCATGATGACGAACACCAACATCTTCTGTCGACCGATCCGGTCGCCGAGGATGCCGCAGACCACCGCGCCGAGGGGTCGAACGAAGAACGAGACCGCGTAGCCGGCGAACACCAGCATCAGCGCGTCGCTCGACTTCGATACGTCGAAGAACACGATGGCCAGTGCCGTCGCCATGAACGCGAAGACACCGTTGTCGTAGAGCTCGACGAAGATGCCGACGCAGCCCGCTGCGACGACTTTCCGGACCTTGCGCGGGTCGGCTACCTGGCCGTCTACCGCTTCGATGGTGTTGGTCATGCTGTCTCCAAAATAGACGCGCGGCGCGGAGCGCTCGCGGGGCGTGTGGTGCCGACGTGGCTCGGTACTCGGGCTTCCGAGGTGTGAAGAGGTATCCGGAGGGTGGTGAATACGTTCTCCACACGCCGCCTCAGCAAGGCGATGCGGTGCTGCTGTTCGCGGTGCTCTGCAACCGCCGTTGCGACGCTGCAGTTCCGGAATCGGACGCGGTGCCCGGGTCGGGCCTGTCCCAGCTGTGAGAGTGAAACGGTGGTGACGACTGCCAGCACCGGATAACCGGCGGTGACGCCTCTACCTCGATGCAGGACCAGAAGTTCGTTGCCAGCGGGTACTTCGACGGCGCCGATGGGGACGCCGCGCGAGAGGACCTCGCCGGTGCCGGTGCGCTGTGGGAGCGGCTGCTCATCGGTAGATGCCAGCCGAAGCCCGATGTGATTGCTCTGATCGCCCACCACGAATTCGGTGCCGAACAGCGCGGCTGCACTCTCCCCGAAGTCGTCGATGTCGGGGCCGTCGGTCACGTCGAGCGTCCACACGTTGCCGAAGGACGGTCGGTCGGGCAACAACCGGAACAGCGGTAGCCGGAAGACCGGGTGGTCGATCGGCGGGCAGTCGGTGTCGACGACCAGCGTCTCCCCCACGGTCAAGTGACGGCCGAATCCGAGGACCTGGTCGGGAGCGCAACTGCCCAGGAGGTAGTCGGCCGTCAGCTCTCCGTGGACGGCGACGTAGACGCGCAATCCGTCGTGGATTCCGGTGACGGCAAGCCGCTGACCGGCTCGCCAGACGATCGGTTCCCACTGCGGTTGCCGATGTCCGTCCACCGTCACCGTTGCGGGTGCACCCGTGACGGCGATCAGCAGATCCGTGGACGCCGACGCTGAAAAGTCGAGGGCCGTCAACTCCAGTAGCGGGGCCTCGCGCCTACTACCCACCAACGCGTTGGCGATCTCCGCGCTGATCTGGTCGGCTGCGCCGCCCGTCGCCTGACCGAACTGTGACGCCGATCCACGCCCCAAATCCTGGACGGAGCTGATTCCGGGAGTCAGGACGGTGACGGTCTCAGCCATGGGGATCACCCCCTACGGGCAGGAGCGAGCGTCCGTCGAAGTCGTCCCAGCGATCGGCGTCGATCGCACGGAAGACGAACAGATCGCCCGGGCGGTAGGCAGAAATCTGCTCCGACGCCGGATCGACCAAGATGAGCGGGGTCCGGCCGATCACTGCCCAACCGCCGGGCGCAGGCCTGGCCGAAACGACTGCCTGACGTCCGGCCACCGCAACGGAACCGGCCGCGACGTGCGGTCGCGGGCTCGATCGGCGCGGGATGGGAAGGCCGAACGCCGGGCCGTCGAGCATCGGGGCGCCGCCGGGTGAGCCGTAGCAACGCATGACCAACGGGGCTGCGGAGTGAAGGCGCACCACTTCGGCTTCGGTGACGCCGAGAAACCGCGCTGTATCACCCAGGTCCGGGCCGTGTTCGCCCCCGTAGACGACGGGGATCTCGAACGTCCTAGGTTCACCTTCCAGCGGTCGGGGGATAGTCGTTGCTTCGCGAACCAGGCCGCGGACGGCGTCGTGGTCCGTGAGGAGGTTGTCGAACTCGACCAGCAGGGCGTCGTATGTCGGGATGACGCTGACGATGCCGTCGGCACCGAGATCGAAACGTGCAGCGATCGATCGAACGGTGTTCCAGTTCTGCTCGGCGGTCCCGCCGCTGACACTGACGCGAACGGCGGCGTCACCGCAGTCGGCGACGTAGGTCTTCACGCGGAACACCCGACATCACGGGCCCGCCGTGACGCCACGACCCGGGTCAGCGGCGCAATGGTGACACCGGCGGCCTCGAGCGCGGCGCGAATCGCCTTCGCGTTCGCGACGGCACCGGGGTTGTCACCGTGCACGAGGACCGTATCGGCGACAACCGGGATCAACGTGCCGTCCACAGCTTCGACGACTTCCTCGACCACCATCCGAACGGTCCGCTCGACCAGAACGTCGACGTCGTGAATCACCGCTCCCGGCTCGCTGCGGGGCACGAGAGTTCCGTCGGAGTTGTATGCGCGATCCGCGATTCCGACGATGCCGACGCTCAATCCGCGGGCAGTCGCCTCGTCGGCCAACGCCCCGTCCTGGGCGAGCACGATCAACGACGGATCGAAGGCCGCGACCGCATCGACGACGGCGCGCGCGTAATCCTGGCGTACAGCAACAAGATTCCCGAGTTTGCCGTGGGGAGCGATGTGCGACAACGACGTTCCGTTCGCGACCGCAAAGGCGTGAAGGGCGCCGAGTTGGAACAGCACGTCGGTTCGGACCTCGTTCTCACTGAGATCCATCGCGCGACGTCCGAATCCGGCGAGGTCCGGAAAACTCGGATGCGCGCCGATGCCGATACCGCGCGATACGCACCCCCGCACGGTCGCATCCATTGTTCGTGGATCGCCTGCATGGAATCCGCAAGCGATGTTGGCCGAAGTCAGCGTGTCGAGCAGAGCATCGTCGGCGCCCATGGTCCACGTGCCGAAACCTTCGCCGAGATCGGCGACAAGATCGATGCTGGTTGCCATTTCGGTCCTTCCGGTTCGTTTACTTGTTCGTACGGGCGCCGTTGCCCGTGGTTGGTCCGACTGTCGAAGTTCTGTGTGTCGACTTCGGTGTTTCTGGGACGCTACTCAGGAACGCCAAAGGGTTGTTAATACCGTTTCGCGTTGGGGTGATCGGAATTCGATATGTCCGTTGAGCTGGTAGTTTGCACAGCATGGACACGAGAAGGCTCTACTCGTTCGTACGAATTGTCGATGCCGGCAGCATCACCCGAGCCGCCGACATCCTGCACATCGCACAACCCGCCCTGAGCCAACAGATGACGTCTCTGGAAACGCAGTTCGGTCAGCAACTTCTGATCCGCAGCAAACAGGGTGTCGAGCCGACCGATGCGGGGCACGCACTCTATCGGCATGCTCAGGTGATTCTGCGTCAGGTGGAGAGTGCTCAGGCCGAGGTGTCCGTGGTCGGACGGGCGCTGGCGGGTGGCGTCTCGGTCGGCCTCGCCCCGTACAGCACCGCGACGGCAATCGCCTTGCCGCTCTTGGCCCGTGTGCGCGAGCAGCACCCGAATATCTTGTTGCACATCAACGAGAACTTCGGTGGCGTGCTCAGCGAAGCGATGATGACCGGTCGCATGGATCTGGCGTTGTTGTACGACGCCGGCCCGATCAAGGGTGTGACGTTCGAACGCTTGCTCACCGAGGAGCTGGTGGTGGTTGCGCCGTTCGGTACCGGACTGGCAGGCGAATCGGGATCCGACATCTCCCTGCCCGAGATCGCCGAACTGCCACTATTGCTTCCGGGTCGGATGCACACCATCCGCAAGGTGGTGGAGCAGGCTTTCGACCGTGCAGAGCAGCAACCGAACGTCGTGGCCGAAGTGGAATCGGTGATGACGCTGTCCGAGGCCGTACGCACCGGATTGGGCGCGACGGTTCTGCCGTGGTCGGTGGCCCGCAGGGTCATGGACGTCGAAGCGCTCGAGCTACGACGCATCGAGCCGGGCATCGAAGTGCATGTCTCCCTTGGCACCCCGGCCAATCAGCCCCTCTCCAAACCGGCCGAGGCGGTGCGCGATGTTCTGCGCACCGTCGTTGCCGATTACGTGAAGGGAACCAACGCGAGCGGTCAGTAGCCCGCCGACGGATCGATCACGGCGGCGAGGTCCTCACCTGCGGCGAATCGGGCGACGTTGGCTGCAACGTGATCTGCCAGGACGCGGGTGAGCGTCGTAGCCGGGTTGGCGACGTGTGGAGTGATGATCGCGTTGGGCAGCTTCCACAACCGATGCCCGTCCGGCAACGGCTCGGGATCGGTGACGTCCAGTGCCGCCCCGCCGATCGAACCGGCTTCCAGTGCGTCGACCAATGCGTCCGTGTCGACGAGGGTGCCACGCGCGATGTTCACGATCCAGCTCGACTCCGACATCTGGTCCAGTTCGGCCTTGCCGACCAGATGCCGCGTCGCGGATGTCGACGGTGCTGCGATCACGAAGTGATCTGCCTTGGACCAGATTTCGCCGGTGCGGTCGGCCGAGAGCGTTTCGGAAGCACCCTCGACAGGGGTCCCGGAGCGGGTGATCGCGATGACCTTGACTTTGGACGCGGCGAGGTACGGGATCAACGCACGGCCGATTCCGCCGCAACCGATGATCGCCACTGTCGAGCCCTGCAAAGTGCCCACCCGCGGGTCGAACTCTTCCTTGCGCCACGATTGCGCCGCCAATTGTTCGGGGAGAGAACGAACTCCGGCGAGGAGAAGCATCATCGTATGTTCGGCAACATTGCCCGCGTACGCTCCGGCAGCAGACGTCCAGACCCGCTTGTCGTCGATCACCCCGGCGTCGAACCAGGGCTCGATGCCGGCGAACGGCAACTGCACCCAACGAACCGAATCGGGTAGCGACGACGGGAACGTCTCCGGCCCGTGTACCCACACGACGCCCTCGGCGTCTGCCAGTGGAACGAGAACTCCACCGGCTCGGCGTATTCCGTCGGCGACGTGAGGATCCTCGACGGGACCGAGGTGGATGCGAGGGGCGCTGGCGTCTGTCATGTGGGTGCTTTCTGTTCGAGTAGCGGACGATCTAACAGCGGACAATCAGACGACGGCCGTCATTCCGCCGTCGACGTAGAGGATCTGACCGTTGACGAAATCCGAAGCCGGGGAGGCCAAGAACAGTAGCGACCCGATCAGCTCCTCGGTACGGCCCCAACGTCCGGCGGGTGTCCGCTTGGCGAGCCACGCGGTGAACTCCGGATCGTTGACCAGCGCAGAGGTCAGTTCGGTGTCGAAGTATCCCGGTGCGATCGCGTTGATCTGCAAACCGAAGGGTGCCCAGTCAGCGCACATTCCGCGGGTGAGCATCTTGAGCCCGCCCTTGCTGGCCGCGTACGGTGCGATTCCCGCTCGGCCGAGTTCGCTCTGCACCGAGCAGATGTTGACGATCTTCCCGTGTCCGCGCTCGACCATGCCGCGGGCGAATTCACGTCCGACGTAGAACGCACTGGTCAGGTTGGTGTCCATGACACGCCGGAAGTCGTCGTCGCCGAACTCGAGAAGCGGGGCGCGGTGCTGCACGCCGGTGTTGTTGACAACGATCTCGACCGGGCCGACCTCCGCCTCGATGCGTGTCGCCGCATCCCGGACGGCGGCCGAATCGGTGACGTCGAACGCGTATGCGTGCACCGTTGCGCCGGTCGCGTCGGCGATGCGTCGACGCTCGGCTTCGAGCACGTCGGAATTTCGGCTGTTGAGCACCACCACCGCACCCGCCTCGGCGAGACCAGTCGCGAGGGCCGAGCCGATGCCTCGGCTCGAACCCGTCACCAGCGCGACCTTCCCGGAAATGTCGAACGGGCCGGGGCTTGCGGTGCTACTCACGCTGTGACGCTCCTCTGAGATGTATGGATGTAGTCGACTGCCTCGCCCACCAGTGTGCTCGGTTCGGAGACGACATTCAGCGTGATGCCGCGCTCGTCGTCTGTAAGCGGTTCGAGAGCCTCGAACTGGGAGATGAGCAGACTCTCCGGCATGAAGTGCCCGGCGCGGAAACGCATACGTGCGGAGATAGTCTCGAAATCACCGGCCAGGTGGACGAACTGCACGTCGAGACCGTCCGGGCGCAACCGGCCCCGATAGTCCTTTCGCAGAGCCGAACAGGCAACGACGCCTGTTCGTCCCGCATCGGCACGCTCGGAAAGCCAGGCCGCGATCGCGTCGAGCCACGGCACACGGTCTTCGTCGGTCAACGGTGTCCCCGAACGCATTTTGGCGACATTGGACTCGGGGTGCAGATCGTCACCGTCGACGAAGTCTGCCCCGAGAGACGTGGCGAGACCCACTGCCACGGTGCTTTTTCCAGCACCGGCCACACCCATCACAACTACCTGCACGGTCATGCTTCGACCATGCCCGACTACCGAAGGCCAGACAATACTCGAGTGATACCGGTTCGCGAGGGTGCCATAGCGGAACGATCTAGGAACTTCTGCCCGTTCGAGCCCTATCCGTTCGCCTTCGCGATCGAATCCTTGCCCTCGGCCGCTCCACCCTCGATGGTGTCGTGCTGGATGGGAACGAACTTCTTCTTCGGCAGCAGGAACAGCCACGTCGCGAAGACGAACGGGCCCGTTCCGGCCGGCAGGCTGATCGGAGCAAAGGCAGACACCAGCGTGCCGTGGATGACAACAGTCACCAGTACTCCGAAGACGGTGTAGACGAACACACGCCACGACGGGTTGTAGAACACCGATCCGAGAGCAATTGCCGTCAGCACCGAACTGAGCCCGTAGAGACCATTGCCGATGTCGACGGTGTTTGCGCCCAGCGCCAGTACCGAACCCATCGCTATCGCGGAACCGATGAGCGCGAACAACGCCGCCCAACGCGACGCGACCAGCAGCGCGATCACGAAGATAATGCCGGTGACGGTGTTGTTGATCAGAAAGATCTGGGAGACGTTGCGGAACAGCGTGTCCCACAGGAAGCTGAAAGTAATTTCGGCATGAACTGACGCGTCCCCGATGTGCTGGGGAAACTGGCCCGCGCTGAGGTCTGACGTTTCGATCCGCAGGAACTGGAACGCCGCGAGGAGGAAGAACCAGTTGACGAGGTTGAACGGAAAGGTCAGCGCCGGTACGCCCCACGTCTTGAAGACATTGGCAACGGCCAGGAACGCGATCGTCGACGCGGCAGCTCCCACCACGAGGTAGATCCACAGCATCACACCGCCGGCAAGGAACGTCGGAAAGGCAGCTCCCACAAGAACTCCGTTGTATCCGTACAGGCCGATACGCATCGAATCGTCGTCGGAGTGCAGCATCATGCCGGTGACGGTGGATACCACCAGACCCACCACGGCACCAATTGCGACGGTGATCGTGTCCGCGGCTATCGCTCCCCAGAAGATACCGACCAGAAACAGCAGGCCCGTCAGCGCATTGCCCTGGAACATCACCTGCCCGGAGCCTTTGAGATTGGTGTCGATGAATCTGAGCACGACGTTCTTGTCCGCGACGTCGTCCCAGGGTTTGGTGATGGTGGTCATCGCACGTCCCTCGATCCTTCTCCGACGATCCGCGTCATCCCCACAGCGGGACGGGCGGAATGGTGGTGTCCAGAACTGCCTTTCGTACCAGAGACCAGAAATCACGGACCTTCGCCTTGACGGGTTCGCTCTCCGGACCGAGGACTTTGAAGATGAGACCGGCGTCGTTCGGTAGCCGGCTCGCCCCGGAGACGACCTTGCCGTCACGGCCCGGAACTATCTCCTCGAGAATGGCGTCTGCGTGCTCCTTCGGTGTCAGTAGGATGACATTGCCGAAGACGTCGTGGTCGCCCATGATTCCGCCGTATCGCACGGGGAAGCGTGCCGGTTCGATCACCAACTTCTCGGTGAAGAGATTCTTCCCGTCCGGGCGCTTCGCCTTGATCAAGGTGGAGTACAGGTCGTAGACGAACATCTCTCCGCCGTCGTGGTACTTGCGACCCGGCATCACGATCTCCGAGAACAACAGCGTTGCAGTCGGATCCACCGTGATGTCGGTGCGCGCGTAGTACCTCGCGCTGCGGTGTGGGATCGTCACTCCCGGCATCAGTTCGAGATACGAATTCTCGGCCAGCACCACTTTCTGGAGTTGTGACGCGTGATTGGCATCCATCCGGTGGACTTTGGTAGCCGACTGGGTGGTCACGTGTGCAAGGGAACCTGGCTCCATTTCGATGGTCAGGAACAGTCGATCGCCTTGCAACACACTGCCGGACGTCGAGATCATGTAGACGCACGGCATGGTCGGCAACGCTTCGTCCCAGTACAGCGCCTGCTGAACGAGCAGCGGTGTTTTGCGGTACATGTCCCGCAGAATCGTCTTGTCGCCACGGTCGACAAATCGCATCTCGAGAACGCCGGTCTTCCCGACCTTGCCGGCCGGGGCCTGCTTCGGCTGGTCCTGGTACTGGTCGAGTTCCGGGATGGTCGGGATCGGCCCCGGGAGCGACCGCGATGCTCCCGGGACGGACGTTGCGCTCACGGTGCGCTCGCTCCCACTTCCTCTTCGTCGAAGAGGACTCCGTGCACGATGAGGTCCACCACTTCCTTGATGCCTTCCCCGGTCATGCAATTGGTGAAGACGAACGGCTTGTCGCCGCGCATCCCCTTGGAGTCGCGATCCATGACTCCGAGATCGGCGTTGACGTACGGTGCGAGATCGGTCTTGTTGATGACCAGGATGTCGGACTGCGAGATTCCCGGACCGTTCTTGCGCGGAATCTTGTCGCCTGCGGCTACGTCGATGACGTAGATGAAGAAGTCGACCAGAGCTGGACTGAACGTCAGTGTGAGGTTGTCGCCACCACTTTCGATGAACACCACGTCGGTGTCCGGGAACGTCTTCTCCATGTCCTCGACCGCCGCGAGATTCATACTCGGGTCTTCGCGGACGGCGGTGTGTGGGCAGGCTCCCGTCTCCACGCCGACGATACGTTCCTCCACGAGAACACCTTTGAGAGCCTTGCGCACATGCTTGGCATCTTCGGTGGTGACCACGTCATTGGTGATGATCAGAACGCTGGTGCCCCGCTTGATGAACTCCGGCGTGATCGCCTCGATGAGTGCGGTCTTACCCGAACCCACGGGTCCGCCGATTCCGATGCGCGTTGTCTTCTTCATCGTTCTCCTTCTAGTTCATGAACATTCGGACGTGCGCCTTGACGTGAACCGCAGCCAGAATGTCGATCATCGGGGCGAAATTGGACATGTCGTCGAGTCCGTAGTCACGCACTGCGGCGTACTCACGGCCGGCGCTCTGATTGACCTCGAACAGAATCTCTTGCGTCGTGAGGTGATCGACTCGGACGATACGAAGGGCAGCGCCGAGCAACGTCATCGCGACACCGTACTGATTGACCGTGAAAGCGTCCTCTTCCGGAGAACCCATCTCCGCGAAAGCAATTCCGAGGCCGACGGGGTAGGTACCCGGCGTCTCCCCCGATGCGATCGCGGCCAACCACTTGTTGAACAGGGTCTCACCGGCCAAGCGCCCGCCGAGTTCGGCCAACTTCTTACCCATGCGGGTACTCATCGTGCGTGCTTCTTCGTTGAGTTTGCGTTCGATCACTGCATGATCAGCGGCGAGGATCGCCGAGAAATCACCGGCTGCCGCACCCCGGTGCGCCGCGAGTACGGCGATACCGTCGCACGTCGCGCCCTGATGGGCGGCCGAGAGCACAAACTCCCGCAGCGACGGACCACCCGTGACAATTCCCTGCGCCACGGCCGATTCCAAACCGTTGGAGAACGAGAAGGAACCGACCGGGAACATGGAATCGGAAAACTGCATCATCCGCATCGCGCGGTTGATGCTGAGCCCGGATCCCTCAGACGAGAGGGTCATGGGTATGCCCCTCGCCCTCACGCGCGGCCGCACCGAACAAACGGCGTGCCTCGTGTGGAGCGATGTAGGGAATGACCTCGGCGCCCGGGATGAAGGTGTACTCGATGCCCTCGAAAGCATGTGTCCGCATCACCGAGCCCATGACCGCCTTGTCGACCGTCAACGGAACGTAGACCTTCATTCCCTTCACCACCGCAGGCCAGTGCTGGTTACCCACGGCATGTCCCAACTCCAAGCACGTCTGAATCATCTTCTCGGGCGTCACCTCGACCAGTGCGCTCAGGTCGATCTCCAACACGTCCTTGAGGTTGATCCTCGCCACGACGACGGTGTTCGCCTGCTCGTCCCACAGCAGAATGTCGCCGTCCTGCAACTGAATACCCCGATCGAGCGAGACGGCCAATTCACGGCCACCGATCGTGGTGCGTCGTAACCGACTCTTCTGCGCTTCCCACTGATCGAGCGACAAGACGTCGACTACCGCATTGTCGAGTCGACCGGCCCACTCCTCGTCGGTCTCCTTCCCGAGCAGCACGTCGACTCGCGTCGGCTTTCCGCTCGGCGCGGTCATCTCGCCGTGCGTGTGTGGCGTCGCATCGGCGCCGTGCGTGTGTGTGATTGTTCCCGACACTGGAGACCCCTAGCTGAAGAAGTAAAGTTGGTTCAAGCGAATGGATTCGGCAGGTTCGACGTATGCGTGGACGCCGTCCGCAGTCACCGCGAAGGTCTCCGGGTCCACCTTGATTTCCGGAGTGGCCGAGTTGCGAACCAGATCACGCTTGGTGACTGTTCTGGTCCCCTCGACAGCAACAACCTGACGTTCGAGACCGAGCCGGTCCTTGATGCCGTCGTCGAGTGCCGCTCGCGAGACGAACGAGACCGAACTCTGCGGCAACGCCTTGCCGAATCCACCGAACATCGGCCGGTAGATCACCGGTTGTGGTGTCGGGAGTGAAGCATTCGGATCTCCCATGGCATGCCAACTGATCAGACCGTTCTTGATGATCGTCTTCGGCTTCGCACCGAAAAATGCGGGCTCCCAGAGAACAAGATCCGCCATCTTCCCGACACCGATCGACCCGACCACATGCGAAAGACCAAACGTCAACGCGGGATTGATCGTGACCTTCGCGACGTAGCGCAACACGCGGAAGTTGTCGTGCGTCGGTGAATCCTCGGGCAGCTTTCCGCGGGACCGCTTCATGCAGTCCGCTGTTTGGATCGCGCGTAGCCAGTTTTCTCCAACCCGGCCCATCGCCTGTGAGTCACTCGAGAACATCGAGATGACGCCCATGTCCTGCAGTACGTTCTCGGCACCGATCGTCTCGGCGCGAACGCGGGACTCGGCAAACGAAACATCCGAGGGCACTTTGGGATTGAGGTTGTGACAGACCATGATCATGTCGAAGAGCTCGGCCTGAGTGTTGATGCCGTACGGCAACGTCGGATTGGTCGACGCCGGAAGTACGTTGTCCTCGCCCGTCACTCGCAGGATGTCGGGTGCGTGACCGCCGCCCGCACCCTCGCTGTGATAGGTGTGAATCGTACGGCCTTCGAAGGCCGCGATGGTGTCCTCGACGTATCCGGCCTCGTTGAGGGTATCCGTGTGAATGGCGACCTGAACGTCCATTTCGTCTGCCACCCGCAGAGACTCACGAATTGTGGCCGGTGTCGCGCCCCA
The DNA here is from genome assembly GCF_001445685.1 of Rhodococcus sp. KB6. Taxonomy (NCBI): domain Bacteria; kingdom Bacillati; phylum Actinomycetota; class Actinomycetes; order Mycobacteriales; family Nocardiaceae; genus Rhodococcus; species Rhodococcus sp. KB6. Next base: position 3,881 of record NZ_LNAK01000112.1, on the reverse strand, counting down.
GTCCTCGTGGACCTTCAGACCGGCCGCACCGGCCTTGATCTGTTCGACCAGCGACTGATGCCCGGACGAGTTCCCCTTGCCCAACATGCAGACGTTGACCGGCAAACCCTCGTTGGCCTTGAGCATCATCTCCATGTTCCAGATACCGGAAGTGATGGTGGTGCCGTTGGTTCCGTCGGTCGGGCCGATACCACCACCGATCAGCGTCGTCACTCCCCCACTGAGTGCGTGGTACGCCTGCTGTGGTGACACGAGGTGAACGTGTGGATCGATGCCGGCGGCAGTGAGGATCATCTGCTCACCGGAAATCGCGTCGGTCGCCGGACCGGTGGTCAGCCCCGGGGTGACGCCTTCCATCGTGCTGGAGTTTCCCGCCTTGCCCCAGCCAACGATCTTGCCGTCCTTGATTCCCACGTCTGCCTTGACGACGCCGATGGTTGCATCGACGATGACCACGTTGGTGATCACGAGGTCGAGGGCACCGTCGATGCTGCATGACTCCGGATCCTGGCCCATGCCGTCGCGCAGCGTCTTGCCGCCGCCGTAGATCGACTCGTCGCCGATCGTTCGAAGATCTTCCTCGACCTCGATGTACAGGTCGGTATTGCCCAGTCTGATCTGGTCACCCGTGGTGACCCCGAACAGACCCGAATACTCTTGTCTCGAAATGCTTGTCATGGGTGTTGCTCTCCTTCGTCCGCCGTGAACGAGAATCAGTCGGTTTGAGGTTCGGACAGAAAGCCGAGTTCTTCGGCACGCTGGACGGCTCCGGGAAGCCGAGGCCGGTAGGCGGCGTGGGTCGGCGCCCAACCGTCGACAAGTCCGTTGAAGCCTTGCACTCGTTGCTTGCCGCCGAACGGCACCAACGTCACTTCCTTCTCGTCGCCCGGCTCGAACCTGACCGCCGTGCCCGCGGGAATGTCGAGGCGCCAGCCGAAGGACTGTTCACGATCGAAGGACAACGCGCGATTGACTTCCATGAAGTGGTAGTGCGAACCCACCTGGATGGGACGGTCACCGGTGTTTCGGACTCGCAACTTCAAACGTGGACGGCCCTCGTTGAGTTCGATCGGCTCGTCCCGCAACACGTATCCGCCGACCGGCACTTTCTTCTCGCCGCCGGAATCCTTCTTCGTCGATTTGCTTGCCATCTTGGAGTGCTCCTGACATCTCGGTCGGGCTACTGGATCGGAGAGTGCACGGTGACGAGCCGGCTACCGTCGAGGAACACCGCCTCGACCTGCACACGTGGAATCATCTCCGCGACACCGTCCATCACGTCGTCGACCGTCAAGGCGTGCGATGCGTCGGCCATGACCTCCTCGAGAGTCTTGCCCTCCCGAGCTCCCTCCAGGGCGGCTGCAGTGATAACTGCGACGGACTCCGGGTGATTGAGTTTGAGCCCCTTTGCCTTTCGCCTCAGTGCGACATCCGCCAACATGAGGATTGTCAGCTTGTCGAGTTCTCGCGGTGTCAGATGCATTCTGAACGCTCCTTGTCGATCATGCGGTAACTCCCTGTCGTCGAATACATGTCAGCTCCCCTGTTCCGTCGCTTCGGTGAGAGGTTCGGCCGCTTGCTGGACGAAACCGCTCCTCCTGCCGCCCGAGTACTCGTTGATCGCGTCCAGAACCGCCTGTGCATGTTCCGAGGCGACCAGCACCTCGACACGCAACCGCTCGGTGAACACGACGTCGTTGCGTTGTCCGCGGAACTTGAGCGAGGCCGAGTCACTCGCGGAGACATGCGCTTCCGATACGACTATCGACTCCGCTCCGGCGGCCAGCAGCGCCTCCCGTAGCTTCTCGGACTCGATGGTCTGCAATACCGCGGTGATGAGTTCGTGCTTCGGGGCGCCGAGGTTCGGAACAAGTTTTGCCCCCTCGACCAGGACCCCCGAGTCGAACCCGCTGGTCTGCGGCGCACCACCTGCGTCGACGAATGCGGCGTTGTAGCGGTATGCGTCCATGCCTTGCTGACGACGGTCGATGTCCACCTGGTCTTTTGGGGCCAGCTTGAGACCGATGGTCTTCTCGATGCCCGTGGCGATCAGCCAGGTCACCACGAACGAGAAAGCGATGACGACGATCAACGCCAGCGCCTGCTCGCCGAGTAGTCCTGCCCCGCCGCCGAAGAAGAGTCCGTCGCGGCCGATCGAATTGATGGCTTTTTCGCCGAACAAACCGAGAAGGAGTGAACCGAGGATGCCGCCGATGAAGTGGACCGCGATGACGTCGAGCGCGTCGTCGAACTTGAAGATCGACTTGAGCGCGAGCGCGAAGTGGCAGACCAGTCCGGCAAGCGCGCCGATCGCCAACGCGGAGAAGGTGCTGACGAAGCCGGCGCAAGGGGTGACGGTCGCGAGACCGGCTACCGCGCCGGTGATTCCGCCGATCGCCGTGGCCTTGCCCTCGGTGTACCTTTCGATGACGAGCCAGACGACCATACCGCCCGCTGCGGCGATGTGAGTGTTCATCAAGGCCTGTGCCGCAACACCATCGGCAGCCAATCCGTCGCCCGCGTTGAATCCGAACCAGCCGAACCACAGGATGCCTGCGCCGATCAACGCCAGAGGCACCGAGTGCGGGACTGCCTCGGCGTTGGGCCATCCCGGACGTTTACCTACCACCAGCAAGATTGCCAGGGCGGCGGCGCCGGCGGATGCGTGGACGACAATTCCGCCGGCCCAGTCCTGAGCTCCGCGGAGCGCCAACCAGCCTTCGGGATTGAAGAGCCAGTGCGCAATCGGGGGGTAGACGATGATCGACCACAGCACGAGCAGAACGGCCCAGCCCAAGGGCTTGAGCCGGTTTGCGGTCGCACCGGTGATCAGCGCAGGCGTGATGATCGCGAACATCATCTGATAGACCACGAACGCCAGAGTCGGTACCGCGACTGCACCTTCGATCAGGTGGAAGCCCGGGGCGGCGGCAGTGTGTATGTCCTGCAAGCCGAACAATTTGAGGTCACCGAGGAAGCCGGAACCCCAGTCTCCACTGAACGCGAAGCTGTATCCGAACACGACCCAGGTAATCGAGACGAGTCCGAGTGGGACGAGGTTCTGCTGCAACATGACGAGCGCACTGCTACCACGCACCAGACCGGCGTAGAAGAAGGCGAGTCCGGGAACCATGAAGAGAACCAGACCCGCGGAGATCAGCACCCACGCCGTGTCCCCACTGTCTATCACTGCTTCGGCTAACACCATTTCCATCGACATCGACGACCTCCGAGCATTATTCGGACCTGAACAAAGTCATTGGTTAGAGCAGCAATTCGCGATGTTCCGGTTCGCTGCGACAGTTACGCTACGTCCCATAGTTGCACCTTCTCAGCAAAATCGGGGGAACATCCGGTTTTCACGTTTAGTAGAGCATTGTTCTGGGAAAAGATGGGACTTTGCCTAAACATTGCGGACGCTCCACAACCTACAATTGCGGGACTAATTCTCGCCGAAAGTGGTTTAAATCTTGCAAAATGGGGAACGTAGCCGCAGGTGAGCGCCACTTTCGGAGCAGAAATGCCGTTTCCAGCTCGGGACTTAGCTCCCTAACCAAGACAGCTGCGAGCGCCTTATTTGATTACCAACGTCGGTGACCCGCCTATCCAATCGGGTAGGTAATTTCACCGAACATCTTCTCACCTGCTCAGATGATTAACCTTCACCGCACTGAGGGCAATCCTGTCGTTAATATGTTATTCATCCGTACTGGATATTTCGACCGGAAAGTCGAAGATCACCTTTCGATAACCTTTAAAGGTGAAATAATTTTCGCTGTAACTATTTTGTTATGCAGAACCTAGATGTATGAGGAACGGACGTTAGTTACGCGGTGCCGGCGGTAAGCGGCGGGCGGTCGTCCTCCGCGTGTTGAATGCGG
>NZ_LNAK01000111.1:0-313 GCF_001445685.1 Rhodococcus sp. KB6 | reverse complement strand
GCGCAAACCTGTTCCCGCACCGGATGCGATCTCGCCGACCTCGATCGCTAGTCCTCGTCCTCGTACTCCGGTTCGGGCTCATCCACCCATGCCTGATACCCCGGACTCGTCAGACGCAAGTCGATCGCATTGACACCCAGGTGCAGTGAAATGACCGCTTTCGGCAGGTCCCACCGGAGAGCTGCCTTTGGTTCGGGTTCGGCGCTCGTGGCTGTCCCCAGGAGCGCGGTAAATGCCACATCGAGGTTCGTGAACCCCTCGACCAGCAACGGGCGCACCACTGTCATGGGCGTAGCATCATCTGCCACGTCCG
>NZ_LNAK01000110.1:0-262 GCF_001445685.1 Rhodococcus sp. KB6 | reverse complement strand
CGGGTTCGGCGCTCGTGGCTGTCCCCAGGAGCGCGGTAAATGCCACATCGAGGTTCGTGAACCCCTCGACCAGCAACGGGCGCACCACTGTCATGGGCGTAGCATCATCTGCCACGTCCGTGACGAAGATCGAGATCCAATTCATTCTGTGTTGCCGCCCGAACATTATCGATTCGGGCCGACCGACACGGAGTCCGGTCCGAATCGAGGCGCCGGTTTGATCCAATTCAACGACCTCCCATCCAGCCTGTGCGCAGAAGGG
>NZ_LNAK01000014.1:0-47612 GCF_001445685.1 Rhodococcus sp. KB6 | reverse complement strand
GTTCCGCGGCGCTCCTCCCGACGCTTCGCGTCGGGAGACGGGAGCGAGTCGCTGCGCTCCCCGCCAGGGAGCCGCTGCGCGGCTCGCAGTGGGTCGAGGGCCGTTGCCGTCGATCGAGTCGCTTCGCTCCTCTGAATTCCGAATCTTGTTTCTCACCAATCGAATTCATCGCAACGTCTGAACCGGTACCCGACACCCGAACGAGGCTGGGGAGGAGGGGAAGGGTCACGAAAAACGCCCCGTCTCGCGTCCACTGCCTCGTCATCATCATGCTCCCAATCATACACCCCCGCCCACCAAACCGCAAAACAACCCGAAAACACGAAACACCGAAACACTCACCACCACAACAACATTCGACGTTGACGAAAACACCACCGTGCAAAACCCACGAAACCAACCCAACACCAATCGAATACCGAAACCTACTGACACACAACAACATTCAAAAACAGCCAAAACGAGCCCCCAACACCCCGGTGCCACTCCCCCACACCACCCAATCCGAACACCCCGCCGGCCCCCGCCGGCACCCAAAAACGCCGGCGCCCCACACACCCCCAACAACCACCCCAGGGACATGTCATCACCGCAGGTCAAACCCTAAAACCGCGACACCCAACCCACCCACACCAACCACACACACCCCTCGCCGACATCCACACACCCCACGCGAACCGGGGACGTGTCATCACCGCAGGTCAAAGGCGCAAAAACACCCAGACATGCGCCGAGGAATCACGGCACCGCCGTCAGTTGTCAACAATGAATGTAAAGCCACCCGGCGGCAACTCGTGCACGAGGACTTCATTGCCGACTCCGGTGACAATCGTCAGATAGAACCTGGGGTCACCGTCTACCTGGACGACCGAATTCATCGTCACCCCACGTTGGCGTGGTACTCGCCGGAAAACCACTTCCCCGCCCTGCACCTCCGCACCAGGATGAAGGGACCTTGCGGTGTCGAGGACAGCGGCGCGGACGACATCGAGGTCGACGAGGTCGTCATCAGCAGTGATCAGTGAAGGCTGAAAGTCACTCAGTGGGAACGGAAGGTGCAGCGGCGTCGGATCCGGCTGCGGCGGCAGCGGAGGTCGATCGGAAAAGTCGACATCCCACGCCAACACCCCCTCGGTCACCGACGGCACCAGATACGAGTGCTCGTCCCCGGACTCGACGCTTCGGCGAACCGAATCCACGTACTCGGTCAGGGAGCCGAACAGGGGACCGCCCTCGTCCGCTGCCTCCGCCGCGAAATAGCGGATGCATCCCTGCTGTTCGCCCTCGCGGGTGTCGACATAGAGAAAATCTCCGGCACCGTCCTCAGCGAACGGAATGTAGGCAGGGACAAACATCTCAGCCGTTTCCCCTGCATGCTGCGATCGAACCGTGGCGGGCCAATCCGGCCCGAGATAGTCGATCGGATGCAACATTTCACGACAGAGCTTGTGCCGTGTGACCACCTGTTCCAGTGACAACAGTTCGACCCCCGGCAGAATTTCACCGAGGAATTCATCGTCTTCCGAACGGAAAGCGTGTCCATCGTGCAGAGAGAAGAACTCGCGCAGCTCCTCCGGCCATGAAGCGGTCGCGCCTTCGGCGGCCTCCCGCTCCGCCAGAACCCGAGGCGCACGCACCGCCGCGGCCGTGACCGGTGCGCAGTCTCGAAGGACGTCCATATAGGCCTGCCATGCATCGGTCAGTGTCATGGTCCGAATCTATCGGCGAAGAAGCACCACCGTCATCGCACGCGACGAAAACCCGCCTCTATCCCCGATCGACCGGCATCGACCACGCGGGTTCAGACGGCGGTTGTCGCCGCCTCGAATAAAGCGCGGCACCCATCAACACCCACCCGACGACCGCGATCACCGACGCCGCACCATCGAACACCACCATCACCACGCGCTGGTCGTAGGACGGCGCATAGGTACACGAGGATCCGACAACCGGCAGCCACACCCTCGACGCACCCTCCAACGCCACAACGGAATCGGCTGCGCACAGCTCATACGAAGACCGCCCCACCCCCAGGAACGCGAAGGCACCGAATGCCCCCACCACCAGCACCAAGCCAACACCGAGCAGCACCCACCGACGCCACCGCGTCCCTCCCCCGCATGACATCACCCAGGCACCATAAACCGAGCAGCCACGCATGCCGATCATTCCGTCGAATGGGCCCAGACCCTCCCAGACCTCATCCACCACCAATAACCGCGAACCACCACAGAACCCGAAAAGGCCCCTCACCGGACGGTGAGGGGCCTTTCTGGACCACGCAAACTGGAAAGGTCCGGCCCGGTTGCTGCGGGCCGGACCTTTTCGATCAGACGGTCAAACCGATCGACACAACCCGGTACTCGCTCTTGCTCTCCGGACGGTGCGGCAGGTTCTCACCGGCGTTCTCTGCATTCCATTCAGCGGCTCGCTGCACGGCCCTCCGGATCGCGCGGCGTTCGGCCTGGTCGAAGCCTTCGGGCGCGGCGACGTTCACGGTGAAGACGTCGTCCTTGAACTCGACTCCCGCCGTGGCCTGAACCTCGACCTCGTACGCGTGCGAGTCGTACTCGGAAGGGTTGGGGCGGACCGCGAGAACGCGGTGCGCGCCGCTGTCTTCCAGCTTGCGGAGCGCGCGGCGCACGGCCTGATCGAAGCCTTCCGGCGCGGTGACGGCGACATTGAAGGGGGCGACTGCGGCAGCGGCCTGAATGTCGACAGCGTAGGTGTTCATATTTCCTCCTGGAGGTGATCGGATGGGTTTGGCTCGGCTATGCGTTTGCCCGTCAAGATGATTGGAGCTTCGCGAAGGCGGGTTGCTCTCCGCGGTCCTCATCGCCGAACACTCCGTAACTATACAATCAACTTTTGCATAGTTGCAAATCAGGATCTGCCCCGAGCTTCAGGCGAATGAGGGCGGACGGATCGCCAGACGCGGGACGTGTCGTTTCCGCAGGTCAGAGGTCCTAAAGCTCCGGGCGCCCGAGATGGTGACCGGCCCGGTTGCTGCGGGCCGGTCACCATCTCGAGGTGCTGCGGAGGGTTGCGCGTCAGCTCGGCGCGAAGGTTTCGGCGGTGGAATCGAACGCGTCGAGGACCGTCACCGAGATTTCGTTCCGTTCGACGCCGACGAATCCGTCCAGTGCCGCGAGAGCGTCGGCAAGGTCAGCGCGCTCCGGATCGAAGTCCGGGGTTACGTTCACCGTTGCCTGATGAGTGGATACCTCCACCCATTCGATTGTCACAGTTCGCATTACGCAACTACCCCCGTGCCGTTGGCGGCGTCGCGGGAGGCATCGAGCACAAGCAACCCCCCGAAGTCGGCGGTGTTGACCAGCGCGGCGACCTGATCCTCCGAGAGACTCCCAGTTTCGCCTTCCTGGTCACTGGAGGCGAACACCACCGTTCCCACATAAGGCTGCCAGCGGAGGCCGTAGGACCTGGCAATGCGGGTCGCGACGCGGTTGACCTCCGGGTTGTCCGTGAACAGCCCCTCGTCGTCGATCCACATATCAAGTCCGGGAGCCAATCGCACGACGTCGAAGTTGCGGCAGTCCAGCGCCTCACGGAACGCCTTGCCTACCCCCTGCCCGTCGGCCTGCAACTCGACGATCGTCGCCTGCCCATTCACGTCGATCTTGACTGCTGTCACCGTGTTCGTCATCTGAACCTCTTCTCTTCCACCAGATTCGGCGGGAATTTCCGGTGCGAGTTCACCGTTTCAACACGTCCGACTTTACAAAAGACTTTTGTAAAGTTCAAGCGGTAGTTGCGCTTCCCCTAACCTGCGATCGCGACGCCCAGACGCGGGACGTGTCGTCTTGCCTGGTCAAGGCATAAAAATGGCCCGACTCCGTGGAGACGGAGCCGGGCGGGTGGCGTTTTCGGCGATGGCCGACAATGACCGTGTGGACCGGCCCGGTTGCTGCGGGCCGGTCCACACTTGTTCATCTCGTCGAGTTCACCGCGTGAGCAATCGTCGGGACGTGTCGTCTTGCCTGTTCAGGGCCTGTTTTTACTGGCTCGGCTAGACCCAGGGTTCATGCTCGCGGCCTTCGATGTACTGACCGCCGGGCGGGTCGTCATAGGCCGCGATCAGCGCAGTTCGGACGTTGGGTGATGCGGCAGCCAGGTTCTCGTCGCGAGTGCTCTTCCAGCCGTTCCAATCGGCCCCTGCGCCTGCGTCGAGCGTGTACTCGGTGCCGATGATTGGTTCACCGTCGAGGAATGCATCGACGTCGGTCCCTCCGTCGGGATCGCGGACGACGACGAGTTCGAGCGTGGGAGCCGTGCGGGCGTCGTTCGCATCGGGAAGGCAACCGTCGGTCGTGAGCGCCAACTCTTCGCGGTAATACTTCGCGGCCCGGCGGTCGACTGCACCCCAGTCGACGCCGAGGTGGTCGGCGAGATGCCGCAGGTCACCGACGAGGTCGGAGATCGCAGACTCGAAATTGTCGTCCGGCGCAGCCTCCTCGACATACGGAATGAGGGCAGAAACCACGCTGAGAGCGCGCACAGCGCGCGATTCGATCGGGTCGGTCACATCGACCTCCGGACGCGGCAGATCGTCGCTGTCGGCGTTGACGTACGCGACGAGCTGGGCGGCGGTGCGGATTTCTGCAATCTGGGCAGCGAATGTCTTGGTCATTGGTTTTCCTTCGATCGAGGGTGAGTGGGCGAGCACGTCGGGGCCGTCCAGGTGACGGCCCCGACGTGTGCGGATCAGCTCTTGGTGACCGTGTAGCCGAGTGAGTCCGCGAGCATGTGCATCAGCTCTTCACCGTCCGGGAGATTGGCCATCGCCATACGACCCTTGATCGCTTCACATTCGTCAGACTTGCCGCAAAGGCAGTTGCCGTTCTCCAGATCCTCGTAATCCGAGCACAGCGACTCACCGAAGGATGACGGGTCGACGACCCACGTATCGGTGCCACTGAGGTCGCGCATCAGGTAGACCCGGACACCCTCTTCGATGTAGTGAGTTCCGCGCGCTTCGGCCTGCTCGGAGGGATGTACGAATGCCTGCTCGGTGACTGTCATGAGTGATTCCTTTCGTCGTTCCAACATCACTAACCTTACATACGACTTTTGCATAGTTCAACCCGCGAGACACGCCGGAACGGGAGCAATTCAGGCGCACCCCCGGCAGACGGAACAGCAAAAGGGCCCCACCGCTTGCGGTGGAGCCCTTGCGCTTTCGCCTAGATGTAGGCGATTTCCTCCGCACTCAACTTGCGGCCGGTGGAGCGTTCCACCAGCGCAACCTTGGCGGACACGAACTCGTCGTGATCGCCCTCCGTGACGGCCGTGAAGTAACGCGCCTGAGCTGCTTCGATGGTGTTTTCCATGTCCTTCTCCCTTCGTCGGTGTGACACAACTATACAAAAGACTATTGCAAAGTGTCAACCCGAAAGTAGTTCCCGGATCAGACGGAAGCCGAGAAAGCGCCGGCACTTTGGGCGCGGAGACAATTCCCACCTCAGGGACATGTCGTCTGCCCAGCTCACAGCATGTTTTGACCAAAGAATCCCGGTCCAGCCGTCATTGCGTGACGCAGGCCGGGCCTCTCGCTTTCAACCCCTATGTGCTCTTCGTGCTTTCGCGTGCTCGCGCCTGTACGACCGCCGCCCGGACCACCCAGGTGTCGCCCACGCGGGTAGCCGGGAGCTTGGCCGACTTGATGGATTTCAAGATGCTCTGACGACTCACGCCCAACTCTTCTGCGGCCTCGCTGACGGATACGAGCGGAGGCAGCTCGGCCGCTTCGGTGAGCCGGTCGAAGTCGGCGGCGGTCAGTACGCGCAGCGACAACAGCGTCGACGGGTACTGCTCGAGGATCGCCAACGCGGTCGTGTTGGCCTGGCGGACGGAGTCGGCGGGCAGCGTGAAAACTACTTCGGTGCGGCCGAGTTCAGAACGCCCCACTGCACCGCCGTAGTCGACAATGGGGTCGATCAACTGCTCGACGGTTTCCTCGTCAAACGGTACGTCGAGTTCGGCGACGACGTTGTACGGCTGTGCGGTCACTGGTCTTGATCCTTTCTGTTGCGGTGCGAGGTTTGATTGAATGAGTCCGGGTCGGGGATGCCTCTTACATCCCCGACCCTTTCTCATGCACCCACTAGCGTGGCGGCCACTGGAACCCGGTCTGGCGCTTGATCTGCGCCAGTGCGTTCTTCACGGCCCGACGGTCGCTAGCCGTCTTCGAGAACGTCGTAATCATCTGACCGTCTTTGTAGACCATCGGGTGACCCGCTTTCGTGGCGCGGATCTCGAATCCGGCCTTCTCGAGTGCCTTCAGGATCACCTTCGTGTCCTGGTCGATTCCTCTGAATCTCTGTGGCAATCTTCGCACCTCTCTATTTAATTGACAACCCAATCGTAACCGATGAGTTGTCAATTGACAATCCTTTTGATGTTGCAATCCTCCGAACTGCGGCTTTACGGAGGACCGGCGTCCGTAGATTGGCGCGCCAGCGTGCCCGGAACGCACAGCAGGGCTCCCCGACGAGGGGGGCCCTGCTGATTCGTTTCCGCGTTAGATGCGGTCGAGGACGCTTCGCGCGTACTCGCGCACTGCGGGCAGGTCCATATGGTCGCTGACACCTGCGGTGTATGCCGCCGCGATGGCCTCGGGGTCGGTCGGCTTCCCTGCGGCGGTCAGCTCGTCGACGAGACGGCAGTCGATACGCACGAGCGCATGAACGGCGTCGCCGATGTCGAAGGGCGACGCGAGTCCATTCCCGTCGTCGTCGCGCAGCTCGGCGGCGACAACAGGGAAAAGCTGAGCCGCCCCCGCCTGACCGAGCGGCCCGATCGCAGCAGAGTCGAAGTCCGCTTCCGCTTCGAGCTGTGCGGCCACGAATGCGGGGGTGATCTGCGCGGCGGCACACGTGGCGGGAGCGGCGTGGATCCACGGCGCGAATTCGGCAGGTACACGGGCGAGTACGCCGGAATCAATCGTGTCGGCACTCGCGGTGACGGGCGTTGCGAGAAGAGCAGCAACGCCGGTCACCGCTGCCACGAGCACGGCCCGCTTGGCGGCGTGGGTGAGGGTGAGCATGCAGTTCCTTTCGGGTAACGGACGACGGGACGGGACAGCTTCGCTGAATTCGGCTCTCGAACTCCACCGGGTGGTCTACCGGGGGAAGTTGTAGACCTGAACCCGAGCGGGAACGCCACCGATACCGCCGAAGCCCCATTCGCGTACGGCGTCCTGCACAGACACAGGAAGGTCGGCCTCGGCGGCACTGGCCGAGTAGCTGCGATCGAATTCGAGGGTGCAGAGCCCGAGCGCCGGGTTGTGGACGGCGGGATACAGGTACCAGGTGATGCCCTGCGGGGTGCCGATCCATCCCTTGACGTGCCTGGTCACGGCCGTGCCGTCGCTCTCGATCGTGGTCACCGGGGTTGCCCAGACCACCGAGACGAGGGCGTAGAGCGGTGCTGCGCTCGCTTCCCCCGCCGGAACGTCCGCACCGGCGAACGGCTGAATCAAACTACCCGGGCGCGGGTGCCCGGGCGAGCTGTAGACGTAGCCGACGACGAGCGCGTCGACACCGTCGACGACGGTGGTGAATCCTGTCCGCGTGTCGAGTGCAGTTCCGGTCATGGGTGACCTCCTGTGTGCGAGTGGATGGTTCGGATACGTCGAGTCAGGCTCAGGCTGCGACGGCGACAGGTGCCACCACGCGGGGGAAGACATCGAGCGCATCGACATCGCTCATCCGCCGCCCGCCTTCGAGGATCACGTCGAGGCGCATTCTGCGCTCATCGTCGATCGTGAAGTCGAGAACTTCGACGACGCCCTTTCGGATCGTTTCGCCGGTGATCATGGTGGTAATCAATTCTGCGACAGTTGTTTTAGCCATGTTGCTGCTCCTTGATCAGATGATTTCAACAAACAGAACTATACAAAACTGTATTGCATAGTTGCAAGTCCGGGAATGCCGCACCAACTGCCTCCGCCACCCCAGGGACGTGTCATCGACGCAGGTAGAGACATGTTTTCGAGGAATGCTCGGCGCAACGAAAAAGTCGAGCACCGAGGACTTGCCTCGATACTCGACATCACTGCTCAGCGAGGGCCGGCTACCGCAAGGGACGTGTCATCTGTGGAGTTCAGGGCATGTTTTCGCAACGCGAAGGACCGGTCAAGCGGCACCTGATTCGACGACACGCTGCCCGTCGACGACAGTGACAGGCTCACTCTTGCTGGTGCGCAGACCGCGAATCGCGTTGTACGCCAACCTATCGGTCCAGTCTCCGCCCACGCGGGACATGACGCTGACCGATTTCGCATTGACTCTGACCACCTCGTACCAGCTACCCCCGTGGCGTACGTGGTCACCCTTGACGACAACGTCGCGACTGTACGGAGTGACCTTCCCGTCGGCGATCTGCTGCTCGCGGACCGCCTTCCAATAGGTGATCTCGTCGGCGAGGTGGTCGATCTCGACGAGCAACTGTTCGCGATAGGCGCCGGTAGCGGCCCCGTGGGTCTCGACCTGCTTCTGCCCGGTCTGCTGGTTGGTGAACAGCGTCCTGGTGTAACCGTCGCGGCTGCGTTCGAGCTTGGCCATGTCAGCGACCAGCCGCTCGATCCTGCGGGCGACCGTGATCGGCCCGTAGCGGGCGTCGGTGGTCGTCGAGGCAGCGTCGGCACGGCCACGAGCTGCGGTGGCCTCACGCTCGGCTTCGACCGCCTTGCCGAACTTGTTCCATGCCTTCTCGATCGCGTTGCGGTGTCGCCGCTCGCTGTGGTGACCGATCTTGATCGGCTCCCCGCCCTCGGGGAGCGCCCGGTACGCGGCCCGCTCGGCGTTCCATGCAGTTTCGGCGTCACCGGCTCTGCGATCGGCTTTGGCGTCGAGGGCGGCTACACGGTCGGCCTGACGGGCGATCTTGTCGGCCTCGACCTCCGAAGTGGTCCGGTAGCTGGCGTCGATGTCGAGCTCGACGGTGAACCCGGCAACGCGCAGCGCGGTGGCGGTGGCCCTGATCTGGGCGAGCTTGGGTGCACGGTCGCGAGACTGCGGGACGTACCAGAAGCCGATGTTTCGGGACCAGCGCCAACGCTGGGCCTTCAACACGGCACCGGTGCCGTCACCTTTCGCGGTGCCGTCGATCAGCGTGCCGTCTGCGGGAGTGTGGGTGATGGTCAATACGGACATACGCGGTCCGTCCTTTCGGTCAGAGCTTGGGCAGAGGTGGCCCTGGAGTCAGCGCAGGAACCGCAGCGCCGAGCGGGCGATACGGGCACCTGGGACGGTGCGGGTGGCGACAGTGGCCGCGAGCTTGGCGGCGCGCTTGCCGTAGACGACACCGCGCGAGGGCCGTGCAGATCGCGCGCGTGCCGTGGGCCTGTTTGCGGGGCGGCGAGGCTGGACCGGGGCGGGGGCAGAGTCGGAGTCCAGTTCGCGTTCCCACTCGGCGAAGTGGTCGACCCGAGGTCGCCGCGCCTCGTCGCTGGGCTCGCGTTCCGGCTCAGCGGCCTCGCTGCGGGCCTCACGTCGATTCTGGCGGCACTCCCCGCCGTTAACCGGGTCGATGTACCGCAGCGGGGTGTGGACGACGAGGTTCTCCGCCAGGCGTGAACGCCAGCACCGCGCCTTGTAGGCGGCAAGGAAGTGACCGGCCAGCCAGAGCGCGACACCGGCGACGAGCACGACCAACCGGGGTCCGATCGGATCTCCGGCGACGATGAACACCAACGAGCTGACCACCATGAGTGCGCCACCGAAACGGGCAATCGGTGCGCCGATCTTCCAGACGAGGAGTACCGCTAGTGCAGCGATAGCAAAGAACATCAACATTCGATTCCCTTTCCAGTAACGCAACTTCCGAACACAACATTACAATAGCCATTTGCATTGTTGCAACTCCGTGAGCTGTCGAGCGATCCCGCCAATGGTTTCTACAAAGCAATGCAGGTATGTAAAGTCTCTGACATCAGAGAACAGGCACACCGACGACGGCAGTGCCCCGAGAACCGAAAGGCGAGAACATGGCAAACCCGAACCGCCTCACTGCCCAACAGTCCGTTGACCTACTCAAAGAACTCACCGGCGACGAGATCAAACCCATGACGTTCCACTCCTACGTCGCCCGTGGCCACGCACCGAAACCTGTGGAAAAGATCGGCAACACGCCGCTGTGGAAGCGCACCGAAATCGAGAAGTGGGCCGAGAACCGGCCAGGTCGCGGCGCGCGCACCGATCTGCGTAAAACTCGGCGACGCACGAAAGATGCCGACACCGAATGAATTTTTCCGGGTGACCGTGATGGAAATGACCTCTGACACCTCCGCTTGTCTTCGTGTCGAGGATCTTCCGCAGGTGAATTGGCCGGCGCCTTCCCCCTCCTACCCCATCTAGGAACTTACCTGCCGGGGACGTGTCATCTCCCCTGGTAATAGGGCTTTTTATAGTGCAACGCCCCCGCTCCGTAGTTCGGAGCGGGGGCGCTTTCGTTCGATCCCTGCGAGTGCTTGAGCCGGTCAGGTCAGTAGGCGCGGGGACGTGTCATTTTCGCTGGTCAGCGGCAGTCGACATGCACTGACAGATACACGCGTCCGCTGTGGGTGGCCTTCCAGTCGGCAGGTGCATCGGTGGTCGCTGCGATGTCGAGCTGGTCGGTCTCGGTCCAGTCGACGGATTGGAGGACGTCAAGGAACTTGTTGGTGGTGTCGATGTCCTCGCTGGGGAGATTCTGGTCGGTGTTCTCGATGGTGAGTGTCTGGGATCCGTGTTTTGCGTGGATCTTCCATCCATGAGGTGCTGTGATGTCGACGGCCAGGTCGTCGCCGCGTCCGGTGCAGCGTGCGGTGACGTCCTCGGGCTTGGGTGTGGTGATCTCGGTGTCGGAATGTTGCTCGCCCCAACCGATCACGATGCTGCCGAGGTCTGTGCTGGTGTCGGTGACGATGGTGCCGCTGGTCGAGGTGCTCACCGATGCGGCCTCGCGGGAATCGTCGCTTCCGCACGCGACCAGGACCACGGCGGCGGTGAGAGCGGCAGCTACGGCAGCGGTCTTGGTGAAGGTGTTGTGTGAGAGAGACATTCGGGGTTCCTTAGCGAGTCCGGTCATTTGAAGACGTCGACGAACCACTTGCCGTCGATCTTTTTGGTGGTGACGGTTTGGGTGATGCGCTCTGCGCCCTCTGGTCGTAGCTCGGACAGATCCACGAGGTAGACGTCTTCGGACAGGGCCTTGGCGCGCATGCAGTAGTTGGTGCCGACGGGTACGGAGTCGATGAACCCCTGAAGTTGGTCGGCCGGTACGACGGAGGAATTCGGTGTGGCCAGTGCGCGGGCAGCGCCTGCGTTGCGCTGGATGTAGTAGGCGTGGTTCCACGCTGCGATCACGCCCGCTCCGCTGTTCTGATCCCCACGGTCAGCGCGGCATTCGTCATCGACCTCGGAAGATACGGGAGTGGGCGTGGTGCTCGTCTCGGGCAGGTCCAGGATCGGCAGGGTGTCCGATTCCGACTCTGTGGTGGTGGACGCGGCTGCGGTGTTCTCGGGTTGGTCTCCGCCGCCGTTCAACATGGTTCCGGCGATCACTGCCACGACCGCGAGTCCGGCTACACCACCGATAACGGCTTTCTTGTTCCACCGTCGCGGGTCCTGCGGGCTTTCCGCCCCTGGAGCGATCTGGGGCGCAGCCAGGGGCTTCGGGGCCACCGAGCCGCCGGGCGAAGCTGCGTTTGCAGCTCCGCCCGGCCGAGCGGTGGTGGGCGTGCCACCGAGAAGGTCGACGACAGCGGGGTGCCGTTGGGGTCGCTTACTGAGCTTCATGGTGTGCGCCCACCTTTCAGGGGTCAGACAGCGGCCGGGGCTCCAGCGCCCTGGCCGAATGCGGTCGAGATCAGCTGTGCAGCGGTGCCTGCCGAACCGTCGAAGAACGTTTCGAGGGTGTTGTCGATCGCCTCGACGACCTGCTGGCCACCCGGCTGCTCGGCAGCCCAGTCACGGGCCTGCTGGTCGATGGACGGAGCGACCTCGACGACGTCACGAACTGCGGCGGCAGCACCCTGACCGACAGGGCCTGACTGCTCCCAGCTGGAGAGCGTGTCTTCGGTCGAGGTGGTGATCACGGGCTGGTCGACGTCGGGGAGGTGAACCTCGATCGGCTGGCCTTCGTCGTCACCGGCACCGAAGGCGGTGCCTGCGGCGAATCCGATGACGCCGCCGCCGATCGCGCCGGGCACGGCCGTCACGAGCCCGCCGATACCGGCGCCGATCGCGGTTCCGGCGACGCCTGTGGTGACCTCCGGCAGGATCGGGATCGGGAGCGGAATCACGCCGCCGAGTGCGGCACCCTGCAAGCCACCGATCGTTCCGCCGAGCAATGCGCCGGGCACACCGAGCGCAAGGGCGCCGGCACCTGCTCCCGCCACCGTGCCGGTGATCTGACCCGCAGCGACTCGGTCAGCGCGGGACGGCTCGACACCGACGGAGCGGTAGATCGTCGAGACACCGGAGCGGATCAGCTCGGAGGTGTTGTTGGTGCGCTCGAGGTCCTCGTCGGTGAGCCAGTTCGGCTGGTTGAAGTGGAAGTCACCGATCATCAGGGTCTTGGGAGGCGCGATGTACATCGGGGCCGGTTCGACCCACACCGGTGCGTGCAAGGTCGAAGGATCAATCGGGGGCACGTAGTTCTGCTGCGGGACGGACTGACCGTTGCCGTAGTCGTAACCCGGCTTGGGTACGTACGTGGGCTGCTGGACCGGCGGGGCCGTCCAGTAGATCGGTTCTGCCGGGGCCTCGGGGACCGTCTGAACGGGGGCCGGCGGCGGAGCCTGGGTCGACGTTCCGCCCTGAGTGCCGCCGCCTGTCGTGCCGCCCTGCGTCGGAGCTGCATTCGCCATCGGTGCGAACACAATCCCGGCTGACAGGGCTGCGGCGACAACCAACGCGCTCGTCGCCTGGCGCTGAACTTTGCGGTGTCGACCACCCGAATTCCGGCGGGCAGCTCGGTTACCGGTAGTGATGTCGTTGCTCATCGAGCATCGCCTTTCATCTGGGTTCGGCCTCAGAGGGCCGGGGATCTTCGTCGAACGGATCGAAGTAGGACGGGCACGCCCGGTGTGGGCGGTGCCAGCGCATCAGCCCACGGCACCCGCCATCAGGTCGACGGCCTTGGCCGCGAGCACGGTCAACGCGTCCCGTGTCTCGCGTCGCAACTGGCTCAGCGCGATGCGCTCGCCGGATGCGAACAACGGCTCGAACGGCATCCGGCACACCGCGACACCGAGCGCGGA
Source organism: Rhodococcus sp. KB6 (assembly GCF_001445685.1). Classification (NCBI taxonomy): domain Bacteria; kingdom Bacillati; phylum Actinomycetota; class Actinomycetes; order Mycobacteriales; family Nocardiaceae; genus Rhodococcus; species Rhodococcus sp. KB6. The sequence goes on along the minus strand of NZ_LNAK01000014.1, from coordinate 34,348 downwards.
GAACGCGTCGACGGCTTCCGTTTCGACCATCGGTGCGTCTCCCGGACCGTCAGTGATGACGACGATCGTGTGGGAGAGAACGTCCGGACGAACCGCCGCGATCGCCGAGAGCGTGCGCTGCGCCGCCACTGCCGCGTCGCGCCGCAGCGGGACGGGAACGACGACCACGTGCGATGCCCGGATCGCCCATTGCCAGCTCGCCGAGAGGCTGGAATTGCCGGTGTCGGCGACGAGCACATCGCGGTGCCGACCGAGAATCGAGCCGAGCGCTTCCGATTCCTCGTAGGTCAACGCTGCGTCGACGCCCGCCCTCCCGGCGATGATGTCCGACCCGCCGGGCTGGCGAGTCAGAAACCGCTTCACACGGGACGGCGGGACATCGGATGCGGCGGCATCGACAGCGCCCAGCAGGCTGACCACGTCCTGGTCCACGGACGGCGGGACAGCCACGCGATCAGCGAAGCTGCCACCGACCTCACCCAGGTCCAGGCAGGTGACAGTTGCGGGTCCGCGGTGCTCGGCCAACGCCTCCGCCAAACTGATCGACATCGGGGTCTTTCCGACGCCTCCCTTGAGGTTGGCGAAGGTGATCATCGCGCCCTCGGGGAGTGCGCGAGCGATCGTCGACTGGGCACCGCGCAACCGCATCTCGGGTGAGTCCGACTTCGGTACGAGCTTGAGTCCGAGAACGGCATTGAGACGACCCCGGACACCGAGCCGTGCGGGTTCACTTTCCGCCGCGTTGGTGCGCGGCGCGGACAGTTGCGACAGCGTCGGCAGAGGACCGGTCAGCGGTCCTGTAATCGGTTCTGCCGAACGCGCAGGCGCAGGGGCAGGGATCGGTCGCGGTTTCGGCTGAGCGGGCGCTGAGACGGGATGAGGGGCCGTCTCGTATGCGATCTGCTCAGCGGCTACGACGACCGGACCGACCGGCGGTGCAGAGTGGGTCTCCACCGCCGGTTCAATCGGGCTCTCAACGATCGGCAAGGGTGCGCTCGGCGCACGCTCTACCGCTTTGCCGTCCGGGCCCACCGTCAGGAACCTGGTGTCCTTACCGGTTTGGTAGACGACCTCGACGGCCGAGTTCTGTTCCTTCGCGATGTTGGACAGAAACTCGTGCACCACCGCAGAGAGCGTCTTGGCCTCGGTCGCTTCCAGCACCATCGGGTCGACATTGACGTCCGGAAGAGTTGCGCGGGCGGTGGACTTGGAGGTGATCTCGACATTTACGGTCAGCGTCGTCATCGTTAGCTGACTCCGAAGGCACTGGCGCCGGCCAATGCGTTGTCCATGTCCGTAACGACGGCGTCTGTCGCGTCCAGCTCGGCGAGCGCTTTGTCGCGGGCGCTGCCTTCGGGCAGAGCTTCGATGACGATGCGCTTCTTGGTCGAGGCTTCGCGGATCTCTGCGAGTCGTTCGCTGGTCAGCTCCTGCTCTTCGGTGAGCTTGGGAAGCCATGCCGGGGCCGAATCCTTGAAGTAGTCCCTCAGCATCTTGATGATCGGGTCGTTTGCGCCCTTGGCGACGAACGGTCCGCGCAATGCGGCGACGTCCTCGGAGGTCGGGGTGATCGACTGGGAGATACGGCGGGTCATTGGTGTTCCTTTCGGTGGGGTTGAAGCGGACAACTAGGGGGTCATACCGGCGCTGTTGCGGCGTCGGGTTCGGGGAGGACGACGACTCCTGTCGGGTCGAAGGTGATGCGGGTCTTCACGCGTCCGCTACCGACGGTCAGGACCGTCTTGGTGACGTCGCCCTTCGTGTTGCGGGAGACATCGACCGAGTCGACAGTGACGGGCACGAGTTCGCCGTTTTCGTCGTCGATGAGCACGGTCATTCCGGCTTCGACAGCAGATGCGGGAATGACGTCCGCGAAGTCGTCGTCCATCGGCTGTTCGGGTTTGGCGGCTGCGACGAACTCTGCGGCCGAATCCGGAGCTGGTGCAGCGCTGTTCTCGTCGTCGCCGGTACCGATCACGATCGGTTCGGGTGCGTTGCCGTGTTTGCGGGCTCGCTTGGCCAGCGCGCGTTCGGATTCGATGAACGCAGCCAACTCCGACGAGTAGCAGGTGAACTGTGGAGCTTCAGCGGGAGCGAGGCCCTCGATGATGTCCTTCTCGCTCGCGGCGAGCTGGTTCCATTTGTTGGGGTGACGGTCCACGTTCGGGGTCCACCACATCTGGGCATCGACGGGGTTGCCGTCGTCGCCGAGTGCGATGCCGCGACCCTTGACGGAGGCGTCCACTTCGCGGCCGACTGTGGAGTCTCCCCACATCATCAGTGCACCGTCTTGGGAGAGGTTGCCGAGGCTGATGCGGGTGCCGAAGTTGTCGCGGGCGTTACCGGACGCGCCGCCGAACAATGACGCGTCGGGGCGCTGCACGCCGAGCAGTAGGCGGATACCGGCGGAGCGGGCGAGGACGGCGAGGTCTGCCCATGCGCCGAGAGGGTCGAGGGTCTTGAGCTGTTCTTTGGTCTCGTCGTCGCCGGTCTTCATCAGTCGCTGCCACTTGCCGGAGAGGATGAAGAACTCGTCCAGGACCGCGATCATCAGCGGTAGTTGTGAGCCCTCGATCTTCATCTGGTGGATGTAGGCGTTGCGGGCCATCATCTCGGTGTGCAAGGCACGTACGAACATCGCTGCGCGGAGCGCGTCGTAGATGATCGCGCCGCAGCCGGGGTAACCCTCGAGCCCGTCGAGTTCGATCATCTTCGGATCGACACCGACGAAAGGGATGCCGCGCCGCGCCGCTTCGGTGAGCAGGGTGCGGATCACCGACGTCTTACCGCCACCGGTCGGGCCGACGATCAAGCAGTGCGGCTTGTTGGAGCTGGTGGATACGTCCCAGTACATGGTCCGATCGGCGATGCCGGTCGCATAGGGCAGGTGCCGCAGGTTCTCGTCGACCAGATCGAGCGGGTGATCGACGCGTGAGGGCATCGGTGCAACGAGCCGCATGGTCAGGTATCCCTTGTCCGGGTACCAATCGGTGGTCCAGTTGCGGCCCGACTCGTGCTGACCCGCGAGTGAGGCGAGAGCTTCCTCGACCTTGATCTGAAAGCCCTTGGCGCCAGCGTTCATCGACTTCTCGTAGGAGATGCGGTATCCGGTCTCTACGCCTTCCTGATCGCGTGCCGAAACGGTCACCTTCGGGTCCTTGAAGATCGAGGCGCTTTCGAGCGCCGACTGGAGAACCTTCTGGCGGTCCGAGCGTGTGTCCGGGGTGATCGTTTCCCGCCGGACGACGATGCGGTCCTGGTGCGCCTCGTGACGGACCTTGACCTCCCACTTCGCACTGCCGGGGAACGCCGCTTCGATCGCGCGGGACAGCTCCTCGAATTGCTTCGGCCGAATCACGGTGCCGCGATGCATTTTGATCGTTGCGCGGCGGATCACTCGTGTCCCCGGAGGGAAGCTGACGGTGGTCTTCTTCGGGAGGTTGCCGGTGCCCTGCCGCACGACCGATTCGAGCATCTGAGTCCACTTGTGTGTGCGGTATCTCAGAACATCGCAGACAACGAGTACAGCGGCGGCGACGACGAGCAGAACACGGTAGCCGTGAACCTTGCCCAGCACGTCGACGACCGTCTCGTTGCCGACTGCCGACATGATGCGCGGAGCGTAGAGAGCTACGCCCGCGACAACGGCGACGAACGGCGAGAACGGAGTGAAACGGCCGATGCGCGTCAGCTTGCCGTCTTCACCTACTTGATTGCCGTTGTTCGGATCACCAAAGACGTCACGGTATGTCGATACCAGCCAGTCCTTGAGGGGGTCCTGATTTCCGTTCACCGCCTGCGCCTTTCGCTCGTGTCGACGTTCTCGCAACGCCGTCCGGGTGGCGTCTGCGTGCACAGTGACAGAAACCCCCAACTTTTCTCAACGGGGTGTCCCCCCTTTCCTCCGCGCTTTCCGATCACACTCAGTTGCCGCCGCTACCAACGCGTTCGATGGCACGCCACGATGAGCGCTCGGCAGACCGCACGTGCGGCGCTGTCGTCGACGGTTGAACACGGTGGTCGCGCGGCGCTCCATCGGAGAGCGGTGGGCCGTGTTCGCGAGCGCTCGGAAGAGCGTTTACCTCGAAGCGTCTCGAACGCTTTGTTGAGCGGTGTTTTCCCACGCTCTTTCGACCGCTCATTTCAGCGCTCCAACGAGCGTGGCGAGCGCCTGAAATGTTCGGCGCTCCCAGCGGTACGGTGAGCGTCACCGAACCCGTATCGACCGATGAACGGTGAACGGTCCTCGGTGCGCGAGGTCGAGCGGTGCATATAGCGTTCGACATGGGCGTTGCGAAATGCGTTGGCGCTGAGCGTAATTCTGAAGTACACTCCCCCCCAAGGAACGCCGGGGGGGAGTGGCCCCGGAGGGGATGGGTCCGAGGAGCGCTTTTCCGAGCGCTCGAAATCGCCGCCGAATATCGGTTCTGAATCCGACGCTGTTTTCACCGCGCATCTGAGCGCGTTCCCGGCGTACCCCTTTCCCCCAGATGTCGACCACCTTCTTCTCACCGCCTTCGGCCACTGCCCCGACAACGCGATCACGAGACGCGCTGTCAGCGCGTCATATCGACCGCTTCGCTTCGGATTCCATCGGACCTGTGTGCGACGTCTCCCAACATCGGATAACAAACGCAAGCCCCGCACGACTGTGCGGGGCTTTTTCGCGTGCCTGAACACCGACCTGAATCTCTTTCGCGCACAGCGCGGTTGCTGAATCCCTAGTGAGATGCTGCACAGTCCCCGGTCAACCGCTACGCGTGCAACCCCACGGAGGACCGTTTCTGACCGCCGCAGCGCCGGAGAACGTCGTCGAATCGCCCCTCCAGTGGCAGACACCCCGTTGAGATCAAAACCGCAATCGACTTACGGTCGCGCGCATCCACATTCAGATGCACAGAACGAACTCAACAATGGAGTGTGCTCATGTCCCTCACGTTCACTGTTCTCGAACTGGCGACCAGTTCGCCCGGAACCGTCGATGTGCTCGCGCAACAAACCGATGTCAACACAAAAGGTGTGCGTTCGTGGATCGGCGACAACATCGTCTTCACGATCCTCGCGTTGATCGCCTGCGTCGTCCTGATGGGCGGTCTGCGAGGCAACCTCTCGAAGGTTTTCACCGTCGGTGGCCTCTCCCTCGTGGGCCTGGCGTTTCTCGGTATCGCCCAAAGCGAGAACGCCGCGACCGGCATCGGAAACTGGATCCTCGGCCTGTTCGGCATCGACGTCGTCTGACCCACCCACCCAACGAGCGAAGGAACGCCGACCGTGATCGACAACGACGATTTGCTTCACCGCGTAGATCAGCACTACCTCGGTCCGACCGGGCTCACCCTGCCGTTCCGAATTCGCTATGCAGCGCTCGGACTCGGAGCGGCCCTCATGGTGATCGTCTTCGTCATCGCGCGCGGCATCGTGCACATTCCGCTCGGCTTCAAATCCCTCGTGGTGGTGATCGGAATCGTCGTGGTGCTGACCGCGAAAGTGACCAAGGTCGTCAACGCGGATCGCCCGGTCCGATCCGTGGTTCGAGCGGCGTGGAACGACCTGAACGCACCGCGCCCACCGAAGGCCGGCCAAACCGTCACGCTTCGCCTCCCCGCCATCTCCAGCGCCTCTGGACGCAAGCACGCCGCTACACCAATCGAAGGTGAGTCCTCCCGATGACTTTGCAACCCGACAACGAAATCGCCGCACTGTTCGATCCGAACTTCGACGAGCCCGAACCGGCCATCGTCCCGCCGGGTGCTTTGCCTCCCTCGTGGGCGGCAGCAATGGCGGCAAATCGCACACCCAACGCGACTGCCGCGAACTCCGACACCTCGGCCATTGCACCGCCCCGGGAGTTGGCCTGGTCGCAGGCTCCCGACATTGGAATCACAACGCCCGCGCCCGTCTTTTCCCCCACACCGCCAGCAGAGCCGGCACCCGCTGGAAAGGGCAAACGACGCGGGAAGAAACGCACCAAGAAGACCGCAACCGACGGGGAATTCAGCCGGCAAACCGCTGCGGCGAAGAAGCGCGCCGACAAGGACCGCAAAACGGTGCGCCTGGAGCTGGTTGGGGTGGAAGGCAACGTCACCCGGACGCGCCGTCAATCGACTGCATGGTTCGTCCAGCCGCCCGGCCCGTGGAACATGCGTCCGGTCGGTAGGCAGAAGCGCTACATCCAGAACGAGGGCATGGTGTTGGCCAACCTCGCCGAGTCCGGCGTGACGGGGATGCATCGACGCCTCGTGCGCACGCCCTGGCCGGTGCGCCAGTGGGCGCAGAAGCATGATGCATGGGCCGAACCGATTCCGGACGTCCCCGGCGCGCTGTCGTGGGCGGACTACTTGCGTGGGCAGCAGCACGCGATGCTGTGGGGAAACCCCACGCAGAAGGGCCGCTACTGGGGCATCGAGTTGCCTCCGCGTTCTGCGATGGCGCAAGGGCTCGATTGGCTCGGCCACTGGCTTGTTCCGGTGATCGACGTGCCGCTTCTGGGGAAGATCGCTCAGCTCGTAGGTAAGTGGGCGCGTGATGCGTTCCTCAACGAGCAGAAAGCGATCGCCGATCACCTCGCGACCATCGAACGGCATCTATCCGGCCAAGGCGTCAACGCCAAGCCCGCGACACCGGCTGAGATGGACTACCTGCTGTTGCGATCGGCATCGCTCGGCCTGCCACTGGACGCGGACGGAATCATCGCCGGTGCGGGCAACTGGGAAGAATCCGACGTCGCGACGCTCGAAGACCTCACCAACCTCGCTCTCACTCCCGGTGACGGTTACACGACGGTGCGCGGTCAGGTCGGCGGTCGGGACTACACCGGATACGCGATCGTTCTCACCGTCGGGCGTATGGCACCGCTCCCCATCCCGGAAAAGATGCTGCCGTGGCAGGTGCTCGGCGACCCATCGGGTGAACCGCTGGAGTGGTCGGAGCGGATCAAGCTCAAGACCAAGAGCCAAACGGTGCGGGGACTTCGGCGGTTGACGTCGAAGATCGAAGCACAGTTCGACCACTACACAATCGAGCACGATCAGGTCCCGCCGCAGGAACTGGCCGAGCAGCACGCACGCGCGCAGCAGGTCATCTCCGACATCGAGGAAGATCACTCGGGCTTGTCGGTGCGCACCGAGGGTTGGTACCGGGTTCTCGTGGTCGGTTCGACACCGCAAGAGGCCAAGGAAAAGGTCTCGATGTTGCAGGAGATGTACGCGCCGCGTATCCGCCTCGAACAAGAGCACGGCCAGTACCAGCTCCTACGCGAGTTCATTCCGGGTGAGCCGCTGGCCAACATCGCCCACTGCCGGCGGATGAGCGTCGAAGCTCTCTCTGCCGGAATGGCCGCAGTCGGTGACCGCATCGGCGACCGTACTGGTGTCGTGGTCGGTCAGACTGCGTCGATCGCACCGCGGCCGGCGGTGTGGGATCTGTTCGCCGCGCACGAGAAGAAGCACAAGTCGGGCCTGACCCCGATCGTCGCAGTGCCCGGATCGGGTAAGACGTTCCTCGCAGGTGTCCTCGTCTACCAAGCGGTGCGCGCCGGTGCTTACGGCGTCGTGCTCGACCCTTCGGGCCCGCTCAAAAAGCTCGCCCAGTTGCCCGAGTTTCGAGGCATCGCGGAGGTCCAGGCACTCACCGGCCGCACCTCACGTCCTGGCTCGCTCAACCCGTACCGGGTGATCCTCGATCCGCGGCGCGATGACCCGGAGTACGACCCGCACAGCGTCGACTACCAAGACGACCCTGATCCGGTGGCCGCAGCCCAGGGGCAGTACGACGCCGATGTGCGGGCCGCGGCTGCCGAGCGAATTTCGGTGGCGGTATCGGTCCTGAAGATGATGCTCACCCCCGCCAGACTCGAACACGAGTGGACCGAAACGGTGCTCCAGACGGCAGCGAACATGGTCGGCGGCGAGCGGCACCACAACCTGCGCGAGGTTCTCGCTGCTATCGACCTCATCGGCCGCAATGACGACAACGTCGATCTGCGTTCGTGCGCGAAGAGCGTGCACCAGGACCTGGCCATGATGTCCGACCTGTCAGAGGCCCGCGTGTTGTTCCCGGAGGAGGGAACGGTCGGCGACGTGGACGATTTCGTCAACGACAAGATTCGCCTCACGGTGCTGACGATGCCTGGTCTGCAACTTCCGCCGCTGGGCTCGGATGCCTCGCAGTGGACTCCGCAACAGCGGATGGCTGGGCCGTTGATGCACATGGCTGCATGGCTTGCGAACCGTCTCGTCTACGAGCTGCCGCGTTACGAGCGCAAGGTGCTCTTCCTCGACGAGAACAAATATCTCGAACAGACCGGTGCCGGCCGCACGCTGAACCTGCGGATTGCGCGTGACAGCCGAAAGTTCAAGGTTCGTGCGCTGGTGTGCTCGCAGCTTCCCGACGACTACCTCGGAGTCGATGGCAGCGACGACAAATCAGCGCTGACCTACGAAGTCATCATCGGCGACCTCGGGGGCAACGCTCACGCCATCGAGGGCGCGCTGAAACTGCTGAACCTTCCGGCCGGAGAGGGCTACGAGGCGCTCTTGGCTGATCTCGGCGGCGGCGGCGAGGACACCCTCGACGAGGACACCAACACCGAGCACTTGGACCAGGCGCGCCGCTTCATCGTGAAGATGGCCGACGACATCGAACTGATCCGCTCGGACTGGACGCATTTCGTGCATATGTCGCACGTCTTCGAGGCCCTCGATTCTCGCGCCACTCGCACAGCGATGGGGACGGCGGTATGAGCCCGCTGAAGCGCCGGAGCGTGCAGTCCGGGAGGTCTACGGCATCGCGCCGTTCCGGGTGGCGTACGGGGCTTGTGGGGCGTGTTCTGGTGGTGTTGATACTCGCGTCCGTCTCCCTGATCGGATTCGGTGGTGGCATCGCGTCCGCCGGCGGTTTCGACTGCAAGGACGTTCCGTCACCGGAGTTTCCGAACGAGGTCCTCGAGACCACGTTCGATTCGACCAGCGCTGAACGTTCGTCCTCGGGTGGGACGGGTTACGAAACGTATGGGTGGGCTGGGCTCAAGTGGCACACCTACGACCTCGGTTGCGGTGAAGACCTGGTCCGCGCTCCCGGCGCTGTCGGCGACACCACGTTGGGCAACACCTTCCTGACGATCGGCAAGTCGATGGCAGCCGCCGCGTTCTGGCTCGACGACCAGACCAAGACCGGGCAGGCCGCTGAGGACGCCGGCGTCGAATCGGCATTGGGCAAGTTCGATCAGATCGTTTTCGCGATCACCGAAGGCATGCGGGGCATTTACGGGGAGTGGCTGGGAATCGCTCTGATTCTGGTTACCGCCATGATCCTGTGGAAGGCACTGCGCGCCGATGCTGCCGGCGTCACCAAAACTGTGGGTATCGCGGCTGCGGGGTTGGCTCTCGGCGCTCTGATGGTCGGCGCTCCCCAGAAGGCACTCGAGGTGGCAGACGACACCTTCGGTTCCTTGATCACCGAGACCCAGGATCAGATTTTCTCGGTGCAGTTCGGTGACTCGTCGGATGGCGGCACGCTGGCCGGAGGTAGCACCGATCCGCGAAACGTACTGATCGACAAGATTTTCCTCCCGGACTGGCGCAAGGGCTGGTTTGGCACGAACTACGACCCGGAAGACACCGCCAAGCTCGGGCCAGATCTACGAGACGCTCTGGCGTTCACCTACGAGCAGCAGCAAGAAGTGAAGGACGATCCGAAGGCACAGGAAAAACTCGCCGAGGAGAAAGCCGACAAGTTCGAGAACATCGTCGAGAAACTGGACTCGGACTATCAGCTTTCCTATCGCCAGTTCCAAGGTAAGGATTCCGGCCGCACGTCCACTGGCTTCATGGCCATGATCAAGATGAGCATGCCGGCGCTGCTGTGGATCGGCGCATCTCTCCTGAAACTAGTAGCGCTGCTGTCGATCCGGTTTGCAGTGTTGTTCTCCCCCGTGTGGATTCCCTTTGCGATCGCTGCCGCCGGATGGCTTGCCCGCATCCTGCGCATGCTCGGCACGGCCTACATGTGGGGCGTCGCCGGGTCCGTCATCGTCGCCCTGTACTTGATGGCTCTGGTCCAGCTGTACGTCAACGCCAACGGCTCGGTCGACGGGTCCTGGCGGTTGTGGTTCATGGTGATACTCACCGTCGTCTGCTGGGCAATCATGCGTCCGTTCAAACGCATGAGTCAGACGTTCTCGCAGAACAGCGCGAGCATGGTCAACCGCAAGGCCCGCAACGCGAAGAAGTCCCTCAAACACAAGGCATTCAACGCTGCGAGTTTCGCGGTCGGAGGGCCGACACAGGCCATCGCAGAGAAAGCCGCCGAACGCTTCGCCCGCCGCGGAGGACGTGGCGCCGAGGACGACTCGGGAGATGCAACGTCGACATCAGTGGCTCGACCGGAAGGCCGCGCGCTCAACAACCGTCGACAACAGGCACTGACGCAGTCCCGTGCAGACGCCCGGAAGGCGCAGGGCCTGGGCCGGGCAGGTCGTCTGGGTCAGGCGGCCAACACCGCAACAGAACGCGATGCACGAATCGCCGGGATTGCGGCTGTCGCCAGCCGCGACCTGGCGCGAGGCAACGGCGCCAAGGGAGGCGTGGACAGCAAAGACGCCGACCGCGCAGTCAGGGCCGGCGCGAGTGCGTGGCGAATCCTCGACCAGGACGAGGTCAACAGCCAGCTCCAAGAACGCAAGGCGCGCAAGGATCTTCTGACCGCCAGCGTCGGACAACGCTGGGACGGTGGTGACCGCTCAGCCATCGCACCGATGAAGGTCTACACACCGCCCGCCCGCGACAAGCATTCGACGAGCCAGACCGCCCCCTCAGCCCCCCGCAATCGGTCGACGAGTTCGGCACCGAGCGCGCGGGTCTGGAACGCTGCTGCGCCCGGCACGACCACACGAGAGACACCTACGAGAGACCGGTACATCTGATGTCTCAGTCGGGAACCAATCCTGTCCTCGCGCCGATCCGCCGGTGGGTGCTCTACTCCCGCACCAATCTGGCAATCGCCGTGATCGCCGCTATGGCGTTTCTGTTCGCCTTGGGCGCGGTGTTCGGAGAGAACCCACAACCTGCCACGGCAGCGCAGGAATCAAAGACCTCCACTGAACCTGTCGCGCAGGCGGATTCGATCAGCTACGACCTCTTTGAGGTGAGCGAATCTCTGGTGGCCGCCAAAAGCGCAACCTGGGTGGCAGCCAACGCGCCGGCAACCGCGATGGCGTACGCACGAGAGTTCGTCAACATCACCGCCTCGGATGCGAAGTGGACCAGCGCGATCGGGCGCTACACATCCACCAAGCCTGGTGAGTACGTCGTGGCTGCGCGGCCACGAACACCCGTTGTCATCACCGGCCCGACGGTCAGCACTCTCTCGGACGGTCCGGACGGTGCGCGTACCGCTGAGGTGACCGTTCCGACGCAAGCCGGAGATATGCGGATCTCACTCGCTGTCGACGAGACCAGCGGAGGCAAGCGGTGGGTGGTCGGATCCCCTCTTCCGACGCTGGACTTGTCCAAGGTCGAGAGAATCACCCCGGCGACGTCCACGGCCACGCCGAGCACATCGCCGTCGACGACACGACAGACCGAAACGACAGCGCCGCAACCGTCCTCGTCGTCGGTTCCTGCCACGTCCACGCCGACACCGACTCGCGATCTCGACGAGCCGGCGCCCACCACTGCCGATGCGCCGACCCCGGTGCCCGGTCCGATTCCGATCCCGGACCTCGACACCCCGATTCCGGGTGGACTGTGAAGACGAGCAGCCTTCAGCGGGCGATTCTGTTGGTCGGCGCTGCGTCCGTCGTCGTCGGTACCTCTGCATGTTCTGCGGGAGCGCCGGTCATTCCGCGCGATGCCTGCCGCAGCGCCACCTCGACGAGCAGTGACAGCGGTTCCCGATCGAGCAATGGCGACGGTGCGCCGGCCGTTGGCGGTGCAGAGTTGGCGGTGGCCGGGCCGATTCAGATGCCGGTCAAGCCCGGCACCGCTACCTTCACCTCGGGTTTCGGTGAGCGCTGGAACGCGCAGCACCGCGGGGTGGACTTGGCCGGCCCCGTCGGCACGCCGATCCTCGCTGCCCTCGATGGCAATGTCGTTGCAGCGGGATCGTCCGGGGAGGGGCCGGGCGTCGGGTTCGAGAACTGGGTGGTCATCGACTCGAATGTCGGCGGCAAGCCTGTGAGCACGGTCTATGGCCACATGTTCGCCGACGGTGTCCTCGTCAAGACGGGCCAGCACGTCAAGGCCGGCGATCACATCGCCAATATCGGAAACGCGGGCTCGTCGACAGGGCCTCACCTGCATTTCGAGTATTGGGAAGGCGGAAAGATGCAGGGCGGGACCGCCCTCGACCCCGTCAGTGTCCTTCCTGACATCGCTCGTCAGAGCAGCGACGGCGGTGCCCCGGTCGCCGATGTCGCGAGCAGCAGCAATGTGCAGATCATTTCGGCGCGATCCTCGGCCGATTGCGCTGGCTTCGGTGTGGCCGGCGGCGGCGAATTGGCGTTCAACATCGTGCCGGCCGAGTTCGAGCCCTGGCTTCGCAAGGCCGGGAGTGTGTGCGCGGAGATCGACTCTCCTCTGTTGGCTGCACAGCTCCAGCAGGAGAACGGATTCCGCCACGGAGCGAGCGCCCCTGTATCGCCCAGCGGGGCGATGGGGCCCGCTCAGTTCATGCCCGGTACGTGGGCGACGTGGGGCAAGGATCACGACGGAGACGGGAAGATCGACCCCAACTCGATCGGCGATGCGGTCATGTCGCAGGCAGAGTTCATGTGCGCACTTCACCAGGACGTGTCCGGGATCCCGGGCGACCCGATCGAGTTGACGCTCGCCGCGTACAACGCCGGCCCCGGCGCCGTTCAGCAGTTCAACGGAATCCCGCCGTACGCCGAGACCCAGAACTACGTCGCCAAGATCACCGCAGCTCGTGCGACTTTTACCAATCCGAATTCACGCGGCCGGTTCGTCCCCACGACGACGGGCGGAAATGCGCAGGTAGTCAGTGCGGCGCGGGAGTATCTCGGTACGCCGTACGTGTGGGGCGGCGGTGGCACTGGAGGACCGACGGGTGGTGGGTTCGACTGCTCCGGCCTGACGTCCTACGCGGTCTATGCGGCCAGCGCGGGCAAGGTCTCACTCCCCCGGACCTCGGAACAGCAATGGACGGTCGGCGTCGAGATCCCGATCGACCAGGCTCAGCCCGGGGACTTGGTCTTCGGAGGGTGGGAGGCGAGCGGTCCCGGTCACGTGGGAATCTACGCCGGTAACGGTCAGATGGTTCACGCTCCGACGACCGGTGATGTCGTGAAGGAAGCTCCCCTCCAGTCCGGAATGAAGGCCCGTCGCGTGATGTAGGGGGACGTGTCGTCTTCCCTGTTCAGGTGGCATTTTTGGTCGGCATCGAGAGGATTTCGCTGCCGCCGGCAGACCGTCACCGCTGAGTGCGTCCGCCTGAGCGCTTCAGCTTCGGCACTACCGGGTGGAGTGCTCTTCAAGCCGGACACCCCTTCGTGATTGAGGGGACGTGTCATTTACCCTGCTAAACGGCATATTTCATGAGGAAGAAGAGGCAGATGACAGTCCGAAAGCTCGTCGTGGCGGTGCTGGTGGTTGCCGTCGTCGGTCTCGTGGTCTATTCGTTCCTTTCCCGGACCAGTGACGGTGAAGCCATACCGACAACGGCGACACCGTCGACGACGTCGTCGGGCGCCGCGACCACCACGGTGCCTACCGATGTCGAGACCGTCGAACGGCCGGCTGCGGCTCATGTGGCGGAAGAAGTGGCGCGCCAGGGTCTGACTGTGGCCTTCACCTGGTACCCGTCCATTGATGCGACGCAGAACGACGCGTACGGACGCGCACGGTCCTGGCTGACGGCCAAGCTCGCCGATCGCATGATCATCGACGCCCACACCGAACGTGGCCCGAGCGTGCAGTGGGCGGAGTGGGGCCGGCAGGAAGCGAAGATCATTGCCGACGTCAGTGTCGAATGCTCCGGTTGCCCTGACGACACCGACACCAGCGTCCAGCGAGTGGCCACCGTCAAGCAGACCGCGATCGTGGGAACCAGCACCACTACGGTCGAACCTGACACCACGGTCTGGGTCACCCTCGTCAGAGAAGGCGACCGCTGGCTCATCGACGACATCCGCTACTGATTCACTGGAGGACCCTTGTACCGAAAGAGCGTCATCGCAGCGCTGATCACTGCTGGCCTCGCTGTCGGACTGACGGCGTGCGGTAGTGACGAGTCGCCCACTGCCACAACGTCGACCACCTCGACCAGCGCGCCGACCACCACGGTCTCACCGTTCGGCGCTGAGGCAATCAGCGATCTCGGCGCCAAGATCGAACGTGACAACGCGGAAGTCATCGTTGCGACGGTGGAGGGCCGCGGCGGATCACCCGATCAGGCCCGCGCCGCCCTTCTCGCGGGTGCAGCAGAAACCGGTTGGACCTCGGGGTTGTCGATGGCCGCACCGGCCACGGACATTCGAGACATCTTCGGTTGGCGCTTCCGGTACAACACCGGAGCTGACTCCGCCGATGCCGTCCGCGCTGCTACGAACACCTTCATGGACAACACTGCGTCCATCTCGATCTCCGCCAGTGATTCGGTCGCGTACGCGTTGGCCGTTCAGCATGCAGATCCGCGGGGCTACAACGAGAAAGAGCACTTCTACAAGAACGGGGAGACGTCGGCTTCCGAATACGCCGCGGCCCTTCCCAAGGCTCAAGCCGCGTATGCAGAGCTGCGAGACACCCAATAGGAAATCCACCTGAGGGGGACGTGTCGTCTTACCAGGTAGATGCACATTTTTTCGACGTCATTGAGAGCTGAACACAAAACGCCCGCCCCGAGTGCTCGGGGCGGGCGTTGGTGAACGTGACGAGTCAGGACAACGTGGCGTCGGCCAACTCCTGCGAGGTCTGCCGGGGTTCGTTCGTCGGGGTTTCCCGGCGCCTTCCCGATGTCGCCCCGAGATAGATTCCGCCCGCGAGGAGAAGTGCACCCGTCACGCCACCGAGGATCGGACCGTACACGGTTCCCCATTGGATGAGGCGCTTGTACTTGGATGTGAATGCGACCTGCTCAGTGAGGGTTTGGGGGTCGAAGTTCGGGACTACGTCGATGATGGTGATCGCCTGCGGATCGTTGACGTCGGTGCCCAGGTACTGGCGGTAGTGCTGCTCGACCTGGACCACACCTCCGGTGACCGGCTCGACCCACAGGTCACGGGTGATGCCGTAGAAGCGCTTCAACGTCACCGGCGCGGTACCTTCGCGTCCCAGGTCGGATGCAGGTAGGGAAACCGTTCCACTGATCAGGGTCGGTTCGATCTCCTGATGGAATCGGTAGACGGGCAGACCTTCGAGCTCTGCCTCTTCGACGAAATCCATGTCGCGGGTTTCGCGCAGTGTGGTGTCGAAGTAGGGATAGGACTGTTTCTGGGTGTCGAAGGGGAACTTGAACTGGTAGCCCTCGTGTTCGACCGGGTCTGCGGGCTTGTCCGCCGAACCCTGGATGGAGCCGACCGGCTCGTCGACGGCGGTTGCGGTGCGCCGATCGACAGTGACCAGGTCGACGCTCGCGTTGACGATCGCGGCCTGACCTGACCGGTCGTCGCGCGTCATCTGCACCGCGGATTGCAATGTCACGACGTCGGCGTTCGAGGGCTCTTGAACGGTGACGAGTTGGTTGACGGTGATCGGCACAGCCGGGTCGATGACCAGCTTTCCCTTGGCAAGGGCGCCGGCGTCGAGCAACTCGGCGGTTCCGGTCGAGACGGTGGCTGCCTCGATACTCAGCGGGATCTTCACGAGCTGGTTCGCAACGTAGGTCGGTGTGAGGGCACTGGCCGTCAGCAAGAAAGCACCTGCCGCTATGGCTGCACACGCTGTACCTCGGCGGGATGGACGCAAGCTAATCGACATTGCGTAGACCCTAGTGCGTCAAACGAACTACGCGGTATGGCGTCTTCCGGCGACGAACAGCCGAGCATCCGAGGGGTTCACCCCAACTACGAAATTCACAAACCGACCACTACCGTTACGTAGTCGGGGACAGATTGCCTGACCGTTAGGAGGCTCGTGAAGTGACAGATAACTCAACGGTGGCTCGCGCGGTCGACCGTCTGTTCCGCATCGCCGAAGGTGACGAACTGAGGTCGTTGACCGGCCTGGCCGAAGCACTCGCACGCGACCGCGGTCGCCCTCTGGTCATCAGCGAAGGCCCCGATCTGCCCGCCCGTGTTTTCGGCCAATGGTGCAGACATTCCGACCATGATGAAGTGAAATATGCCAGCTGGGTCCACGCTCGCGAGCGAACGATCGCCCACGAGCTGGGCCACATCGCTCTTGGACACATCGGAAGGCCCGCGATCGACGTCGCGATCGAAGCCCTCCCCCCAGAAAGTCATGACCTCGCAATGTTGATGCTTCAGCGCGACTGCGATGACACGAGGTCTCAGGAGGAAGCCGATGCCGAAGCCTTCGGAAATCTTCTTCTGCGCCGACTGAAAAGTGGCCGGCACATTAATCGCAGCCCAGGAATCCGTTCGCGTCTCGACGAGGCGTTCGGTTGATCACTGCACTCGCCGCTCTGCTCTTGGCCGTCGTCGCGGCAACACGGCTCCACCGATGGTGGTTTCGGCGGTCACTGACCCTGATAGGCGCCTTCATCGGCCTTATGTGCATGTCGATCCACATGCTTCTCAACACCCGATCCGTGGAACTGTTCGTCGCCGACGCATTCGGCGACAGCGCTCCCGCTGCCATCAAGATGCTGATGGTCTGCGGAATCTGTGTTGGTAGTGCGATCGGCTTCACTGATGTGACAAGCAAAGCCGGACACCGCAAAACGCTTGTTCGGTGGCACGTCACGGTCTCGGTGATCACCACAGCTCTGGCGTACATCTTCTTCTTCAGCCAGCCGTGGCCGGCGGGCGTCGACGCACTCACCTTCGACAACGAGTACGCATACCTTCCCGGCTTCGCCGAAGGATTGATCTTCGGGATGGCCTACCCGTTCCTCGTTGCGCTGATGATCACCGTCGTCGCCATCAGTCAGGCCGATCGGAGAACTGTCACCGGACGAGCCTTGCTCCTGGTCACTCCGGGTGCGGCGATTCTCACGGCCTACGCCGCGGTGCGGATCGGATACCTCGTCGCCGCGCGATACGGATTCATCGAGCCGACACCCACACCATTCGCCATCGCTCGGCTGCTTGCCGTGTCCGGCGTCTTGTTCCTCGGCACCGGAATGGCTGGCGCGCTGATATTGAACTGGCTCGGAGCCAAGCGCCCACTCGAACAGTTCACGCCTTTGCGTACGGAGATGCTGAGGCGATGGCCCGGCGCCGAGCGCGGCTCACCCGCAGGCAGCAGCGCTGGCGAACGAACCGACGACAAGGCTGCCGAAGTCCTCGATGCACTGAGCCTGGAGGTCGAACACAGCGCACTGCCGGCCGGCACTCACCTCCCGCCGGAGGTCGCAGCATCGGCAATCGCGGACTGGCTCGTCAACGGACGTGTCGCCGACGGACTCGGATACAACAGTTTCTTTCCCGACGCCGAGACGACTGATACTGACTGGGCGGCGACACTAGGCCGCGCATATCAAATTGCGATTGATGACGAACGAAAGACGGGCGCAGGACAATGACAGACATCTCCACCCAAGAACCTCGCACCACGGCCGACAAAGCCGCGCGCGCAATTACTGAGGTCGGGGCGCCGTGGGTTCTCAACATTGTCGCCTCGCTGATCATCGGCGTGGCTGTCGGTGCACCTGGCTGGGGAGTGTTCGTGGCGATCTTCGGCGGTGTCGTTCCGATGGTGTTCATCCTCGTAGGGATGCGCCGGGCCAAGATCAGCGATCATCACGTCACCAGAATCAACGAACGCCACATGTTGATTGCATCGCTGCTGGTCGTCACCGGAGGTGCGCTGGTCGTCCAAATCGTCGCTGGTGCACCAATCGAGATGATTGCGTTCCTCGCCTCGGGCCTGGCCGCGTTGGCCGTCGCAGCCGTGATCACGAGCGTTTTTCATTGGAAAGTCAGTGGCCATGCCGGTGCCTCAGCTGCGATTGCAGTGGTCCTTGCTCTGTCGGTCTCGCCGTGGTGGTACTTGGCGCTGGCACTCACACCGGTGATCGGATGGTCTCGGATTCACCTTGGGGACCATACAAAGAGTCAGGTCGTTGCAGGAGCTATCGCAGGGGCAATCGCAGCAGGACTTACGTACATCGCGATCGTTTAGTCGTCGTCTTCACTGTCTCGACTGGCCAGCCTGCGGAACGGGTCGTACGTGCGGGCAGCGACGTACCCGTCAGTCGAATCACGCAGACCTTGAATAAACGAAATCTGGTCTTTGACCGCTTCGTACGTTTCTTCGTCACCGAAATAGTCCATCGGCACCCGAAACACTCCACAGATGTCTCGAACGACGTCCAGCCCAGGCGAGGTTCGCTTGCCGCTGAGCAGCTGCGACATGTACCCGGTGGTCATCTTGCTGCCGCCGAAACGGAGCATGTCGACGATTTCGGTCTGCGTGTACGGTCCGCGACTTCTCGGGTGAACATTCTCGAACAGGTAACGGAGCCGGTCAGCAAAAGTGCTGCTCATTACGCCGCCCAACCTTTCAGTCTCGGTGCCTCGCCGACTTGACGAAACCATTAAGCCATCCCCACACCCATCTATCCTCGCAATCGCATAAAACGTTAGCAACTTGCGATTGAAAGCTGCCGGACTTACGCTTGCCAACGTCAGGGCGGGGATTTCGGCGAGAGAGGCGGGCAGTGGGACGGCTAACGGAGGGAGCGACGCACTTACGCCGGGGTTCCCGGCGGACGGCTCCGAACCCGCTCGAAGCTCGCTCGAAGCTCGGTTTCCGGGATCTCCAAAGCCTCGGCGAGCTTCTCCGCGAAGTGGTCGGTAAGGCGGGAATCACCGCGCTCGATCGCACCGACCATAGACGTGCTGATACCTGCTCGCGCACCCAATTCGGGCTGCGTCAGACCCCGAATCACGCGCCAATCACCGGGGTAGCGATCCTCCGGCTTGATGTCGACGAGGTCGGAAACCGTCGTACCCAGAACACCAACGACACGCATCAAGACGTCGATCTGAGGGGACTGACTGCCGGATTCCCATTTGTGGATGGTCTGCAAGGACACATCGGCGAGGCGGGCGAGTTCGGGGCGCGTCAGGCCCCGAGTCTGGCGGAGTTTGACCAGGCGCGAGGGCTGGAAGCCACGCAGCACACGTCGACTCACGCTCACCCTTTTCATCGCACCGCCTACAGATTCACTAGACACCATGCACTCCCGGGATTAGCATTCGCACATAACTTAACAATGTCGTCTAGGTTTAGACGTGATGATCTCACGGCAACCAAGCCGAAATGTGCAACTGGGGGGAAAGGGAATGAACTGATGTGATCGGCCCCCTGACTGTTAGCCGCAGTCAGGGGACCGTCCAGCCGCCAACTGTTTAGCCACAGTCGGATCAGCCAGCGGGACTGAAGGGTTAGCCCCCCGACAATCCCATGCAGATATGTGAGGACCTGCAATGAACACGTTAGATGGCGCTAGGGCCGTTCGCCTAGCTGATGCCCAATTCCATGCCCCACGAGCAGAAATCGAAGGCTCCGGCCGCGCTGCCGGTGGCCATCCCCGCGAGATTCTTGCCACACATCGCCCGAACGCCGACCACACCTCGTGCACGGCCTGCGACTTCACCTACACCCAGGCACTTCCTCTCTGCCCGTCCGTCGCCGACGCACTCCGCGAGCTGTCCATCGGCGATACACGGCCGCACGCCAAGACATCCGCCCTCGCCCGCTACTCGACCACGAAGCTGCGGGCGATCGCCGCCACGCACACCGGCGAAGGACGCTGCACACGATGCGGTTTCGTCTATTCAGCTCAGATGCGTCGCTGCCCGACATTGCGCAACATCGCCACAGAACTGGAAAGCCGTGGCAGTGCGCCGATGACTCAAACGCGGGCAGATCAAGGATTATGCGCAGGAAAAGGGACGGGCTGGACAGTCAACGGCAATCAGTCCGCCCCGTGGAAGCGAGCAATGGCCGCATGCTCGGTCTGCCCGCTACTCGCCCAGTGCACCGCTGACCTCGAGAACAGGCTCGCTGCCGGCGAAACGGTCCGCGAGCAGATTCAGGCTGCCCGACTCTTCACCGTCGATGGGCGAGAGGTTCTGCCTGAAAAGGTCGAGGAGTTCGCTGTTGCGCGAGGCCGCACGAAACGATCCAAGAAGCCCAGAAGTACACGCCGAGCGTGCGTGAAGCCGAAGGCAGCGATCCTGACTGCTGCCCCCGCCCCTGTGCCCGCACCGGCCCGACCTGCCGTGCAGCTCGCGTTGTTCGAGGCAGCATGACGAACTACTCCCCCTCCGCACTGTTGGAGGCATACGCACAGGGCCTCCTCGAGCCCCCGGCCAGCGATGCTCACGTAGCGGCACACCGGTGGTCCTGGTTCGCCGACCTCTACGCCGACCCGACATGGGGTCTGGCGACCGCGATACCCGACTTCCCCCCTATCGCAGCAGATCAGGCAGCGAACGCCTGCCGCGCGATGGCTACGCAAACAGCGACGGCCGAGCAGTGGTCCGCCATCGAAACCCTCTCCGTTGCTGGGCTCGCCTCGGCGCACTCGCGAGCCCTGGAGTTGGTGTGGACCGCACTCGCCGACACCTGTGTCGATGCCCGCGACCACCTCGCGGGACGCGAATTCGGAGGGCTTGAGGTCATCCTCGCCGCCCTCGAAGCGATCCTCGAATGCCATCCCGAAGAGGATGCAGCGACCTACGTCCACCAGGCCGGCACCGCATGGGCACGCCAGCTCGAATCACGTGATCGGAAGGCAGCATGAGCCACCAGATTGCATCGGACCTCGAAGGGCGCACCTGGGCAATCCTCAGTGTCGGTGACGGCCTGAAAGCCCGACTACTCACCGGAACAGCACCCCTCGCCGTGATGGAACTCGACGAGCTGGTCAACACGTACGGTCCGTTGATCCTCTCCCCCGCTCACGCGGAGCACGGATTCCTACCGGTCCTCGACACCGCCGATCTCGTCGCCTCCGATCCGGAAACTGCATCGGTCGAGCAGATCCGCGTCGTCGCGTCAGTTCTGCGCGGGATCCTCGATCGCCACGCGAATGCACCTGTAGGCGCTCGATGACGTCTCTGATTCTCGCGACTGTCATGGGCCTGGTCGGGCTGGCAGGAATGACCCTCTCACTGCGAGGTGCCCAGTGAACAGCCGCATATACACCATCCACGGACAGGGGCCTGAGCTGCCCCGATGGCGAAATTCGCTCCCGCGTGGCTCACCGATGACAGAGCTTGCACGTGCTGTGATGTGGGGTGGCTATACCCATCTTCAGAAAGGCACCACACAGCAGCGAGTGCACACCGTGAAAGACCTCGATACCTAACTCCATAGACGCAGTACAACCCCAGAAACGACGAAACCCCCTTGCGGGGGTTTGTGAACCAAGTTCGTCGAGTTAAGCGAGAGCCTGGCCGGGCTCCGGTCGTAACTGGTGAAGAAGAAGTGTGGAGCTTCAACTTCGGTACTGCATTTCCCCGAAGGGACAAAACCGTGCAGGTCTTGTCTCAGGGTAGCTCACACCCTGAACCAGGTACAACAGTTATCAAAAGTGATTCGTTCGGCGCGTCGCACACCGACAGCGCCGTCGAAAGCACTGCTCATTCGGCGATAAACGACGTCGACGCCGAATGGGCCGAGACGGTCCGCATCGCAAAAGAACGCGTCGAACAGCTCGAAAAGTTCAACGCCGAGAGCGGCCAGCGAGGCACCTCGTGGGCCCTCCCCGTCGAGCCTTCCGAACAGTCCCGCGTTCCCATCTGGTCCGGCCGCACCGAATGGCTGCGTCAACTCCGGCACCAGGTCACAGAAACCGAACACGGCCGCGCTGCACTTGCCGCGAACCGCATCGCTGTCGACACCCTCATGGCATGCGCCAACGCACACGCCCGTTTCGCAGAAACCCGCACCGGCCGCGGAGTTACCGCGTCGAAAGCCGTGATCGCCGAGCATGCAGGGGCATCCAACAGCACAATCATGCGGTCACGCCGCGTACTCAAAGCCCTCGCAATGGGCGTCGAACATGCCAGAGGACGAACCCTGTCGACGTCGGAGTACATGGCCGCGGAAGCACATCACGGAGGCCGTCAGCACAAGGCTGCGTCGACCTGGTCGCTCTCCTCACCGAAGTCCGTAGTGATGGCCACTCCCCCGCTCGAACGCCCTCGCCGCGGCCGGCGCACTCGCACCGTTGTTCGCGCAGCAGCAATTTGCCCGAGCAACATCACCCCGCGCGAGCGCACCAAGGCCACTGCCAGCCGAAGCTCGATACGAACCCACCGTGACCCCCTATCTTCAAGTGCTCTTGTTAGTTCTTTTTCTTCCGTAGGAAGTTCTCACCAACGCGCACGCGCGAGGAAAACCATCTCCACCAACACCCACCGACCAATCGAATTGCAGCGAGCTGCCGCAGCGCTTGCAGCCCACGCACCGGTTTTCAACATTTCGAGCCACATCGGAGTCATCGCAGACGGAATACATGCGGCCGGCATCGACCCCACCCGCTGGACCGGGCGAGACATCGCCCAGGCCCTCTCACGGCACACCGCCGACAACGGCCAGATATGGCCCACAGCCAGCGAAATCACATCCCCGGCAGCGTTCCTGCGGTTCAAACTCTCGCAACTCGATTGGACTGGGCCCTCGCCTAGCGAGAAGCGCGCTCAGGCTGACGAGTTCCGCCGCAGGGAAATTGCCGAACTCCAGGCCGAACTGGCACGTCGAGACGCTGCACAAGCCTCATCGGCGACCCGAGCAGCCGCCCGGGCATCCTTCGCACAACATTTGGCCGCAGTACGGACGTCACGATCGAGTTGAGCATTCAGGCGAGGCACTTCAATTAATTTTGTAGTACAGATTCGTGATTTTGTAGTACAATACTGGTATGGGTTTCACATGGGGCAAGAGCGCCGACAGGCATGAAATTGATCCGGAAGACGGGATACATGCCATGTTGAACGCCATCCACGAGGAAACCCTGGAACCTCGAGGACCCAACCCCATTCCCCCGAAGTTGTACATCGGCCCACCTAGGCAGATGGGGGGACCATTGCTCGAAGTGATGGTCTGGGTGGAAGAACCAGACACTGTTTACGTCTTCCACGCGATGGAGGCCAGGCAGAAGATCCTCGATCGCATGAAAAAGTGACACCTGATGCGTACCACCCAGCTAGACAGCACAAGCAACCCAGACGCGACCCAGAACACCCATCACCGCATTCGCGGGAGGCATACGACATGAACACCGACAAGAAAATCGACTACGACAACATCGACTACGACGCTGTTTCCGCGTGGGCAGAAAACGACATGGAAATACTGCCCGTCAACCCCGAAACCACCAAGAGTGGCGCCGAGGCCGCGAAATCCGGACGCGAAGTCCTTGCGCGGGCCGGAGTTGGCCGACCATCTCTCGCTGGTAAGGGCAAGGCCGGCACTTCCCCGGTACGTCAGTTCAGGCTCTCTCCTAAGCTGAGTGCAAATGTTGACGCGTTGGCGAAGGTGCAACACCGCAGGCCGAGCGATCTCATGCGAGAAGCGGTCGAGGTTTACGTGCGCGACCATTCAACGTCCCCATAACCGGGGTTCTGCCCAATAGCTGAAGACGAGGACGCCGCTGGGCTCGTGCCGGCGGCGTCCTTGGCTATCTGCATCATCCGAAACCTGTCGAGTGCGGCTGACACGCGCTAAATTCGGGAAATGCACGCACAGGTTCGGCAATCTGGAGCATGGCTCCCCTTTAGCCGTGCGGCCGGTGAAGCTCCTGATCAGCAGGCCGCCGACAATCTGGAACATTGGATGGCCGAACGCACAAACTTTACGAAGCGCGTTGGTCTCTTCCCGGACGCTCACACCCTGGACCAGGCGGACGCCAACACTCTCCGACTAGCCGGCCCTCAAAGATTCCTGACCAGGACATATGCCGGTGGTCGTGCGCAAGGGCCAGTTGTGGCGGTTCATCCCACTGTCGATGGTCTAGCTCAGGTCAGCCGCTACGCGATCGACGGAGTTCTTGTGGTCATCGAATTCGGATTCACCCCGGAGCTCGTGGGTTGGGCAACGGCGGTGCAGGCATACAACGCACGAACCGACGCCGAAACACCTCCACTGAGCGCCGATCTACATGCCCAATTCACCTCGATGTTGATGTGGGAAACGGAAATCGGCCAGGGCGCCGCCCGTGGTGCAGGACGTGGGCGCGTCCAAGGCCCCTTGAGAATCATGAAATCAGAAGGGCTGAGCGAGGAATTCGTCATCGGGTACTCGCTCGCACTTGGCTTGAGTAGTCACTACTTCCCTAAGCTCAGCGCGCATTACAGAGCTGCGGACTGAGCGCCTAGTTGCTGGCGCGGCGCCAGAGTGCGCAGCCACACGCGGTGAATTTTGTCGCGACAGGGGTGTAGCCAACTCATCCGAGCTACTCCCCCACCATGACTTTTGCGGGGCAGAGCTGTGTCGCCAATCCTCGATTCGGCCGCGATCACTGGCCTGGAGTAATGAAACCGCAGGTCATGGCCGCTAATCTGCTATAGCCTCATGGCTCATAACCATATGTACCAGCAGTTAATGCAAGCTAAGATGAGTTGCCATTAACTGATATGAGCATAAATATGGTGCAGGTAGAAAATATAAGCTAATATAAGTACCCATATGGGAATGAGAGGAGGGGCTATGACGATTACCGCGATCGCCAACCTCAAAGGCGGGGTCGGGAAGACGACCGTCGCCAACGGTATGGCGCATGCCGCAGCAGCGACCGGCAAATCATGCCTGCTGGTCGATGCCGACATGCAGGGCAACTCGACGAAGCATCTGACGGGATACTCGGCATCATCGCCGGCGCCACATTCGTTGGCGGATGTGCTGGACCGCAACATCGACCTGCCGACCCGTGACGCGATCATCACTGCGCGTCGTGAGCAAATAGACGTATTGCCTAGCGGGTTCGGTGAGCTGCAAGCAGTCAGTGATCAACTCGGCACCAAACCTGGCGGGGAGATGGCTTTCGCTCGGGCTCTCAAGCAGGTTTCCGGCGACTACGACAACATTCTGATCGACTGCCGCCCAGCGATCGACCTCGTTTCACGGAGTGCTCTCTACGCTGCCGACAATGTTCTGATCGTCGTTCAACCTGAGCAGGACGCACTCGACGGGCTCGACGCGATTCGCGACGCCCTCGAAGACATCGCCAAGTACATGGACAAGGTGCTTCCGATAGCAGGGATCGTCGTCAACAGGGTTGACGGTCGCCGTGGTGACCATGCAAAGACCCTCGACTACCTCAAGGGGTACGCAGCTGAAGACGGGATCGAATTGCTTGGCGACCCGATTCCTCAGCTCGCAGACATTTCCAAGCTCACAACCGTCGGTATGGGGTTCGATCAGCATCCCAAGGCGCCGGCCTGGGCACGCAACCTCCACACAACATTCATCGACATTCTGGAGAAGGTGACTACCTGATGAGTGGCATTCCTGAGCCTGCACGGCCCGCGCCCCGCCGTTCTCGCAATACATTCGAGCAGGCTGCGCAATCGTTGAAGGGTGAGGCTGCGACGCCTGCATTGCAGTCCGACGCAACGCAGAAGCCTGTTGCGCAACAAACGACCCCGGCGTCGAAGAAGCGGAAGGCGGCCACGACGGACATCCTGCTGTCTCTCACCGAGGACCTGAAAGACCGGATGGTTGCCACGCTTGAATACACGCGCCCGCGTACTGGCATCACCAGTCAGCAGCAGTTCATTCGTACCGCGATCGACCAGCTGTGCACTCGCCTGGAAACGGAGTTCAACGATGGTCAGGCGTTCCCTCCGCCCGCGCAGGGAATCAACTTATAGCCCATATGGGCTATAAGAGAAGATATGGGCTGTCGATGCGTCTGCAACGCCGCCACCAGCGCTGTTGCACGATTGAATCAGCAGTCCGCCAGATGCAACGAGGCCCCGCCGGCTGGAATCCGGCAGGGCCTCTGCGACCGGGAACCCGTGGAAGACATCTCACGGGGTGTAGGAGTCAAGCCGCGATCGGGAGGGGAGGTGGAAATGCGTGCAGTTCGTCGAAGAATTCGCGGGTGGTAAGGCAGTGGTGGAGTTGGCCGAGGAATCGGTTGAACAGGTGTCGTTGGGCTTGGTGGTTCCAGTCTCCGCCGGCGCGGCGAGCGTCGAAATGTCGTCGGGCGCCGGGGGACGCTTGCAGGGCGCTGAACGCCCAGATCGTTCCCGCTGCTGCCAGTCGCCGGTTCTTGACGTGCCGGTGCAGGACGAAGGTTTTCTTCCCGCTGGCACGGGTGATCGGGGCAGCACCGGCGTAGGCCTTGAGGCCGCGCGCGGTCGCGAACCTGTTTCGGTCGTCACCGATCTCGGCGAGCACGCGAGCACCTGCGAGCGGCCCCAGACCGGGAAAGCTGGTGATGATCTTCGCATCCGGGTGCTCGGAGAAGAGCACGCTCACGTGCGCGGCGAGGGTCTCGGCGGCTGTGCAGGCGGCGTCGAACTGCCGCAACAGGGTCATCAGGCTGATTCCCATCGCTGCTTCGATCTGCGGTGGCTGGCGAAGCGCCGGGGCGCGCATGATGGCCCGCAGTCGTTCGACGTCTCGGTCGAGGAATCGGGAACGTCCGGCTCTTTTGAGTGCTGCTTTGAGTTGGGGCCGGGTCAGGGCGGCAGCTGCGGTCGGAGTCGGAGCTGCAGCGAGCACGCTTCGGGCATCAGGGCGGGTCAGCCCGTCTTCGAGCGACTGAAACGCGGTCAACGCTGCCGGGAAATATTCCTTGAGCAGCGAGCGGATCTCGTTGCCGAAGCGTTGCCGAGACCAGACGGCGTCCTGCTGGGCGCGGGCGAGAACCCGAATGGCCAGAGCGCTGTCGGTATCCGCCGGCAGTGGGCGGTGCGCGACGGCGTCGGTGCGCACGATATTCGCCAGCATGACCGCGTCGGCGGAATCGGATTTCGATCCGGAGACCGAATGCCGGGACCGGTACCGGGAGGCCGCGAGCGGATTGATCGGGTAGATCACCCGGCCACTCGCGCGCAGTCCGGCAACCCACAGGCCGTGATCGGTTTCGATCCCGACTGGGATCGGATCTTCGGCGGTGTCGCCGGCTTCGGCGAATGCCTCGAGCAACCGGGCGAACCCGGCAGCGTCGTTGTCGACTCGTCCCCGGCTCACGACTTCGCCCAGGTCGTTGAGGATCGCGAAGTCGTGATGGTTTTCGGCCCAATCGATTCCGCAGTACAGTCCCACCGCGCCTCCCAATGTCGATGTGCAGGTTGCGAACCCGTGTGGTGCACGCGGCGACCTAATTGCAGGACTCGACGGTCCGTCATCTCACCAGCCGTTCGTGACACCAGCGCACCGCAGGGCGCTCGATCTGCCGAAGAGCTCACGGCTCGGGAACACAGAAGAAGAGATCATCCCTGCGGCGGGCTCGTACCACGACATTTCACCACGCCGAATGGTGCACTGCCCGGCGCTGCCTCTCTTCCAGAAGGCGTCGCATGCGCCGGGAAAACCCTGGAGTCCGCCTGGCAGTGCACCCGCAGAAACAGCAGACCAGCGTGAGCGTTGTTGCCCGTCGGTCCGTGCTTCTACACACCAATTAGGAAGACCCGATCATGACCGACTTTAATCTCCGCGCCGCACGTATCCAGCTTGGTGCGTTGCTCGTTGCGCTTGTCGTTGCGATTCTCATTGCGCTGGGCATCACCACCGGCGCATTCGTGTTGTCTTTTGCCGTGCAACGGGACCTCGCGCGGCAGGCGTTGATACCTGAGCATCTGACGTGGATCTTCCCCGCGATCGTGGACAGTGCAATCTTCGGCGCAACGATCGCAATCGTCATCCTGAGCAAGCTCAAGGTGAGCCGGTGGGACAAGCGGTTCTACATCGCGCTTGCTGTCGGTGTCGTCGCGATCAGCATCCTCGGCAACGCCTATCACGCGTTTCACGCCGCCGTTGCGGCGCAAGCAACAGTCGACAGCGGGGGAGTGCTCGGGTTCGTTCCGCTGGCCCCGGCCGTTGCAGCAGCCATTGCGATCATTCCGCCCGTGCTGGTCCTCGCCTTCACCCACGGCGTCGGGATTCTGATCAAGGCGATCGGCGCCGCACATTCGCAATACTCCGAACTCGTCCGATCGGGTGACCACACACTTCCTGTCCACGAGGATCTCGATACTGCGGTGTACGTGCGTGCTGCCTCCGAGGTGGCGCCGATCGAGACCGCCGTCGACGTTGCTCCTACGGAAGGCGTTGCATCCGATCCCGTCGAAATCGCCACGGAACCCGCTGTTGCACCGGTTGTTGCTGCTGTTGCGCCGACCGACGCAATGCCGATTGCGCCTGAGTCTGCCGCGGCGGAGTTCGTCAGCGAACCAGTGCAGGCAGAACCTCAGACGGTTGAACAGCTCCTCGCATTCATCGAGCACTCTGACCTCGACCCGATGGTGAAAGCGACAGCGACGCTCAAGATCAACAACCCGGATCTGACCTTCGCCGAACTGGCCGAGAGAACCAACGTTCGAGCTGCAAGCACCGCAATGCGCCGATACAACCGAGCAGAAGACGCCGCAATTGCGGCCGGTTTCACCATCCCGCCGCTGCCGACCCTCGACGAGGTCGCCCGTGAGGCGTTGGAAAGTGAGCGCAACGACGGCGACCAGCGGGTCGATCTCGAAGCCCAGTTGGTGCACAGCTGATGAGCCGCAAAGAGAATCCGAAACCCGACGTTGCGGACCAGATCGCGCTCTTCGACGTCACCGCCTCGGCAGAAGCAACGCCCGAGATCGAAGGTGCGGACGTTGCAGGTGCCGAGTCGACAACGGACGTCATTGCAGACGCTGAGGCAACAACGGCATCTGAGAACGAAGGCGCCGCAACGACTGTGGACCCTGTTGCAGCAACACCCTCGCTGGAAGAATCCGAAGCAACGAACTCGGCAACACCGGCGGCTGCGGTGTTGCCGGCCGCGAGTGGCGATGCGGACGGGCACGCAATCATCGTGACCGCCGCCGGCTCCTACACGCCTTCCGGTGAGAAGCTGACCGGCCCGGTGGATTCGGTGGAAAAGCTCGACAAGCTGATTCGTTGGGCCACCCTCACACCCTTGGGTGCGCCCGCGCAGGTGTGGGTCGTCGGAATCGACGCGTGCGAGATGTTCGGCTGGATCATCGACCCGGGCGATGAAGACGACGTCGACGACATGGAAGTTCTTCGCACCCGAGCTGCCGAAGAACTCACCGGGGTACTCCAGGCCACGTTGACACCGATGCTCACCGCCGGGTGGGAATTGCGCGGCGATCCCGGCCACGTCGTGCATCTCTCGCGCACGACCGGCACCTTCACCTCGATGGTCGACATCTTCATCGAGCCGTACGTGTGGACCTACTGGAACAAAGATTTCGGCTGGAACAACCGCGTCGGCGACATGGGCATCCTCGGATCTCCCACCGCCGGAACGTACCTCCCGGACGATGACCTACCGGCAGCCCGCGAACTCGGACGACGACTGTCGTGGTGCGCCCGTTACCTCGGTGTCCTGCCCGGTCCCACCCCCGCGCGCACAGGTGCTGCGGTCCTCGACAAGATCAAGCGTGAACGCACCCGCAGCGGCAAGGGCATCGCGGTCACGACCGGTGGCCCCATCCCGCCGCTGAACGGGGAACCCCGCGGTGACCTCGAGCCCGAGGTCGGCTGGACACGCGTCTGCGATGCCGAGGACCTCACCGAGGCAACGCAGCTGGTCTCGATCGACCAGCGAGCTGCGTATCTCGCATCCGCCGGCATGCTCGAATTCGGCTACGGGAAACCGCGCCATTTGACCGGTGAGAGTGCAGTCAGCGCAGCAGCATCGGGTGCAAAAGGTGCACCGTTCGGGCTGTGGCGCATCACCCTGCCTGCGGGGAACATGCTCGCGCTGCCCGCGAAACTTCCACTCCCGCACCCGCACATGCTCGCTGATCAGCCTGTGCAGACCTGGGTCACCTCCGTGAGCCTGGACGCGTTGCAAGCCTCTGTCGCCGACGGAGGCATCGGCGCCGAACTCGACGATCTCGACATCGTCGAAGCCTGGGTCTACCCCGAGCAGGGGCGCGCTCTCGACAAGTGGGCCAAGATCCTGCGCGAGGGCCGCAAGGTCGCCGCCACGACCGGTGACGTTGCGATGAAGCGGTTCCTCGGTGCCTGCTACAAGGGCTACATCGGGCGAATGGTGAACCCTGACATGTGGACTGCGAAACAGATGCAACATCACCACCAGCCGCTCTGGCGGGCGTCGATCATTGCGCATTGCCGCTGGCGTGGCCGCAGGGTCGCAATGCGCATTGCGCGTGAAACCGGTCGATGGCCGGTGCGCACGGTGACGGACTCCTGGGTATACCTGCTCGCCGACGGTGAAGACGTCGCAGACGACAGTGACGCGCTCGGCAAAATGTCCGTGGAGAAACGTACTGTCCTCACCGAAGCGTTGATCGAGACGTTCACCAGCGCTGGCGACACACACGAGATGAATCTCGCCATCAAGGGCGCATTCACACCAGGCGAGGAAGGGGAGTAGCGATGGCGTTGCATCTCCCGAAACCTCGATCGAAGAAGCCCGTGCAACAGGCAGTCGGGCTCGACGGGCTGAAAGTGTCCGTCTCCAATGCCGCGACCAGCGGAGTCGAGAAGTCCAAAACCGTCAAGACCGGGGGACTGGCAGGACTGACAAGCAAGGTCTCGGTCGCTCAGGTGCGCAAAGAGATCGGCAACGACGGCCTGCGCCAGGCAGCAATCGACGCCGGCCGTAAACCACCCTCGGATCGCACGTTGCGTCGGTGGGCGCAACAGGGCCGCGTCCCGCACGCGGACGTTGCCGAGCGGGCACAACGCCGCGCGGCGATCGAGCGCCTCGGCGGAATCGGGGAGGTGGCCAAGAAGATCGGCCGCTCACCCTCTGCCGTGTCCCGGTACCGGTCAGGGGAGACGAACGATCTGCGCGCCGATGCGAAGAAGAAACTCAAGAAGGTCAAAGCCGACGACGTCATGAAGCGCGCCGGAGTCCTGCGCCCGGACGGCACCCCGAAGAAGGCGACGATCCGCGTCAAAGGCGGAGTCTCGGTACGCAACGGGTCGGAAGAGGGCTACGACTACCGCGTCCGCACACTCGACTTCGCGAACTCCGATGTCCCGTTCACCGCTGAAGAGTCACGCGAACTCGCCGCGGCCCTCGCCAACGACGATCACGCACGGGTCGTCGCACTGCTGGAGCGTCACGCGACGTTGGATTATCCCGAGAACAAGGGATTCGACCAGTACAGCGATGAATTCGGGTTCCACTTCGACTCGATCGAGTCCGTCCACATCGACTGGCACTAACCTCGGTGCACCCGTTTTCGGGGTTCACAACGCAGCGAACCCATTCAGTTCGCAATGAATGTCAAACACTATTCGCGGCACTGACACCGCTGGTCAGTGCCTATTTAAGGTAGCGGAAACGCCGTGACACCCCGTTGAGATGAAACGCCGAAATAGGTGAACGTAGGCACCTGTGTCCGTTTCGGCAATCGAGGTGCCAATGCCCGCAAGACGTTCGAGATCCCGCCGTACCGTCGCACTGATCGTCACTGCGACCGTCGCCGGCGGAACAATCGCGCTCACTGTCCCTGCGATTGCCAACGCAGCGCCGGCGAACTGCGCGGCGACGTTCAACCTGTTCATCCCTGGGACCTGGGAGACCAGCGATACCGCCGATCCCGATCAGCCCGTGGGCATGCTCAAACCCGTTGCCGACGCACTCAAGAGCGAACACGGTAAGCAAGCGGAGATTTACACGTTGCCGTACATGGCCCGAGCCTTCGACAACGGTCATACCTACGCAGACAGCAAAGCCGACGCGATCGCGAAGTCAAAGCAAGTCCTCTCGGAGATCAAGAACTCCTGCCCGAACACGAAATTCACCATCATCGGTTACTCGCAGGGCGCGGACGCAGCCGGTGACCTCGCATCCGAGATCGGAAACGGCAAAGGCCCCGTCGACGCGAGCCAAGTCCTTGCCGTCGGTCTACTCGCCGATCCTGGCGCGGGCACAAAGGGTTCTGCGGTTGTCGGCCCCCGCACCTCGGGCCAAGGCATCGCTGATCCGAGACCACAGGGTATGGGTGCTCTGTCCGGCCGGGTCGCCTCGATCTGCGATCCCGGAGACTTGTACTGCTCGATCGAGAAGGGCTCCAGCCCGTTGCTCGGATCGCTCGGCTCGATCCTGAGTAAAAGTCCGAGCGGTGTCGACAGCAGCGGGACGGCCGGCGGGAACAGTCAGCTCGCTTCCGCGTTGACGTCGGACTTCTCCGGTGCGGACTTGCCTGCGTTGGGAACGAACGTCTCCGCGCTTGGCCAGCAACTCTCCGAGCCGACCGTGGACATCAAGAAGGTGGCCTCGACCGCTACGTCCATCGCGAAAACGCTCGCCCCACTCACTGACCTGCTCGATTCGGGAGCTGCAAACCCGTCGGCGAACGGACAGCTCGCGGCAGCGCCGGCCGGTACCGCCGAGCACAACGCGTCGGAAGTCCTCACCAAAGCCGGACAGTCAGACCTCACGACTGCCCTCGACACGGCAACGAAGCTCGCCAACACCGCAAACAAGCTCACCGGTGGAGATTCTCTGAGCCTGCCGTCGACCTCGGCAGAGGTGCAGACCTTGTCCAAGGCCGCGGACACCCTCGGCGTCCAGGTGGCTCCCGTCGCGTCGACGCCGACCGACGCACTCAGCTCAGCAACCAGCGTGCTGTCAGTGCTCAAGCCGACCGTGGTAGTCAACCAGGTCCTCAACGTGGCCACCGGCGTCACCTCGCTCGACATGCCAGGCATCCTGAACAACCTGACTCTGCTGCCCCAAAAGGTCGCCGCACTCGACGCACGAGGCGCCCACGACATCGCCGGCCAGCTCAACAATCAATTCTCTCCACTGGTCAAGATGGCCGCCGCTGTTGATCTGAAATGGGTTTCGCAGGTGCTCTCGGTCATCCCCGACCCCTCGGGCAGTACCCAGATCGCAGCCCTGGTCGCGTCAATCCTCGCCAACGTCGATGTCATCAAGCTGGCGAACATCGTCGGACAGATCCAGGAAATCGCTTGGGCCGCTGTCGAAAAGCT
Organism: Rhodococcus sp. KB6; assembly: GCF_001445685.1. Taxonomy (NCBI): domain Bacteria; kingdom Bacillati; phylum Actinomycetota; class Actinomycetes; order Mycobacteriales; family Nocardiaceae; genus Rhodococcus; species Rhodococcus sp. KB6. Next base: position 1,094 of record NZ_LNAK01000014.1, on the reverse strand, counting down.
CCTCCCACCGCCCGGACAGATGCCCGACCCGCTCGGTGCAGCCGCAGCGATGACCGGCCTCGTTCCGGTCGGCCTGGATCTGGCATCAGTGGCCATGAACATGTTCTCCGGCAAAGCCACCAAGACAGCACCGGCTCTGCTGGGCAAACAGACGAACACGGTCTCGACGAACATCACCACCCAAGCCGAGAACCTGGACCTGCCACAACTATCGAATTCCCTGGTCAAGCTGTCGCAGTCGCAGGGTGCAGAAGACCTCGTCTCGCTGGTCGGTGAAGGTCTCAGTGCCGCGAACTTCTTCACCTCCGGAGCCCACACCAATTACAACGCCCTCGTCGTCGACAACGCCGGCCGCAACGCCATTCAGTGGCTCTCGGACTGGCTCAACCTTCAGATCGGACGTGCCGCATGAGCCATCGAGCCCACAACCCTTCTGCACGCTGGACCTCATGCGAGAAGTGCGGCCACCGCGGCTATCACACCCGGGGAGATGCGAAGACTGTCCGCAAACAACACCACGGAGACAAAGGAATGTCCGTCTTCGCGTGCCCGCACACCGAAGGCATGTTCCATGTCGGACACCGCCCGAACGCGTTGAGCCACGGCAACATCGACCGCCGCCGGTTGCGAGTGCAAGCCCGGCAATCCGTCGCAGCAATAGGGGAGGGGCAATGGTGAGCGCACGTACGACCTCCGCCGCCCACCTGTCCCGGCGCGAACCAGAGGAGAAACGATGAAACGAAAGATCGCTACATCCATCGCCGCAGCCGGGCTGCTCATCACCGCCATTTCCGGATTCACTGCAACCAGAGGGCTTGCCCCCTCCAGCCCTGCTCCCACCGCCGCGTCGTCGTCTTCCCTGGCCACGCAACCAGACGGCGCGATCCCCGGTCTCGACGATCTGATCGGAACACTGACCGTCATAGACAAACTGCCGAACGTGACCGGCTACGAACGAGAATGCACCAAGGGAAAAGCCCCGTTGACTGAACTAAATGCTGAACGGTGCAGGTCTGAAGGGGTGGGGTCGATGTGGGTCGGTAGCTTGCGGACATGAGCGAAGGGGAAAGTCCGAGAGATCTGTCGGGGCTGGT
>NZ_LNAK01000109.1:0-931 GCF_001445685.1 Rhodococcus sp. KB6 | reverse complement strand
CACCAACGACTCCGGCCCCACACCCACCGAAACCAAATACCTGGCAAAACGATTCACCCGAGCATCGAACTCCGCATACGACAACGACACACCCTCGAACGAGAGCGCTACCGCATCCGGGGACGCCGCCACCTGCGCAACAAACCCATCCAACACCGACACACCCCCAACCTCACGAGCCGTGTCATTCCACCCCTCGAGCACCAACGAACGCTCAACAGAATCCAAAATATCAACGTCACCAACAATGGTTGACCGATCAGCAACGACGGCAGCCAGGATGCGTTCGAATCGGGTTGCCATCGAGGCCACCGTCGACTCGTCGAACAGATCCGTCGCGTACGTGAACGTCGCCGCCATCCCGGCCGGGGCACCGGACTCGTCGAACTGCTCGACCATGGTCAACTGCAGATCGAACTTCGCCGCCACCGCGCCGGTATCGACGCCCGCAACCGTCAGATCGCCCAACTGCAACCCGGTCTGGCGTGCGCTCTGGAACGAGAGCATCACCTGGAACAACGGATTACGAGCCTGCGACCGCGCCGGATTGAGCACCTCCACCAACCGCTCGAACGGCACATCCGCATGCGCAAACGCACCCAGATCGCCCTCACGAACCCGACCCAACAACCCCGAGAACGACTCCGAAGAATCCACCTCGGTCCGCAACACCAACGTATTGACGAACATCCCGATCAAATCATCGAGAACCTGCTCACCACGACCCGCCACCGGAGTACCGATCGCAATATCGGACGTCCCCGACAACCGCGACAACAACACCGCCAACGCCGCATGCACCACCATAAATAACGACGAATTCGACTCACGCGCAGCGTCACTCAACGACACATGCACATCACGATCAATCACGAACGAATACGCAGCACCACGATTGGACGCCACCGCCGGCCGCGGACGATCAGCCGGC
>NZ_LNAK01000108.1:0-409 GCF_001445685.1 Rhodococcus sp. KB6 | reverse complement strand
GCTGTGTATTTGCGTGGTGTGCACCGACACCCGGATCGATACCGGATGCGTGGTACTGGACATCGTCCCCGGTCAACTTCATGAACGCATCCTCGAGCGACCCCTGCTGAGAAGCCAACTCGTACAACACGATTCCCTGCGAACCAGCTAAACCACCGATCACATCGGTGGTCGAATCCACGACCACCAATGCCGGGGCAACGCCGGAACCGTCTTCACGCACCGTCAGCCCCTGCGAGAGCAACACACTGCGCAACGCATCGAGCTGTGGGCTGCGCACGCGCACCGTCGACTCCGACGAACGATCCACGAACTCCGCGACCGTCGAATCCGAAATCAACCGACCCCGACCGATCACCACCAACTGCTCCGCCGTGAGCGCCATCTCCGACAGGAGGTGACTCGACAC
>NZ_LNAK01000107.1:0-304 GCF_001445685.1 Rhodococcus sp. KB6 | reverse complement strand
AGGTCGATGCCACGATGAAACGAGGATCGGCAACAACTGACCTCGGAATGCCTGGATTCGGATCGATCTCGGGAAGGACTTCCACATGATTACCAAGCTTGAATTCTTGTTCAGAGAAAGGTGCGTTTTCGGAACCGCCTGGACCGACAAGTACGACGGTCCTCTGGCCAGAAATGGTTGTGACACACGCATTATCTGCACGCAGTTTTGACATATCTCAAAACCTCGCTGGTAGGGGCTCCATCGTTCGATGTCGACGGTGTGAGTTATGTGAGTGACGATGGTCAGGTCGTGTGACGGTCGA
>NZ_LNAK01000106.1:0-397 GCF_001445685.1 Rhodococcus sp. KB6 | reverse complement strand
ATCGCCACTCCTATGGCTGTCCCACCTGTGGCATAGACGCTATTAGATAACCATGAGGGACAGGGCGACCGACACGCCGTGCCTACCGTGCCTTCATCCTGATGCGGCGCTAGAGATAACTCGCAACGACATCCTGCGGCGTGACCTCACCGACCTGACATTCAAGGACGGCTCCAAAAGCTGCTCGGTCCAAACCGGTACGCTCCGTGACCCGTACACGAACAAGACCATCGCGTTCACCCGCGGCCAGGACACGTCTTCTGCAGTCCAGATCGATCACCTGTTATCAGCAGCTTTGTCAAGGAGTCTTCCTCTTTCTGCTGGTCATTATGTCGATGTCATGCCGCTGATGGCTGTGGTGGCAGTGCGATGGGCCAGAGCGTGAGCGGCGTCGCGG
>NZ_LNAK01000105.1:0-12866 GCF_001445685.1 Rhodococcus sp. KB6 | reverse complement strand
CCCGGAAGCTAAGCCCTTCAGCGCCGATGGTACTGCACTCGACAGGGTGTGGGAGAGTAGGACACCGCCGAACACACATTAGAGAAGCCCCCCAACCAGTACTGGTTGGGGGGCTTTCTCGTACCCAAAACACCCCGAAACATCCCGTCGCCGGCACCCCCCGGATCGAGTGAACGGCACTCTCACCCTCTTGGGCGAGGGGAACGGTACGTTCACACCATCACTGAAAAGCGTGCGCTCACCACAGGTCTCGTCAGTCGAAGGTCAATCTCGACACCAACCTGCCACGGAACCCGTCGAGCGTGGCTAGGCTCGGAAGAGGTGCCCCGTGTGATCGGGTCCACCTCACCTGTGCACGCGTGATGACTACGGAGGCTTCGATGACCGATATTCTCGACCGCACCAAAATCTATGTTGATGGCGCCTGGATCGAATCCACTGGCAGCGGTCGGATCGACGTTCTCAATCCGGCTACCGAAGAGCTGATAGGAACTGTCGCCGAAGGCACTGTCGAAGATGTCGATGCGGCTGCGAAGGCAGCACGAAAGGCTTTCCCCGCTTGGTCTGCACTATCCGGCGGCGAGCGAGCCGAATATCTTTCCAAAGCCGCGGCGATTATTGCCGAACGTACCGATGATCTTGCGGCGCTGGTTTCGCAGGATATGGGCATGCCGATCGGATTCGCGAAGCCCGTGCAAATCGGAATGCCGCTCGCGAATTTGAATGCATTTGCCGAATTGGCTCGCACTTATGATTTCGACGCTCACGAGGTCGGGAATTCGCTGATTGTTCGCGAACCTGCGGGTGTTGTCGGCGCTATCACTCCCTGGAACTTCCCGCTCCACCAAGTTGTCTTGAAGGTTGGCGGTGCGCTCGCGGCGGGCTGCACCGTGGTTCTCAAGCCCACCGAGGTTGCGCCACTCATCACGTACGCTCTCGCTGACATCTTCGACGAAATTGGTTTGCCTGCAGGTGTATTCAACCTGGTAAGTGGCTACGGCCCGGTAGTGGGTGAAGCCATCGCCGGCCACCCGGAAGTCGACATGGTCTCCTTCACCGGGTCGACTCGGGCAGGCAAGCGAGTGGCCATCGTTGCCGCGGACACCATCAAGAAGGTCTCGCTGGAGCTGGGTGGCAAGTCGGCGAACGTCATTCTCGACGACGCCGATCTCGAAAAGGCTGTCACGGACGGCGTCGCAAAGTGCTTCATCAATTCGGGCCAGACCTGTTCGGCGCTGACGCGTATGTTGGTTCCCGCGGAGAAGGTGGATGAGGCAGCGGCAATTGCTGCTGCGGTCGCCGCTCATTTCCCGGTAGGTGATCCGACTCAGCCGACTTCGGTGCTTGGTCCTCTGGTGAACGCGAATCAGCTGGGACGCGTTCGCGGATACATCGAGAAGGGTGTGTCGGAAGGTGCCACCGCAGTTGTCGACGGTCGCGAAACCGGTCTGGCCAGTGGATATTTCGTCGGTCCGACGGTGTTCGCGAACGTGACCGAAGACATGACCATTGCGCGCGAGGAGATCTTCGGACCGGTCCTCTCGATCATGGGCTACAAAGACGAGGCCGACGCAGTGCGGATCGCCAACGGCACCGAGTACGGACTGGCCGGTGGCGTTTGGTCAGGTGACCCCGATCGCGCGGATCGCGTCGCGCGGCAACTGCGTGCCGGGCAGGTCGAGGTGAACGGCGGCGCCTTCAACACGAATGCTCCGTTCGGTGGGTACAAGCAGTCGGGCGTCGGGCGCGAGGCCGGCACGTTCGGGCTCGAAGAGTTCCTCGAGATCAAGGCGATTCAGAGATAGTTTGTTCGAGAATGGCGATGCTCCCGTACCAAGTGCGGGAGCATCGCCATTTTTGTACCCGGATCAGGACTTGGCGGCATCCAAATGCTGAGCCGAGATGTTCGCCAGATGTGTCAGGTCCGAGGCCACGGTCGCGAACGTGTAGCCCTCCCCGAGCCGTTGTGCCGCAACCTGACCGGAAGGTGTGTGGATTCCCGCAGCGACTCCGCTGACGGCGGCAGCTTCGCGCACCCTGGTGAGCGCTGATTCGAATTCCTCGGCGACGTCCGGATCGTTGGAGTGCTTACCTCCGACGGCGATTCGTAGGTCGGACGGCCCGACGTACACGCCGTCCAATCCGGGCACTGCGCAGATCTCTTCGACGTTCGCCAGACCCTGTGGGGTCTCGATCATCGCAAATACAACGGTGTCGCGGTTCGCGTCGGCGGGAACGGGGCCGATACGGAGTTGCGAGCGCATGGGTCCGTAGGAGCGGATGCCGAAAGGCGGATACTTGGCGGCTGCCACGGCGGCCGCTGCCTCTTCGGCGTTGTTGATCAGCGGAACGATGACGCCCACAGCGCCCGCGTCGAGTGCACGGCCGATGGGCGTCGGATTGTTTGCCTCGACGCGCACCATCCCGACGGTGGACGGTGACGAGTCGATGGCGGTGAGCCCGGCGACCATCCCCGAATAGCCGATCAGGCCGTGCTGCATGTCGAGGGCAATGTAGTCCCAGCCGACGTGCGCGATCCATTCGGTCGAGATCGGGCTGTCGATGACGGACCAATATCCGAGTATGCGTTCGCGTCCTCGGATGCGTGCGGCGAATTCCTGTGCTGACATAGTGAAGAACTCTTCCTGATGAAGGTCGGGTGTTTCAGCGGTTGTAGTTGGGCATGGGGCCTCGTAGGGCGGCACCGACGAGATCACACTCTTCGACGGTCGAGGCGTCGAGTGGACCTCGCCCGATGGCCGCGATATTGGATTCGAGGTGCGTTACTTTGGATCCTCCGAGGAGCAGCGATCCGGCGACGGGCTTGCTGACCAGCCAGCGCAACGCAAGCTCGGTCAGGGAGATGCCCGACTGCTCTGCGATTGCCGTCAGTTGAGCGATCGCGTCGAATATCTGTGTGTTCCAGTATCGCTCCTTGTACATCGACGCAAGACGTGAGTCGCCGAATCGGCCGTCGGCGGGACTTTCGTCGAAGGTGTGGCGCCCCGTGAGCAGGCCCCCACCGAGTGGGTTGTAGACCATGGTGGTCAGTCCGGTCACGTCCGCGAATTCTGCGTATTCTTCTTCGATGCGACGCGCGAGCAAGTTGTAGAGCTGCTGTGCGACGATCGGTCGGGGAGCTCCGACTGTGTCTGCGGTGTAGTTGATTTCACTGATTTGCCACGCTGCGAAGTTGGATACGCCGAGTGTGCGGATCTTGCCCTCGGCAACCAGTTCCGCGACGGTGGTGAGAGTTTCGGTCAGCGTGACGGTTCGGTCCGGCTGATGGAGATAGAACAGGTCGACGTAGTCCGTGTCGAGTCTGCGCAGGCTTCCTTCGACGCTTGCTCGGAGCCCCTCTGTCGAGAGTGGGCTGTTGTCGCCGGCATCGGGATGCGGCATTCCCGCTTTGGTGGCGAGAGTGACGGAATCGCGTCGGCCGTGGAGCAGCTTTGCCAGCATGCGCTCGGACTCGCCGCCCGCATAGCCGTTGGCCGTGTCGATGTGAGAGATACCGGCGCCTAGTGCTGCGTCGAGCATCGATCCGGCGCCCGATATGTCGACCGTGTCTCCGAATGTCATGGTGCCGAGCACCAGTTTCGGAAGCTCGAAGGGGGCGGTCATCAGGCAACTCCTCGTGATTCGGTCTGCTTGGCTAGCAAGTTCTTGGACAGGGCTGCCACCACGTGGCGTGGTTTGATGCCGACCATGGTGGTGGGATCGAGAGCAGCGCCTCGTAGTGCGCGGGTGTACGGCTCGCGCGGACTGGCGAGAACTGTGTCTGTGGAACCGGATTCGACGATGGTTCCTTTCGACATCACGACTACGGTCTCGCTGATTTCTCGGACGACGCCCAAGTTGTGTGAGATGAAAACGTACGTCAGACCGGTATCGGCCTGAATTTCACGTAGGAGCTCGAGTACCTGCGCTTGCACCGACACGTCGAGAGCGCTGGTCGCTTCGTCGCAGACCAGGATCTCGGGTCCGCTGGCAAGTGCACGAGCAATTCCGATGCGCTGACGTTGGCCTCCTGAGAACTCCGCCGGACGCCGGTGTAGTGCCGAGCTGGGCAAGCCAACGCGATCGACGAGTTCTGCTGCTGCCTTTGCGCGTTCAGACTTGCTCCGAACACCTTTGAGGCGCAGTGGTTCTCCGATGATGTCCTCGGCAGTCAGATGAGGGTCGAGCGATCCGTACGGATCTTGGAACACCATTTGAACGCGAGAGCGGTAGGGGCGCAGCGACTTCTCCGACATCTGCGCGATGTCATTGCCGTCGACGAGAATGCGTCCACTGGTCGGTGTGAGGAGTCGGACGATCGATCGAGCGATGGTCGACTTGCCACATCCGGATTCGCCGACGATGGCCAAGGTCTTGCCCTTTTCCACCGAGAAGCTCACAGCATCCACGGCTCGGAAAACTCCGTCGGGAACCGGATACTCGACCACGAGATCTTCGACGGCGAGAAGTGGCGTTTCGTGGCGGGTCATGCCGAGGCTCCGATCTGTGTTGAACGGGCGGGGTCGCCGTCCCAAGGCCCCAGTTGAGGTATGGCGTCGAGAAGCTTTTGTGTGTAGGCGCTTTGCGGTGAGTCGACGAGAATGTCGGCACTACCGGTCTCCACAAAACGTCCGTCCTTCATCACGTAGATGCGATCGGAGACCAACCGCGCAACTCCGAGATCGTGAGTGATGACCAGCATTCCGATCCCGGTGCGCTCCTGCAACTCGAGCAATAGATCCAGAATCCCGGCCTGAACGGTTACGTCCAGTGCGCTGGTGGGTTCGTCGGCCACGATCAGTTCGGGGCCGGCAGCAAGAGCGCCGGCGATCAGGACGCGCTGCAACATTCCACCCGACAGTTGATGCGGGTACTTGTCGAGTTGCTGATCCGGATACGGAATGCGTACCTGCTCGAGCAGTTGCACTGCCCGCTCGATTTGTTGCTTCTTCGCGGTCACACCGCTGTGGCGCACTGCTTCTCGAAGTTGGCTGCCGATGGTGTGGACGGGACTCAGAGCCGTCATCGGGTCCTGGGGGATGAGCGCGATGTGTTTTCCGCGAATATCGTTCAGGATCTTCGTGTTTCCGAGAATGTCCTGACCCTTGAACACGGCTTTCCCGGAAAGAACCGCAAGATCGTCCGGAAGCAGTCCGAGAATCCCCATGGCTGTCGTCGACTTTCCGGAGCCGGATTCACCGATGATGGTGACGGTTTCACCGGCGTCGATGCAGAAGGACACGCCGTCGACGGCTCGGATGACGCCGTTCGCCGTGACAAGTTCGATCTGGAGATCGTCGACCCGTAGTAGATTTCCCATGTCTCACGCCTTCGCTTTCTGGGCGCTGCCACGCCCGAACAGGCTTGCGCCCAGTCGTTTCGAACCTGCAGGACGATCGCGCAGACCATCGCCGAGTAGGTTCACTCCGACGACCAGCAGCACGATCATCAGACCGGTCAACGTGACGATCCACCATGACGTGGTGATGTAGTCCTGGCCGTCGGCGATGATTCGTCCCCAGGTAGCGAATGGACGTTGCGGTCCGGCGCCGAGGTAGCTCAACGAACTTTCCAGCAGTACGGCCTGCGCGAGCAGCAGCAGGACGACGAGCGATGCCTGCTTGACGATGTTGGGAATGACGTGACGAAGCAGGATGGCCATGCGGGTAAGTCCGAGGACTCGAGCTGCAGCTACGTAAGGCTTTTCGCGTTCGACGAGTACCAATGAGCGAGTCAACCGTGCGACTTCGGGCCACTGTGCGATCGCGATGACAAACGTGATGACGGGAATGGACGGGCCGAACAGCGCAACAACGAGAAGCAGCATCATCAGCAGAGGCAGAGAAAGCTGTGCTTCGAGTAGGCGGGAGATCACGGTGTCGACCCAACCACCGAAGTACCCCGCGGCGGATCCGGCGACGATGCCGATGACGCCGGAGACGATCACGGCGAGAATACCGATCGTCAGAGACACCTGGCCGCCGTGCAGGATCCGTGAGAGCAGATCTCGTCCCAACTGATCGGTGCCGAACAGATGGCCGTCGGTGAGGGGCGGTAGCCGTCGACTGCTCAGGTTGGTCTGGTTCGGATCTGCAAGGGGGAGCAGCCCGGCCAATGCAACAGGAAGAATCACCAGGAGCGCGCAGATCGAGCCGGCCCAGATCTTGACTCGGCTGTCTCGCTTACGGCGCGTGGCTCCGGCGCGTGCGAAGTCTGCCTCGGTGACCGCGCTGGCGCGTGGAGTTGTTGGAGGTTCCAAGACGGTAGTCATCAGTTGGCGCCCTTTCCGAGTCGCACGCGTGGATCCAGGAGGGGGTAGAGGAGGTCCACTGCCAGTTGCACGAGCACTGCGAGAACCGCGGTGACAAGTACGGTGGCCTGGATGAGCGGGTAGTCGCGAGTCTCGAGTGCGCGGACCACCAGCGAGCCGACACCAGGCCAGGCGAACACGACCTCGACCACCACGACGCCGTTCAGCATTCCGGCAAATCTGGTGCCCAGCGCGGTGACGATCGGAATCGCCGAATTGCGCATCGCATATCGCCAGGTGAGTTCGCGTTCCGATACTCCGCGAGAACGTGCGACCGTGATGTACGGAGAAGCGAAGGCCGAGACCATTTCGCGTCGAACCATCCGGGAGATCAACGCGATCTGAAGGATGGCGATGGTGACGGTAGGCAGGATCAACGACGGCCATGTGGTGAAACCGGCTGCCGGGAGTACTGGGATCAAGACCGCGAAGATCGTCACCAGCATCAGGCCGCTCCAGAACTCCGGCATGGACTGCCCGCCGACGGCTACGACGTTCGCACCGAGTTCACGTCTGGTGTCCGCGTGACGGGCCATCCACACGCCCAGCGGAATCGAGAGCACGGCGGTCAACAGAATGGAGCTGACGGCAAGGGTGATGGTGTACGGGAGACGGCCGAGGACAACGTCCATGGCCGGCGCCTGGAACGAGTACGACGTGCCGAGATTCAGGTGGACGAGGTCCCACAGGTAGATCAGGTATTGGGAGAACACCGACTTGTCCAAGCCCATGTCAGCACGGATCTGTGCGAGATCCTCGGTGCTGGCCAGCGGTCCGGCCAAGGCGTAGGCAGGATCGCCGGGTGCCATTCGGATCAGGACGAACACTGTTGTGAGCGTGAGGAAGATCGTCAAGGCGCTCTGTGCCAGACGTTTGAGCACGTATTTGACGGTCGGGTTGATCCGTGTGCGTCGACGCGGAGAGATTCCGAGAGCGGTTTGCGGTTTCGGAGCGGTGAGAGTCATCGCCTCAGGCCTCCAATCGGACGGCGCCGAGGTCGTAGGAGTTGATTGGGGTCAGTGAAACATTTTGTACACGAGTGCGTTTCGCAAGGAGTGCGTTGGGTACGAAGCTCCACAGGCAAGGCCAGGTGTTCCAGATGTCTTGTTGTGCGGCGTCGAGTAGAGCGGCGCGCTTGGTCGGGTCTGGTTCACTGGACGCGGCTTGGATCTTCGCGGTGATTTCGGGGAAGACGTACCCGTGATAGGTGTCGCGAGTTGCTTCCTTCTCCGCTGTGCCGGCGTACATCCCCTGCAACGTGGTCAGTGCAAGTCCGGTCTGGTTGCCGTAGCCGTTGCCCAGCACATCCCAGTCGCCGGTCTTGCCCTGGCGCCAGGACGAGATGTCACCGCCCGGTTCGAACTGCTGGAGTTTGACGCGTACTCCCACGGCCTTCATCATTTCGAGTACCGATTCCATCACCGAGACGTCGTTGGTGAACTCTCCGGTTTCCCAGATGAAGGTGAGTTCGAGGTCGTCGGCGCCTTCGGCCTCGAGCATTTGCCGCGCTTTCCGTGGATCATATTGGTAAGTGCCGGTTTTCACGGCTCCGTCCAAGGTCGACGGTGCGGGGCCGGTGGCCGGGACTGCGGAACCGATCAGCACGTCCCGAGCGAGTGACTCACCGTCGATGGCATACGTGAGAGCTTCTCGGACACGCGGATTGGACAGTGGGTGATCGGCGGGCTTGCGGAAGTTGAAGAACAGTTGGTTGATGCGTGTGCTCGGTACTGTGTCCACCTGGACACCAGGCAGATCGGCGAGTTGTTCGGCGGAATCGGGACTGATCGAGTCGATGACGTCGACCTCGCCGCTCCGAAGCGCGACGACGCGGCCGGCCTCTTCGGGAATGAAGCGGACCTGAACACGACGAACGCCGGGGGCCGGGCCCCAGTAGTTGTCATTGGCGACAAGTGTGTAATCGCCGGTGCCCCGGTTCGATTCGCTGACGACGAACGGTCCCGACCCGATTCCGCTCTGCAGTTCGTTGGGTTCGTTGGCAGCGGCCGGGGTGATCAAGATGTTGGACATGAGCGAGTCCAGAACCGGCACCGGGGAATTCGTCCGAAGGATGAAGGTGCGATCGTCGATGGGGACGACCGTCGGCCACTCGGGGAACTGCGGTGCGACAAACGATCCGCTGACCTGCTGGTACATCTGCATTGCCGTCGTGACGTCGTCGATCAGCACAGGTGTGCCGTCGGAGTAACGGATGCCCTCGCGGAGTCGAACCGTCCACTCGGTCGGGCCGGTCGATTCGAACCTGTCAGCGAGAACGAGTTGCGGTGTCAGATTGTCGCCGATCCGGGTGAGACCTTGTCTGACGCCACGTTGAGCCGTGACTGCTGCGTCGAATTGATTGAGTTTGTTGTCGAGGCTGACGAGCGAGCGGTTGAGCCCGAGCACCAGGGTGTCCTGTGTCGGTTTCCCGGTAGGGCCGGCGCACGCGGCAGTCGTGCCCAGAAGCGTTGCGCCACCGATCAGCCCGGTGAACTGCAGAAAGGATCGCCGGGAGAGCTGTGGTGTTCGCAAACGAGTATTGGTCATCGGTGACCTTTCGATCCTGACGGGGCAGCGTGGGGGCGACGCTCCGAGCGGACTGTTGGTGAACAATCGCGTCGGGCTCTCGCTTGTAACTCAGCTCACAATGGCACTGTTGCGCACTTCGCGCAAGTCCCGTAACTTCTATTGCGTACTTCGCGCATCGGTTGCGATGCTGTGCATACTCGATTCAGACCGAAAGGGGGTCGAGGAATTCGATGAAACCACTGGTAATCATCGCTGATGATCTTTCCGGAGCAGCGGAGTCGGCCGCAGGATTTCTGCTCCGCAGTTCGGGCATATCGCTTCGGCTCGGCCCAGATGCGCCCGACGGATCAGGAGTGACGGTTTTCGATCTGCACTCACGGCGATCCGACCCCGCCAGAGCCTCTCGGGACGTGAGATCAGTTCTGCAATCGTCTGACGGCTCCGAGATCGTCAAGAAGATCGATTCCCTGCTCAGGGGCAACATAGCAGCGGAGGTTGGAGAACTCTCCCGCGACGGATCCCCGGTCATCGTCGCCGCCGGACTGCCCAGACAAGGGCGCACGGTGCAAGACGGCGTGGTGTTGGTCGATGGGGTTGCGTTGCACTCCACCGACCTGTGGCGCGCGGAGTCGAAGCCGACTCCTCGGTCGATTGCAGAGGCGCTCGGCCCGTCGGCAATCACTTCTGGCGTATCGCTGGATGACATTCGCTCCGGGCGTTTGAGCCAGGTTCTTGCGTCGATCTCAGAAGCCGGGTCGGTGGCGATCTGCGACGTCGAGACCGAGAGTGATCTGGAACTGATTGTGGCTGCAGCACAGGAGGTTCGGGGTTCTCGATTGGTAGGAACCTCGGCGCTCGCGATGGCAGTGGCACGACGAAGAACCGTGCAGTCACCCGTCGCGTGCCCATCTCTTCGTGATTCTCGATTTACCTTGGTCGTCGTGGGGACGGCGGATGCGTCTGCCGGGGACCAAGTGGCATTGCTTCGGGATTCAGGGGCGCACCATATCGAAGTGAACAGTGCTGAGCTGCTGGCGCATTCGGTCGATCCGCTTCCGATTCTGAACGCACTGGATCGCGGAAACGTCGTGGTTTCGGTAAGTGGACCTGTCGTGCCTGCAGAATCCGTCCACCTCGTTTCGGCTCTCGCCGATCTGATCGCTGCCGTCGATGCAGGATTCTCCCACGACGAGTACCCGATCGACCTGGTACTTACCGGTGGCGAAACCGCGCGCAGCGTTCTCGACCGCCTGCGGATCGACACGCTGTCACCGATTTACGAAATCGAACACGGCGCCGTACTTTCCGTCGATCGCACCGGACGGTACATCGTCACGCGGCCAGGCAGTTTCGGGAATGCACACAGTCTTTTCTCCATAACGAAGTTTCTCGCGCACCCCACCCCGGTCGCCGCTCCGGACAGTCCACCTTCAGTTACTCCTTCAGGCAACGAGGTCAATCCCATGTCAATCGAATCCACTCCACTGCCGCTGATTGCTGTCACGATGGGCGACGGCGCCGGCGTCGGACCGGAAGTGATCGTCCCCGCACTCCTCGACGCCGAAACGAGAAAGCGTTGCCGCCCTGTTGTTGTCGGCGACGCGAAGCGTTTGCGATTGGCTGCCGGGGTGCTCGGAATCGACGTCGACGTGGTCGCGATCGAGGGGATCAAGGATGCTGAATTCATCGATGGACGGATCAACGTCATCGACCTGGACTTGCTACCCGAGGATCTCGCCTGGGGTGAACTGTCGGCAGTCGCGGGAGATGCGGCCTATCAATATATCCGCGTCGCAAGCGAACTCGCTGTACGCGGTGAAGTCCAGTCGATCTGCACGGCGCCGCTGAACAAGGAAGCGCTGCATGCGGCAGGACACATCTATCCCGGACACACGGAATTGCTTGCGCACCTGACCGGTACCGAGGAGGTGTCGATGATGTTGTCGACCCCCAAGCTCAAGGTGATTCACGTGACCACTCACATCGGACTGCTCGATGCAGTTGCCAGGATCGAGCCCGGCCTGGTCGAGAGGACCATTCGTCGAGGTCACGAAGCTTTGGTGCGCACGGGCAATCCATCTCCGAAAATCGGCGTGTGCGGGATCAACCCGCATGCGGGGGAGAACGGGCTTTTCGGGTACGGAGAGGAAGAGCAGAAGATCATTCCCGCCGTCGAACTCTTGAAGGCAGAAGGAATCGACGTCCACGGCCCACTGCCGGCGGACACGGCATTCTTCCTCGCTGGACGTGGGGACTACGACTTGATCGTTGCGATGTACCACGATCAGGGGCACGGCCCGGTCAAGGTTCTCGGGATCGAGGCCGGCGTCAACATCACCGTCGGGTTACCTGTCATCCGTACCTCCGTCGATCACGGAACCGCTTTCGATATTGCAGGTAAGGGCATCGCCGAGGCCGGTAGTATGGTCGAAGCGTTGCGGCAGGCGGCCGAATTGGCAACCAGCACATTCGTTTCCAAGTAAGCACCAGGGTTTGTAGGGGGGAGGAGCGATGGCCATCCGGGAGTCGGAGTCGAGGCGGTCGGAGATTGCGAGGCTCGCTCGCACCAGCGGTCTGGCCAGTGTCGAGGATCTGTCTGCCCAATTCGGGGTGACTGCATCTACGATCCGTCGCGACCTGAGTCAGTTGACTGCCCAGGGAGTAATTGCCCGAACGTACGGCGGGGCGATTGCTCTCAACCCTCATCCGGAATCCTCCTTGCGTCAACGCGCAATGGAGGGATTCGACGCCAAACGGGGCATCGCCGAATGGGCTGCTGAGCAGGTTCGGCCCGGGGAAACCGTACTTCTTGATGCAGGTACCACCGTCGGGGCGATGGGAGAGTTCTTACGTCACGTGACGAATTTGACGGTGATCGCTGCAGGGCTGACGGCGCTCGAGGCGTTAGCCGACGCTGATGGTGTTCGAGTCGAATGTCTCGGCGGGACGCTGCGGCAGCTCAGTCAAGGATTCGTCGGGCCACTGGCGGAAGCGTCGCTGCAGCGGGTGTCGTTTGACAAGGCATTCCTCGGTGCCGATGCAGTTACGGCTGACCTGGGTATTTGTGAAGCTGAGCTCGATCAGACCCGGCTCAAGGAGATGATGATCGAACGTGCCGGCGAGGTCTACATACTCGCCCACTCCGCCAAGCTCGGTGAACGTCCTTTCCATGCGTGGGCGCCGATACCGCCGGGGGCCGTGCTGGTTACCGATGCTGCAGTAGACGCAAAGCAAGTCGCGTTGTTCGAGGATGCAGGTATCCGAGTCCAAGTGGTGTGAGTTCCCGCTGCGTGCCGATCCGGCCACGGTGTCCGGCGTCACATGATGTCCGAATTAGTGAAAATCGACTGAAACGGGCAATCTTGCTGGGGAAATGGACACCTCCGAGTCTCTGACCTGTGGATTTGTCAAAGACTTCGGCGGACGCGTAACTTATTCCAAGTCAGAGCGACACGGACACCGACTCCCGCTTCACGGCGAGTGACACGAGGTTGTACGAAGTGCCTGACCAAATTTCGAAGTAGTTTCCATCGTGTATGGTTGTGCTTCACCTCCAGTTCTTCCCCGAATGTTCAGCGGTTTGCGCCGATGATCACGATGGGATAGGCTGGAAAAGTTGCCCCGGAGCGGCGGCCATAGGGTCGTGGTGATGGTGTGTGCGTGTTCTTTGAGAACTCAACAGTGTGTCGATGAATGTCAGTGCCAAAATTTTTTTGGTACTTCACATGTCGGATGATGTTCCGGGCCTTCGGGTTTCGGTTCTGATGTTCGGGGTGTGAGTATTTTTCGTCGGTGATTGTTCATTCTTCCGTCTGAATGGTTGCCGACACATTTTTTGCTAGTTGAGTTTTTTTGCTAGTGATTTGACTCTTTTTGTCTATGACTGATTAGTGGGCTTGCCCGCGAAATCTAGAGTCTTCAACGGAGAGTTTGATCCTGGCTCAGGACGAACGCTGGCGGCGTGCTTAACACATGCAAGTCGAGCGGTAAGGCCTTTCGGGGTACACGAGCGGCGAACGGGTGAGTA
>NZ_LNAK01000104.1:0-243 GCF_001445685.1 Rhodococcus sp. KB6 | reverse complement strand
TACCCACAACTCATCCCCTCAGTTTTCAACCTAAGTGGGTTCGGTCCTCCACGACGTCTTACCGTCGCTTCAACCTGGCCATGGGTAGATCACTCCGCTTCGGGTCTAGAGCATGCCACTGACTCGCCCTATTCGGACTCGCTTTCGCTACGGCTACCCCACACGGGTTAACCTCGCGACATGCCACTAACTCGCAGGCTCATTCTTCAAAAGGCACGCCATCACCCCCAGCAGTAAACTGCT
>NZ_LNAK01000013.1:0-58814 GCF_001445685.1 Rhodococcus sp. KB6 | reverse complement strand
CTAACCCAAATCAGAAAGCGGGTGGGGAAAAACAACTGGCCGCCACCGGGGAGAACCCGTGGCCACCAGCGGGGAGAACTACTGGCCGCCTACGGGGAGAACTTCGTGGCCATTGACAACCCTCGCAATGAATGCCTCTGATTAGAGGAAGATCCGCGTGCCCCTCGCCGTGTGACAGATGGGGTCAACAAATCTTCGTGCGCATCATGTCGCGAGACCTGGACGGGCTGAGTCGGAGCGGAGTCAGGCTAGCGAGGCATGCACTTCCCCACTACTACGTGTGACCTATCTGCGAAGTTGGTGGGGAGTGGGGGGAGTGGAAAAAAACAGCAGTTCAGACGGTAAAAACCGCTCCCCACATAGGTGGGGAGCGGGGTGGGGAGCGGGGTGGGGAGCGCCTTCAAAGACACGAATCTGCCGTTGCGCTCGCCCAGATCTACGATCCGTTTCGAGGCTACGAAAGCCTTGCGATTCGATGCCGCCTCCGCTGCCGTTCATGTGGGCCTGACAGCAGAGACGGCCTCCGAGGCTTACTTTTTGCTCCTCGGAGGCCGTTCATCACTACTGTGCGGGCGACCGCAGGTGCAGCGACAAGACGCCCGCGAGCAATCGGCTGCGCGATTTGGAACTGACGACCTTCACTTGCTCGTCAAGCCAGTCACGTTGAGCGGTGGTGAATCGGAACCAGGTCTCGACGGGCCCCTTGACCGTGAACGGTTCTTGATGGACCGGAATCCCTGAGGACGATCTGCTTGCTACGGGTTGAAAGAGGGCTCGCAGTCGTTCGATGCCTACTGCGTCGAATGCCTCGATGGCAACATCGGCGTGATCGCATCGCCGTTCGGCCGCACGATTCACCAAGGCGTCGCGAGTGCTGCGATCCAGGTAGGCCGTGACAGTCACCTTCGAGGTATCTGCAGCCGGCGGATTTCCTTCTTCCAGAGTCTGGGCTGGCGGCGCTTCGGTGACTGCCGGTGCAGGTTCGACTACAACAGGAGTCGCGTGGGGTGGTGCGACTGGAGCGGTGACAGCTTCGGGTTCCATCGGCTGCACCCGCACTGGAGATTCAGACGCCGAGACGGCGGGTTGAGGGGCGTCGGTGACTCGTTTGGGAGCCGGCGGTTGAGGAGCTGTGGAGTCGATCTCGGGTTGAGCCGTGTCCGGTGTCTGTGGGCTCGCGGCGCGGCGAGGCTGCAGCCCGCCGGCCGGGGGCAAGAGACCAGCGAGTCCCTCTGCTCGGTTGGGCTTCGGGGCGAAAGACTTGGCAATGCTCTTGCGGTTGCGGACCCTATTTTCACTCATGCCGAAGCCCTCTCAGCGGTGATGGTCGACATCCGTACGAGGATCTCGCGGGTGAGGTTCGAGTAGTCCTCGGCCAGGCCAGAGGCGTTTCGCGAGAGCATCAGATCCTTCGGTTTCGTGCCTTTCCTCAGCGCTGCGATCCGTGATGCGGTTTCCCCGGCCGATCGTTCCTCGAGCTCATGCACCAGAAGTCCCTGGCGTCGCGCGTCGAAGGCGGTGGTTTCCATCGTGCGGATCCGAGATTCGAAAGTCGGGGCCGAATCGCCGATCATCTCCTCGACTGCTTCCCGAATCGTTGCGTCAAGTTTGGTTGCGCGTGAGCTGACGCCGAAGAGGCAGATCCCGCCAAGTTGGAGCTGGGGGTTCACGGCAGGAAGGTTTCGTTCCGGATCTCCGTCTCGTGCTGCCGAGAACTGGCCGGCGATCGTTTCCATGCCGTCGAGGCTGGCATCATCTGCGCGGATTGGAATGACCACAGCGTGGACTACTTCCATCACTGCTTCGATGATCGTGAGATCCGTCGGAGGGGTATCGAAGATAATGACGTCGTAGTCTGCGGCCACTTGCAGCAACATGGCCAGTAGAAGCTGTCCTAGTCGTTTGCCTCCCTGGCGTTGCTGCCTGGACACCATGACTGCGGCAAGGTCGAACATTGCCGGGCCGCCTGGAACGATGTCGAGATTCTCGCGACCACCGACGTTTTGGATGATCGGCGGTGCCGACCCGCTCAAGAGGGCTGAGAACAAGGGCACGCCGTCCTCCTTCACGAACCCGAGGTCGCGGCACAAGTTGGCCTGGGGGTCGAAGTCAAGCAAGAGAACCCGGTAGCCGCCGGCAGCGAGTAAGCCTCCGGTGTTCGCGCAGAGTGAGGTCTTGCCCACTCCCCCTTTGCCGTTGAAGAATCCGAAGCAGGCAGGCAGTTGCTGATGAGTGGGTGTCGTTGGAACGGCATCTACAGACATGGTGGTTCTCCCAATGGACGTTGGTTTCTGACGAGTGGTCTGTAAGGAAAGTTAGCAGGGGTCCTGGACAACTCGCGGTATGCCACGCGTGTGGGGCCGTATGTGTTCAGGCATGTGGGTCGGCATGCGGCACCGCGTGCAATGCCGCGTGTTTGCATGCCGATGTAACTGCAGGTGAACACGTATGTGAACGCGCGTGAGTTACTGCGTGAGTCACTGCGGTAGATTATGCGTGAAGAAATGCGGGTAATAATGCGTGAACACACGCGGACCAAATGGCGTGTAAGAAAACGTGGTCTTCTGCGTGTTGGACTGCCTGCGGTGATACGGGAGATGCAACGTGGTTCTATGCGTGAGTCCCCGCATGATCAGGTGCGGAATGCTCAGCGGTTTGATGGGCGGGTGTGCATCCGTGATGTTTTGCGTGACCGCTCGCAGGATGATGTGCGTGCAGAAGGATGGGCTTGCGTGCGGGGTGGCACTTAGGGTTCTCGTACGGCATGTGGTGCGGGTCTACATGCTGTGCCGCAGGCGGAATCAGTTGCCAATTGGCGTACGGATCCGACTGCTTGTAGGCGAGGGTGACCGGGTGCGTGATCAGAATTCTAGAGCCCCGGACTCACTACTCACTCTGCGTGATTCAACATGGCTTGCTTTGCGTGAAGGTGTGCGTGAAATAGCTGTTTAGCTGTGCTGATGTGGGGTTCGTCGTGGATCGCCGATGGCGCCACGCTGTGCACGCTGCGCCTTGATGCGATGTCCGAGGCCTGCGACGGTGCGGACATCTGCGGCCTGAGCGATGTCGTCAGCCCTGCGAAATCCGTCGAGTTCGACGGCTAGATCGACCAAAGTGTCTTCGAGGATGTCCTCGGCAGCCGCATATAGGTCCCAGAGCTGCTTGAGCTCCCACGCGCGGATGAGGGGATTAGAGAAATAGAGCCCGTCGACGATCTTTTGCACCCGGGCTACCTGGGGATTTGTGCGTTCGTGCGCCTGCGACCAGATCGAAAAGTGGGAACTCGCCGAGCAGGTGACCACAGTTGTGTCCAGTTCGCGAGCAACTGCGGACCAGGATGTGGTCGTTTCGAGGCCTCTGCGCGCATGTCTGGCGGCCTCGCCGAATGCCCGTTGGCACACTGTGGCGTATGCGGCGGCTGAGCGTCGCGCTTGGCTTAGTTCGCGCAGTTCAGACAGGGTGGTGAAGCTTTGGCGTCCGCGAGTGAACTCGGTCGCAGCCAACAGGGCGTCGCTGCTCGTCCATTGAAATCGAGACTGCCTGTATTGGTCGCGGTGCCAGCGGAGATCGTCGATCCATGCCGAGTTGAGCTTGAGGCCCATCTCGCTGCCGGGAACGGTCATAGAACAATGATGACACCACACCGGTGGTGTGTCATCAGTAGTACTAATTGCGTCCCGACGAATCATGCTTATCGCCTTGTTTGGAACTTGAAGGCATTCCGACAATCGCATGCCGGTCATACCGACATACCAGCCAAGCGGCTTCGCAAACATTGCCACTCGCTTTCGAGATCGTCCCAAGGGCGTCCCAATGCCGCATAATACGCCAGTAGAATTGAAATTGATATGAGAGTGGGATGCTTGTGGGACGCCATGCATATGGCCGCGTGATGAAATCAAGCTTGTCACTTCCGCATATGTAGGCAATTAGGTGCTTACGTCTTGGTCGTATCGAAATGATCCGATAGGTTTCTCTAACGGCTGTGGATATGACTTGGGTGCAAGATTCGCGGGTCTTGGGTGAGGTGTCTCGTCGCACCCGAGCTGTCCAGGGAGGGCTGTATAACTCTCAGCAAGATCACTTTAGGTTTTGAGCGAGCGTGTCTCGTTCCCTGTTCAGTATCGGAGATTGACGTGAGTAGCACGCATAACCAAGGCCCGTCTCAGTCGGCTGGCGGGCACCGACCACTCGCCGGGACCTTCCGTTCGGCCGCGGCCCGATCGGTCGAGAGCATCGCTTCCGCGTACATCGAGGGTCACAACGACGAAATTGAACAAGGGTCGGAAGTACCCGCGCATGTGGAGCGCCCCGCCGAGACTGAACCTGCTGGAAGCCAGCAAGATCGGGAGTCAATCGACCGTTCCTCTGACCTGGATGGGGGAGGGAAGTCGTCAAGTGTTCGGGTGCCGGCAAGGTGCCATGCGAAGCTCGAGGAGATGCGGGTGAGCACGGGGATGACGAACGGTCAGATCTTCATCGTCGCGATCGAGGAGACTCATGATCGACTGCCGGAACTGCTCTACCCTGGCGGTCGAATCGGTGGGGGATTATTCGCAGCCCGCGGCATTCGCGCCAAAACGTCACGTGACGATAGTGAGACGCAGGTAACTTACCGACTATTTCATGCCGACTTCGACGTGATTGACCACCTTGTGGCGGAACTGGGCGCAAAATCCCGCTCGCATCTGATCGCGGCGGCGCTGAGCGGATACTTCTTCAAAGACGACGAGCCCGCAATATGACGAGGGGAGTGACGAGGGCGCCTTCAGCGCTTCTTGTTTGCGAGTACCCAAAGGAAAAGAACAAGCACGGGGGAAAAGGCGACAGGGACGGCGAGTACCCAATGCGTCACTGTCCCTGTCTCCACCTCCCTGTTGATCCAAGTCAGTAGAAGGGCTGCGACGAGCCACAGGAACGCGACGTGGCGCCAGCGCAGCCGCCGCAAGAACAGGTTCAGTCCCGCAGGCAGTTTCAGTCTCGACATTCGGTTTGGCATAGCTGGCTCAATTCAGTTGGATATCGACCATGCGGAGTCGGTCGCCGGCAGAAAAGTAGGCAAGCGCGTCAAAGCGCGCTGCCGCCGCTTCAGCCATTTGGACGGCGCTTCCGCGCGCCCGTACAGAAACACCCCATAGATTGCAGGTCTGTTCAGTGGTGGGCATATGGGTAGGTGGGATTCCCAATGCGCCGGCTGTCAGCTGCCGTATATCAGAGTTCTGGTGCCATTTTGGGAACAGATCCAGTTGTGAGAACAGGTGCCTGAGTAGCCCTGTGTGCTCCTCCGGATGGAAGCCGCCCGCGATATGTCCCTCAATGCTGCGGGCCAGCGTTGCGAGCGTGAGGGCCGCCGCGTCGTCGACCAAGGCGTCTCCACTAGCCAGAGAGATCTCCCACGATCGCCCGCTGCCTGTGTCTATTGCCGCAATTTCCCGTACCGGGCGCTCGCCGTTGTCGGTCGCTGCGGTATTGACGTGAACAACAAACAGATCGCGACCGCTGTTGCCGAACGGTGAAGGAGGTGCCATGGCGTGGAGGGTAGCTGCCGGCATGGACTGGATTGCGATCCTTGCCGATGCGGCATTGTCGATCTGAAGTGTCGAAGTCAGTTGTTCTTTGTAGGGGACCGACGATCAGGATAATCGGCGAGGACTGCGGTGGTGAATGCCTGATACTGGGACTCCGCGAAGTCGGCGAAAAGAGTAGCGACCGTCCCGTCGTATGGCTTGCCCTCGATCGTGATTGTTGTTTTCGGCGGGCCCTCGCCAATAGTGGTGTGTCTCTCCAGCGCTCGATGAGTGACTTGGTCCCGCACCAGTTTGAGGAGTCTGAACTTGTTATCGCCCATTAAGGCCTGGCGCCACCGTTCCTGGCCTTCGTGGAGCTGCACACCGTTCTTCCTGATCGCCTCCCTCAGGTGTTCCAGGTCAGACTCGCCATGGCAATCGAACCGCCCTGCTCGTCGCAGTCGATACGCAGCAGCTGCGCAAAGATCGAGGCAAGTCAGGGCCGTGCGCGAGGCAAAATCGATCGGGGCTAGTTGTAGGACATCGAATTGCTCGGGTGCGAAGCGTTCATGGATGTACGTGTCACCCTTGGGGCCAGCAATCTCTTGCGCCAGTCCCGCAGCTATGCGAGTGAACCCCACTTGAAAGGCAGCTGAGGCAATCAGTGCTGAAGCGGCCTCATAGTCTGCGGGGAGTGACTTGAGGCGATCCGAAACAGTGTTTGAGATCGTCAACAGGCGAACGTCGTCACTCGGTCTGCTCATCCCTAATTCTCTCGCACGTCGACGAGTGGATATGTAGAAAATGGGAAAGCGAAAAGGGCCCCACCGTTGGACGGTGAGACCCTTCCCTGGCCGTGCGGTTCATTGTTTGACTGCTTGACTGTGCAGAGATGAGGTCAGGGGAGTCAGGCGGTCACTTTCGCAATCGCGTCGCGGAAGTGGTTGGTCAGATCCTGGAGGGCGGTCGTTCCAGCGGAGTCGATGACCATTTCTCCGTAGCTCTGGTGAGCTCCGGAACCGATGAACGAAGCGAACTTCAGTCCCTCGGTCCCGATCTGTGCCAGTGCATCGGCGCCGTCAGAACCTGCCAGCGCGGTGAGATTCGAGGCGAGCCCACCAAGGTCCCCTGTCTGGGACTGCTGAGTTAGCTGCTGGCCGGTCGCTGACGATGCGGACGCTGCTCCGAGTTTGGCCGGATCAGTCTTCTGTCCACCCCCGAGTGTGCCTACCGCGATCTTCGCGAAGTCGAGGATATGGGGGAGTGCACCCAGACCGGCTCCGATGACATCGCCAGTTTCGATCGCGTGCCAGAGCTGCTTCTGCAGTTCGCCGGCGGAGTTGGCCAAACCGATGATATCGAGGTTGCCTACGAGTCCGACGATCATCGACACGATCTGAGCGGTACCGGACGGGTCGGGGATCATCGCGATGAGTGATGCTGCGGTCTTGTAGTCCAGTCCTGCAGCGAGCTTGACGAGTGGTTCGAAGAGAACATTGATTTGGTCGAACTCGGCGTGCACCGCCTTGACCTTCGCCATGGGATCGAGCGCGGGATCGAGAACGATCTGCGGGATCCGAGTCGTGAAGATGTCGGCGACAGCTGGAATGTTGTTGGCCAATGCGAAGGCATTCGTCCCGATGTGGGTGACCTGATCGATGAGGACACTCGGCTTGATGATCGAGAGCGCGTTCGCGGCAACGGAGAGCCCATCCGCTGGGGTGGAAGTCAAAGGTGAAACCTGATTGGCGAGAGCATCGACGGAAGCCTGCAACTGCGGCACCTGCGCCGCGCCTGTGGCTCCCTGGACTGCCTTCGTTATCGAATCGGCGGCCTTCAATGCGCCGGCCACATCGATACCCTTGACCGTCTCGACGATCTTGCCGGCCGCGAACTCGGGCGTCGATGCGTCCGCTGACTTGAGTGATTGTTCGACGGCGGGATTCTGAGTCACCCACTTGGTCGTATCCGCTACAGGGACCAGAGTGTTTGCAATATCGGATGCCGCTGCGCTCACGCTGGCGAGGTCGGGAGATCCAGACTGGAGCTGCTTCTGCAGAGCGTCGACGTTGCCGGCAAGGCCCGGGAGATCAACCTTCGAGTAGTCCGAAACCAGGGCGTTCTGCAGGGCCGCTGTGTTGGGCTGAGAGCCATCACTCTGCTGTGGACCGGATGCAGTAGGGGGCTGTGAAAGTACTCGGCCGAGACCGGCAAGTAACCCGTCCTTGTTGCTGTTCGTCGAGCAGTACAGGTCGTCGGGTGCGCAGTACGACCGCGTTACCGAGGCGGTCTTTCCGAATCCGCCTGGCCGCGCCCCCGCAATACCGACTCCGTCGACAGGTGGACCGACGAGAGTGTTGTCCTCGCTCGGACTCTGTCGGGGATCGGCAACCAAGCCGACCGCGTTCAGCTTCTCCGCGGGAATCGGACCCTTGTCGTGCCCGATCAGCCACGTCAGATCGCCCGCGACATCCGCCCCTTGGCTGTAACCACCGAGAGCGAAAACAGTACTAGGGCACTCCGCTGCCCGGGTCTGCATGACTCTCGCGGCAGCCTCTATTCCGGTGGCCTTACTCGTTCCGTAAGTCTTGCCCTTGTTGAACGCGGATGCTTCGTAGGCAGGGTAAGTGACTTTGAGGGAGTTTCCGAACTGCTGAACAAGCGGATCAGTCACTTGCTTGAGAAGGCCCGTCGCCACCGAAGAATCTGCTCCCGAATCTGTCTCGAACGTCCCCGTCATCATGACCACCTCCGCAGTGGGGCAGCCTGCAGAAGCCGGTGCGGCATGAGCGGTCCCCGGCGTTGAGATCGTGAGCAGAGTTGACGCCACGGCTGCTGTAAGAAGGGTTGCCGAACCCACCGAACGGGCGCGTCGGTAGTCGGTAGATGGGGAAGCGATGGTCGTCATGACAGATCTCTTTTCGTCATCAATTACAGCGAGGGGAAAGTGGAAAAACCGCTGCCCGAATGTGCGGTCACGGTGTTCGGCAGAAGGTCGACGACCGTGAGGACGGCGCGGTGAGCGAGCGACATCAGCTGTCCCAAAAGTTCGGGATGACTCACGGAAGGGATACGTAGCGCAGCGTCGAAACTTCCAGCAGTCTCAAAAAGAAGGGACGATTCCTTCATCACGAAGCCAGCGATCAGGAAGCACACCAGCAACGAAACTGCGTCGAGAGTTCGAGTCATCACAAAGCCTGCTCGATCGGCCGGGCGCTGCGCGATGCACGGGCGAAGCGCGCATGATCGGACGTCTGATTCGAAGTTCCTACGCTGTTCCGAATCTTCGACACAGCGCGATAGAGCCGCTGACGAAGTGCGGCCGAGGTCATGCCGATCTCAGCCGCGATCGATGTCAGATCGGTGTCGGTCTGGTCGAGATATGCGCGCTGAATCAAAGCTCGGTCGGTGCCGTTGATGACTCCGTTCCGTACAGCCCAAGCGAGCAAGTCCTGGGCGAGAAATGGGTTCTCGGTTTCCGCCTCAGGAGCATCGGAACGATCCATCAGATCCGACGCGGGGATCTCACCGGCAAAGGTGTTCTCGTGTGCGATCTTCTTCAAAGTCCGCAAAAAGAGAGCTGCATAAATGTTCTCTCCGGACGGGCGATACTCGGCTATCAATGACATGAAAGTGGCGATTGTGGTGGCCGCACGCTCGTCGTAAGCGTGGTAGGAATCGAAACCGGCCACCCGCGCGTGACGGGTCAACGAGATCAACTTCCCGAGCATCAGCTGCAATAGCGCTCGCCCCGCGAGAACGCTGCCCTCCTGGTGGAGGGTCAACAGTGCCAGCAGTACGGCGTCGCGATCGAGACGATGGGCGCCGGCCAAGTCGTTGAGTTCCTGAACCTGATTCAAGGCCGGCTGATTGACCGACCATGTGAGCACCTCTGCCGCTGCTGAGGGTCGTGCGCACAGCTGCATCCATTCGGTGTTCAGACGGCTGTAAAGGTCGCCTCGAGCCGCGACATGGGACGGCAAGGCGGACGACGAATGGCTGGGGGCGGTTGCTGCGTGGGTGGACATTTCCACGGGTCTCCTCTGTGCGCGTGCGAGGTTGGTCTCGCGCCCAGTAGAGCAGCCCTATATTGCCTCTGACCTGCATGTTTGTTGTTGTCAGGGGAGTGTTTGTTGTTGCCGGAGATGTTGTTGCCGCGAGCTTTGCCGTGAGTAGATGCGCGTGCATCGAAGGCATCGACGTGCACGTTTGAACCTCTGGCAACAAGCAACTGACCGCGCTCGGAAAAAACTTTGAAAAAGTTCGGCGAGCTCTGTCACTCAGGTCTTCGCGCCCGGATCTTCCTACAAGTAGAAGCCCACAAAATCGGTGCGGCTTTCACACTCGCCAGTCGCCAGGAGGACCGGATGCACGACTCGATGCAAGCGCTACTGCACGATCTCGGCTACGCCCATGCCATTGCTGAGGAGATCCGTCGAGTCGCTGCGGCTCTCACACGAAACCCATTCGACGAAGATGCCAGCGCCGCGCTCTCGTTGTTGGTATTCGCAGAGGCGCCGGCCGCTCGTGCAGCGCTTGCACGGGCAATGAGCGCCGACATCTCGGACGGCGAATCAGAACTCGACTCGTCAGAGCAGCCGTCCGAGGCAGGTATCCGATGAACATTGATTGGAAGAAGATCAACAACTTCGGGCGCACTCCGAAACGGAAGCAGGATGGTTCCGCAACCGCCGATTCCGCCGAGACGATCGTCGATGAAGTAGAGGAGCGTGTCCGCGCAGAGCGAGTTCAGTGGGGCCTTCGTCAGCAGTGGACTACACGCGCAATTCGCGGTGCGATCATCGCCGCTCTCGTCGCAGGAATTGTCTCACTGCTGCTCGTCGTATTCGGCTCGTCGTCAACTCCGGCAGTCGTCAAAGCAACTGACAACGAAGCACAAAGCATTGACACCGCAGCACAAGCCCAAGCCGAAGATGTAGCCCGTCAACTGGTCGTGACGTGGCTTCAAGGCAGCCGAGGAAACGAGCGTGAGATCGAACGGTTCGTTGCCACGCCACCGAATCTTCCGGCATCTGCGCTCTACGTTGCGACGGACCCCGCCATCGCATCAATTGCCTTCGATCGCAACGCACGAACCTACGCCGTGACGGTATCGGTCTCGGTACGCCCCGCCAACGATGCCTCCGCAACAATCGTTCGGCGCTACTTCCAAGTTCCTGTTGTTGTGACCGAATCCGGTGCGCGCGCCGCCACACTTCCTTCCGAAGTTGCGCAGCCGTCGACAGCTGTAGACCTTCAACTCGGATATAAGTTCCGAGTCGCGAATCACCCGATCGGAACCTCGGCCAACCAGTTCCTCGCCGCACTTCTGACAGGCAACGGCGAGGTTGCTCGCTACCTGACGCCGGGGGTCTCCATCGCACCGATCGTCCCGGCGCCATACCGCAGCATCGCACTCACCGATGTGCTCTCCTCGGTCGATCTCAGTGCGTCGAACTCGGCTGCACCGCGTTCAGATGGCGACGTCGTGCGCTTGTTGATCACTGCATCTTTGAAGATCACCGACGCCGAATCTGTCAACGGTCAGTACGCGCTGACGATGACTTCCCGCGGCGGTCGCTGGGAAGTCAGCGCCATCGACTCAACGCCGCTCTTTGCCACTACTGCCCCTCGCCGCGACGTCAATTCGTCGACCACGAGCGCCCCGACCCCGTCGACTCCGAAGAACGCTCCGTCGACTTCCGCATCGACATCCGTAGCGCCGACTCAGGCTCCCGCGCCAAGCCAAACTCCCGGATTGTCGCTTCCAGCTGTCGGCGAAGTCCCACTGTTTTCCCCTTCAGGAAACTGACCCCTCGAACCGAAAGGTGACCCATCATGTCCCTCGCACTCGCCGCCGCTGACCCCAACACCGCGATCCTTGCCGCCGGCGTCTTCGAAAAGATCGGAGAGCTGACCACCAATGGAAAGGTCGCCCTCCAATCCGCCGCCAGCTGCCTGGTCCTGTTCTTCCTTCTCCGGAACTTGATCCAGTCCTTCACGATCGCCCGGCTGGTCGTCTCCGCTCTCGTCGGGGCTGCAGCGCTCTGGGTCGTCTTCAACATGGACTCCCTCAAAGACCGAACCGGAGAGGACCTGGCCATCTCTGTCGTGCAGGTCGTAGAAGCGCCGGACCCGGGTCTGGATCTGCCCGTGTAAACGGCGACCGCGCGCCCATTCGGATCGCCCTTCACCGACCCTGACAAGGAGGACTGCAGATGTCCGAGGTAACCACCGCGGCAACGGACGCGACCACACGAGCACACCGACAGAACTCCTCACGCGAGTCGGTGCCCGCATGAACGACGACAACAATGTCGAAGTCATCAAAGACTTCACAACAGCTCGGAAAATCCCTCAGCTGATCGGCCGCACACCCGACGGTAAGAAGCTCCCTTTCGGCCCCTACACAGTCCCGCAAGCAGTCAGTGGCGCCGCCGTCGGAGCAATCCTGTGGCTCCTGCACCCGTTGTGGCTCGGCGACAACATCACGTGGAACGTCGGATTTTTCGTCGCATGCTGCGGCGGCACGGTGTTCGTCGTCGGCAAACTCCGATTGGCCGGCCGAAGCCCAGCATCTGTCGCTCAAGGGGTCAAAAAGTCCGTCTTCGCGCCGCCTGAGGCCAAGCTGAAGATCAACGGCAAACGCGTGAATATCCGAGCACCGCACCTTGTTCACGCCGGCGGCTACATCACTGCCGATCCGCGCATCGAGGACCAACTCGTCGCTGCTGTGGAACCCGAATTCCCTTCTGAATCTGTACCGGTCGCACACAACGCTGTCGGCACTCGGTCGCGACCTCAGGAACTGCCCGCCCTCTCACCTAACGACCCCGCCCCGCGCCCCGGCCGATCAAGCGTCAAGGAACTCCTTGCGCTGGCCAACGCCGGAAACCCCGAGTAGAAAGCGATCCGCCGCAATGGAACAGCCAACTCTGTCGATGGCAGCAAATATCCGGTGGACGAAATCCGGTGTCGTGTGGGCCGACTACGTACTGAGCGGAATGGACTACGGCTACCGACCCAACGTCGACAAGCGCACCGCCCGGACTCTGCACACGATGCTCGTGCGCGCACTGCCCGGCGAATCGATGTTGATGGGCATCGCGTCGTCGCTGAGTGCGGAAGCGGTCGTGGCGAGAATGACCGAAGGGGTTGATCTCGACGTCCACACAGACTGGGCGATCGAATGCGAAGCGACCCTCGACTCCATCGAGCTCTATCGCCCCGGCCAACGAGTGTTCTATCTGAGCATCCCCCTGACAACGACCGGACTCGCAGGACAGGCAAAAGCCGCCACGCACGCCGCATGGACGTCGCTGTCGGACTTCATCGGACTCCCTCGAACCTCCGTCCCCGAAGACGAGGTCCGGGCGCGTATTCGCCAAGCGGATCTCATCGTCGCCGATATCCCCGCAGTCTTCGAAGCTCGACCGGCAACACCAGCACAGATGGTTTGGCTCTGGCAGCACTCCATGACCCGCGGCCTCCATGTCGATCGAGACATGCCTGGCGCCGCGTCCACGCCTTCCCCGAAATCGGGAGCGGCGCTCGCCCCAGCACGACTCGACGAAGGCGCGCAATCAGATCGCGATGCGCCCACGACTTGGTGGCGTCCGAAGGTTCCCACATTCAGTCGAGTTCTCAAGGTCGACCAGCCCTACGACATCGATGATCGGCCGGCGTCGTACCAGGTGATTCTCGCGCTAGCGGATATGCCCTCCGGTGGTGTCCTCTTTCCCGGCTCGGAATTCTTTTCCCTGGCGGATGACTTCGGAGACATCGACGTCGATTTCGTTGCTCGCCTCAAGGTGACAGCAGGCACTGACGTGATGCGTGCGAACAAGCGTGCGCTGGAAAACCTCAAAGAACAGTACGAGCAGCGGGAAGGCGAGCTGGCAGGCGGACAGGGCGCCCTCGATATCGCAGCCTCTGCACTGACCGAGTACAGCTCGCTTCTCGAAACCAACCGTGACGAGGTCGAAGTTGCCTGGACAGCGCTTTTTGCCGTAGGCGCGCCCACCGAAGAGCAGGCCCTCGCTGAAGCCCAAACAGTGAAGAAGTCCTTTGAACATCAGGACTACAAGCTGGTCGCGCCGCTCGGATTTCAAGAGGACTTGTGGTGGGCGATGATTCCAGGCGTTCCCTCGTCGAAGATCGTGCGCGAATTCGGGCACATCACCACCTCGACACATTTTGCTGCCTACATGCCGTTCACTCGCAACGATCTGGGCGACAGTTCCGGACCTCTGCTCGCACTGAACATCACGGCAGCCCGGATCGGTGCGGTACACAACGACATACTCGGTAAGTCCCTCCGCGACCAGTCCTCTTCGTGGGCTGTCACCGGGGAGCTCGGATCCGGAAAGTCCGTCACCATGAAGGTGATTGCCGGTCACGTCGTCGACTGCGGCGGCCAGGTCATCGGTATCGATCAAAGTGACCTCGGTGAATACGCCAACTGGGCTCGGGCGGTCACGGATGCGGTCATCGTTGATCTGGTCGAGCCCGATTACAGCACCGACCCACTGCGGATCTTCCCGCCCAACATCGCGGCGGAGATGACGCAATCGGTGATGCTGGCGTTGCTGCGAATCCAGCCGACATCAACGCACGGCAAGGCGCTGGCCAAGGTGCTCGAACCGTCCTATCGCGCGAAGCACCCCTACGCAGGGCTTGGCGAGCTCACCGAGCACCTCCTCTCCGCCGACTGCCTGATCGACGGTGCCTACGACCTCGGCGAGGAGATGAACGTCTACGCCCGGTTGACCTATGCCGCAGCGCTCTTCGCGAAAGACCTTCCGGCATTGCCGATCACCGCGCCGGCGATCATCTTCCGCACCCACCGCGTGGAGCTCCCCACCCAGCTGCAGACAGAGAAGCAGCACCTGTACGACAATCTGCCGCTCGAGAAGCGATTCGGTCACGCCGTCTACACACTCATCGCGAAGATCGCCCGCGGTCAGTGCTTCGCCGACGCCGACCAGATGGCGCTGTTCCTCGTCGACGAAGCTCATCACCTTCTCAACGCCGACGACGGTATCGACATCGTCGAAGATTTCGTACTTCAAGGCCGAAAGTCCTCTGCAGCAGTGGGATTAGGTGATCAGGACTGCGCGTTCGGGACACCGAAACTTCGCGGCCTCATCAAAACCCGATTTGTTCATCGCCACACCGACGAAGGCCTCGCCAAGCGCGCGATCGAGTGGCTGGGCCTGGACCCAGAGAACCAAGACCTGGTCAAAGAGCTCACGGAGCAGACAGCGCCGGTCACGGGAAAAGACGGCTACGTCGAGCCGCACCGCCGAGGCGAGGGCTACATGCGAGACGGCAGCGGAAACGTCGGCCGCATCAAAACTCTTCTCCCCGCCACCGAATCGCGCCGTGAAGCCGCGCTGACCACCCCGAAAGACAACAAGAAGCTGGTGAAGGCATGACCTCGACCGCGGCGCACCCCCTCGACCAGGACGCTGTCGAGGGCAGTCCCGAAGCCCGCGAGTACTTCAGCGTCCGCGCCGCGGTCACACACTCACTGCGTTGGCTCCTGCACTCCGCCAGCCGGATCGCCCAAGCGTGGATTCCCGAATCCTGGTTGGTCGTCATCATGTACGTGAGCAAACCGATCTCTCGCTGGCTGTGGTCACGCTGGTGGAGCCGCCTGCTCATTCGGGTGGCCGCGGGATGGCACGCTCTTGGTGCACTTTTGCTGATTTTCGCTACGCCCGCGGCTGCGGACCCCAGCGGAGGAGGAGGTGCATCACCGTTCTTCGCATGGATGGCGCTCAAGGACACGCACGGAATCGACGCCTGGAGCTACTTCCTCTCGATCGACAAGGGCAACGCCTCAATGGGCGGCGGCTGGAGAATGATCTGGGCGTACATCATCACCCTCGAATACGAGGTCTTCCGATTCATGATGGCGACGGCGATCTGGTTCATCACTTACGCGTTGTCCTTCGACTGGATCGAAATGATTCTCACGCCGGTCCGCACCATCGCAGACTCCGTCACCTCGATCACCGACCAATTCGCGCTCACCCCACTGATGTTGACCATCGCCGGATTCAGCGTGGCCGTGTGGTTCGTACGCGGGCGCTTCTCCACGGGCATCTACGAACTGCTCATGTCGTGTGTCATCGCGGCCGCGGCCGTCGGATTTCTCGCCAACCCCCTCGACCGGGTCGTCGGTAACGACGGCCTGGTCTTCGCTGCACGCGATGCCGGACTCGAAGTCGCGTCGGGACTGGCGAACGGTGGAAATACCAGCGGCAACGCCGATCAGCAGATCGACACCATCAAATCGACCCTCGTAGATACCTTCCTGCGCCAGCCCACTCAGCTGATCAACTTCGGGGTCGTGCTTGATGCGCCGGACAACAACGGCAAGTGCGTCAAGGAATTCGACGAGGCTTACGCCGCGACCCCGGACGGGCCCGGGGTCATGGACAAGGTGCAAGAGAAGGTTGGTGACATTCTTCCCGGCGCGGGGGCGGCCCTGGATCTGCTCAATCCGGATGACAAGCCTGAAGATCGCATCAAAGACGCGATCGCGGCGTGTGATGGCGATGACGGTCCGATGAAGCAATACGCCGACAATCCTGGCCCTGGTCAAGCGATGGGTCTGCTCTTCTTGATCTTCGCCGGCACCCTGCTGATGCTCTTCGCGATCTACCTGGCGGGCAGGTTGGTTCTCGCTGCAGGGGTTTCGATCGGCAACGCCATCAAATCCATCCCTGGCATCGTCGTTGCCATCGCACCGTCGATGCGTGGACAGTTTTGGCGCACGATCGCCAACGTCGCGATGTCGCTGCTGCAGATGATGTTTTCCATAGTTTTCCTGGTCGGATACGTGCTCGTCGTCCAAGACCTTTTCGCTTCAGACGAATCGAATCTCATCCGCACCGTCTTCTTCGTCGACATCTTCCTGATCGTCGCACTCCTCCTCTTCCGTCGCGCGATCAAGGGTCTGCAACGGATGTCGGACAGTCTGGCGTCGATTTTGGCGAAGCGACCCGATGCCGCACCGACATCCATCACCAGATCTACCCCTACGTCGGGTCGAGATATCGCGTTGATGGCTGCGCAGGGCCGGCAGATCTACCGTGGCGGCAAGGCCGCGGTCCAGGGCGCAGGCAAGATCGCGAAGAAAGCGACCACATCAACCAAGGCCGTTGGCTCAGTAGCTGGCACCGCGACGTCGACTGCGGTAACGGGAGGCGTCGCTGCCGCAGTCTGGGCGGGCACGAAAGCAGTCTCCGGAGCGAAGAAGGCCAAGAAGTCGATCGACAATCTCTCCGACCCGGCCACGATGGCCCGTTCACAGTCCTCGGGTTCACGGTCCTCTACGAGCTCACCGAGCCGTGGAACCGGTGCGGATAGCGCGGCGGCCGCGGTGCGCAGTCGACTTTCGAAATCGGCTGTCGCAGACAAACCGGGCATCAAGAAGTCGATTGGCACGGCGCCGTCGGGTCTTGCTCCGGAGCGTGGACAAGTTCGCAGTTCAGCATCGAAAACTGTTGCACCAGACGGTCGGGCCTTCCGCGAATTCACCACCGATTCCGGTGCGCCGCTGCTGTTGCCCACCACTCCCACCCGCGCCCCGAAGGCGCCGAAGCCAACCGCCGCGCCGGCACGTCCGCCCGCCGCTCCAGTTGTTCCCGCCGTCAACATTCCCACCGGATCCGGCTCCAGAACTGCCGGACTGATGGCGGCGGCAGCTCAAGCAGGAGCGGGTAACGCGAGGACCCCGCAGCCGAGCTCGCTGACCCGGCGGCCTCGCTGATGACGCTCCTCGCCGCACCACCGTCCCCCGATTCGGGAAGTTCGTCGAAGAAGTGGTGGTGGATCCTCATCTCCGTGCCGATCGTGTGCATGGTCGTGCTGATGGCGCCGATTCTCGTCATCTTGTCCCTCACCGGTGAGGACACCACCTGCGGTCAGCCGACCGGTACCGACATTCGTGCAGACGGATCGTTGGTAGGTCTGAAACCCGGATCTCTGGCAGTTCCGATGGCCGAAGGTACGTACACGATCAGCTCGCCGTTCGGCATGCGAGAAGGCGGAATGCATGACGGACAAGATTACGCGGCCCCGCTGGATACCCCCTTCTACGCTGCAGGAGACGGTGAAGTCGTCGTCGCTGGACCGGCCTCGGGCTACGGACACTGGATCCGCATCCGGCACACCATCGACGGGCAGACCGTCGAATCTCTCTACGGGCACATGACCGCAGCAGGAGTGCTCGTCAAAGCCGGCGACAAGGTCACCGCAGGCCAACTCATCGGCAAAGTCGGCAGCGAAGGACAATCCAGCGGCCCGCACCTGCACTTCGGTATCTACCCAGGACAATGGTCGATGGGCGGTGGAGTCGACCCGGTTCCCTGGCTCAAGCAACGAGGAACCGCCTCCCCTGCAGCAGCCTCCGCCCCAACGCAGCCCGATGCAGAGTTGGTGGCGAAATCCACCCCCGCCGGCACGGGCGGTCTCAACGCAAGCCAAACGGCGCTGGCGAAACAAGCTGTCGCCATAGGCGAGTCCATGGGCGTTCCTGATCAAGGAATCGTAGTTGCCTTGGCCACCATGAGCCAGGAATCGACTTACCGAATGCTCGCCAGCTCCAACGTGCCCGAGTCGCTGCAATATCCCCACGACGGCGTCGGAAGCGATCACCTCTCGGTCAATCAATACCAACAACAAGTCGGCATCTGGGGCACCGCGGAAGAGCTGATGAACCCCGTAACGGCGAACGTCAAATTCTTTGACGCGTTGCTCAAAGTTTCGGGCTGGCAATCCATGCCAGTCACCGTCGCCGCCCAAACCGTGCAGGGATCGGCTCACCCGGAGGCATACGCCGACGACGAAACGCTCGCTCGGCAACTAGCTTCGCAGTTCAAAGGTTCAGGCAAAGACCTGACGCCGCAGGAGCTGGCAGACATCGTCAAGGGTGGCGCCGCAACAACGATCATCGACGGCGGCGCCTGCGCGCCTGGGACCTCGAACCCCGGTGGACCTCAGTTCAAGCCGGGTGGGCCGTTCGGAGCGAACGTGATCGCTGCGGCCTCCCAATGGATCGGAACAACGTACGCGTGGGGAGGCGGAGATCAGAACGGTCCAACGAAAGGCATCAGTGATGGTGGCGGGGCAGGAGATGCGAACGGCGATTCGAACAAGGTCGGCTTCGACTGCTCAGGCTTGACGTTGTACGCGGTTTACCAAGCCTCCGGTGGCCAAATTTTGCTCCCTCACTTCACCGGAAGTCATTCCAACCCCGGCCAGCTGTACGACTCCCGAGGCCAAGACATTCCGTTCGACCAGAAGCGTCCAGGTGACCTGATCTACTTCGGCGCAGGCGGCGACACCCATCACGTCGGCATTTTCTACGGCACCGAAAACGGTCAGGACATGTTGCTCAACGCCCCGGAATCGGGGAAAAGCGTCTCGATCATGCCGCTCTCCGGCTGGGCCGGCGAAGAGATGTACGTCAAACGATTCGGATAGGAACCTTCACCATGATTACTCGCAATCGCTCGCTCGCGCTTGCTGCTCTCACATCTGCCGCGTTGGTACTGACAGCGTGCGGAGGAAGCGACGAACCCGAAGATCATCCGGTGGAAACGAGTGCCGAGGCCGACACCTCGTGGACGGTGCCCCCACTCCCATCGACAGACGTCTTCGCTGAGGGTAGCCAGTCCGGCTCGGCGCCGACGACAGTTCCGTCGCCGCCGACCGCCCCTCCAGCCCTGACCACCACTCCGCCTCCAGCGCTCCCCGACACACTGGCCGGAGCCAACGAGAACGATGCAGAATCGGTCATGCTCGCCGCCGCTCGCACCATGCTCTCTTACGCGCCAGGCAAGGACGTAAACCAATCCGCGGCAGCTCAACGGGCGGCGCCACTTCTCGACGAGAGGTACTACGCCGCGAATGCCGACTCATTCATTGCGCTTGCACCGATCACCGGTAAGCAATGGCAGAACTGGGCAGACGACCACGCGATCGTCATTGCCACAGCGAGCATTGCCGGCGACGAACACCCTGCTGATCAACCCGCCAAAGTTTCCCGTGTGCTCGCAGTGACACAAACTGCCACCGGACCTGATGGAAAAGAACTGAGCAAAAACACCTTCGCTGTCTACATGAGTGCCGTCAAAATCGGCGTCTGGCGTGTAAGCGCAGTAGCCGTCCGATGAACTAGTGCCCCGTCGAGGGGGCGACATGCGTGTATCCGTAGGCCGGCCCCAGCCACGACGCCCGCAACGCCTTCGATCATCTCGGTGACAGGTCCGGTCGTTGTGGGGCGACCACCGCGGACATGCAGCCCGCGAGGGCGACAAGGGCAGCCGGAATCGCGCGGATGCCTTCGTGAGTCACTCGTCGACGTTCTCCTCCAACAGCGTGCGGAAACTGGCAGCCAGTCGAACAACTGTGTTTCCGTTGTCATGGTCGACCAAGCACACGCTTCCGTCGGCAGCGATCCAGATCGGATTCCCCGACCCGTCGTCAGCGAACACCACCCCGTCGATGAGGGCGCCGTATGCGTCACGCGCCCCCATGGTCAGCTCGATGCATGTCTCACGACCGATAAGCTCGGCGTTGTCCCATGCGTGCACTGACACGCCCACGAAGCATCCGCCCCAACGTCCCACGAACTCGGTGAAGTCTTTGTCCGGGATGATGTCGAGTGCATGCAATCGCGTGTGAAGCTCGTCTGCCGGAATCGGACGGCCGGGACCGTAGAAGTCCACGGTCCGCTCGATGCGAGCGACCAACTCGTTTCCGAGAGCCATATCGGAAACTTACTACCGGCGCAGGACACTAGGCCCGGCATCTCAAACTGACGGGGCAGCTGCTGGATCGCTTCAAATCCGCGCGGGTAATGCTGGCTCCCCTCCCGCACTAACGCTCTGGCTGCGATCCGGAGAGGAAATCACTGCTCGATCCGTTCGCCCCGGTGTTGTTGCCACAGCTCGACCACGCGATCTCCGCGAGGTCGAGCTCATGACGACTTTCGGATTGCAGGATCTCGCCAGCAATGTACGTTGACCAGCTCGAATGATCGTTGGCAATAACGGCCAGTGCTCGGATCCGAACATCAGCGTCGAACCCCGCCACCTGGAGACCACCGCAGATCGCCGCGCTGGATCCAACGAGTCGGCATCTGCATGTTTTTGCGTCGGTCATCTGTCTGATTCGGGCAATGCCGGCCGTTACGATCGCACCGAGCGCCGAAGCTCCAGGCCGAGATTCCGGCGCCGCTGTGATGGAGGGGTCAGGATGTTCGGTTGGAAGAAGAAGCGCAACGATTCAAAGATGACGCTCGACGATGTGATGTCGAAGCTCAGGCCTGACCTGAGTCGGGAATCGCTCGGCGTCGGGCCCGACTTTCCGGGCGTCGCCCCGAACCCGCTCATGAGCAGTGATGCACGCAAGCGCAATGCGGAACTGCGGAGGGGGGTGCTTGCGCTCGGCGTTCTCGTCGACTGGCGGGAGGTCAACAGCAATCCACGCGTGGTCCTGATGTTCGACGTGGAGACCTCCGACGGCATCTTGTTCCGCGGTATCGCAGACGAAGACCTCACGATCACCGAGCTGACACGACTCGCCCCAGGACAGACGTTGCCCGTGCGCTACCGGCCGGCTGTCATGGACCACTACGTCGCCCTTGCCCGGGACGCGGACGCCGCCCACGTTCAGCAGCTCTCCGACGAGATCGCGAGCCGCAAGCGGACCTGACCTGAAGCCATTGCCCGGGAACCCTAGGCGCGACCCGTCGCCCTGGGTCAGGGTCGAAAGGCATTTGCAGGACCGGCGAGGACGTTCCCCAACTTGTGTGCCGAAACTTGCGATGTGGGAATCTGCTCGAACTTGTGTGGGTGAGACTCGCGCGAAACGGCTCGCGGCCGGACACATCGCAGGCTGTTGAACAACAGGTGCGTGGCCGTTGATTGGCTAAGGGGACGGGCTTGGGACGCCCATGGGAGAAGGTTCTTTTCAGATTGTCTGTTGGCTGAGGCGTGGGATAGATGGACGGCTCGGATCTTCGTTCTGGAGCCCCGCAACCTGCTGAACAGCGCGAATCGGTGTAGTTGCCGGGGAGAGAATTTATCCCCTACGCGGGGGGGCGCTCCGATCCATGCTCACTTCGTTGCGCTGTTCGGAGCGTAACCCACGTGTCAAGGGGTGACGGTGTCATTTCGCGATTGATGTGAGCGCGAGTTGTTCTACGAGTTCCGCGAAGGGGAGTTGCCGTGGGAGTGCCATGGGATGCCTCCCATGAACATCTCACTCGTGGTGTATCTGATGCGGGGCGGTGTCGGATTTACACGTAGCTGTTCCGGCTTGAGTGAAAGTGGAGAGAGATTTCTTCGGCCGCGATGTCACTCAGCTCGGGTTGGCGGGATCTTCCTGTGAGTAGAAGAACCATTCGAGGCAACTGCGCGTGCGCGCGGTTGGCCGACCACAGGAGGAGCGCCATGCAGATGCAGACCGGATTCGATTGCCGTCGGGTGATCGGGGGTCGGCGATGACGAGTCCTGCGCAGGAAAAGGCTCCCGCCAGATTCGCTCGTACCCCTCGCATAAGTTCACTGCCGGCGCGGTCGCGGACTTGGGTTCGCGACAGCTTCTGCCTCGGAAGCGCGGCAGTGGGTGTCGGCGCCGGGGCGCCGCTGTTCGGGTATGCCGCCTTGTCAGTTCCGGCGGCCGCAGGACTGTCGATAGGCGCGGTGTACGCCGGAGTCGCGGGGAAGAAAAAACAACTGCGCGATGTCGAGGTCGACGAAGTAATCGAACGACTCTGCCCCGTCATGGGCATCCCGGAAGCGACGCGGGCGGTGTTGTCGGTATCGAAGTGGAGCGGAGGGACTCCGGGCGTGCCGGGAAAACTCACCGTGTATTACACGTCGGCGCAGCCGCTGAACGACGACACATGGTTCGACGACATTTGCGAGGTTTTCGAAGACCAG
This sequence comes from Rhodococcus sp. KB6, assembly GCF_001445685.1. Classification (NCBI taxonomy): domain Bacteria; kingdom Bacillati; phylum Actinomycetota; class Actinomycetes; order Mycobacteriales; family Nocardiaceae; genus Rhodococcus; species Rhodococcus sp. KB6. Next base: position 36,344 of record NZ_LNAK01000013.1, on the reverse strand, counting down.
GGGTGGGGGTTCTTTGCACTCGCCGAGCACGATCCCAACCGTCGGCGGTTGATTTTCACGCCCGCAGCGGAGCCGGAACGAGAGCCCTCCGACAGTGAAGCGGTGGCGCGTGCAAAACGCTATGTCGGGCAACTGCTGGGACCGACCGCAACAGTGACTGCGATTGATGTCGATACCAAGACCGGTGAAGTCACCTCCATGATGGTGCGGCACGAAATCGGATCGAAGCTCGTGTCTGATGGCTATCGCACTCGTGTCGAACGCGCGATCAATGCGATGTTCCCCGGACGCTGGCGTGCAAAGTGGAACCATCACACGGACGAGGTGACGTTCGAGCAACGTGCTGCGTTCCCCGACAGCGTTTGGTTGCCCGCCCCGGACATCGACCCGGATGTCGATTTGTTGGCCAGCTACGACTCGGTGGAGATCCCCTACGGGGTCGACGAAGACGGCAACGAGGTGGTGTGGCGCCCCGCGATCGATCCGAATCTGATGCTGATCGGACCTCCCGGTAGCGGCAAGACAGTGACGGCACACAACCTGTTGGTCAACTTCTCGCGCCGCGGATGGCCGATCTGGGTGCTCGATGGAAAATATGTCGAATTCCTCGGCTTCCAGGACTGGCCCAACGTCCAAGTGGTCGCCACGACCATCGAGCAGCAAGTCGCGATGGTGCATCGTGCACGCGACTTGATGGAGTACCGCTACCAGAAGATCGTCACCGGCGAGGCAACGGAAGCGGATTTCGAACCGGTGCTGGTGTTCCTCGACGAGTGGGCGGAATTCCGCGGCAATGTCGAAGACTGGTACACCTCGGTCAAACCGAAAGGCGGCCCGAGACAACCACCGGTGCTCGCCATGCTGGCGTCGATGGCACGCAAAGCGCGTACCTCGCGAGTGCATCTGGTCTTCGGTACTCAGCGTCCCGACGCGATCTACTTCCTCGGCGACATGCGCGACAACTTCGCGATGCGCATCTCCATGGGACGGCTCTCGCCTCAAGCGGCCACCATGATGTGGCAGTCGCCGACGATTGGCACGAGCGTTCCGCGCAAGTGCCGCGGGCGAGGCACCACTGTCACCGACAACTATCAGCCGCTCGAAATCCAGTGCTACCGCGTGCCGGATCCACGAAAGACCCGTGACGGTACTCCGGACGCTGATCTCCTCGACAGGCTCCGGCCACCGGTGACCAGACACCCGCGGTTGCTGATCGTTCCTCCGGAATCTCTCCCGGACATCGACGCCTCCGACGAAACGTCAGAACCCGCTCCTCTGACCTATTTCGACTACGTCGCCGCTGACTGGGTCCTTGCCAGTGACCGACCCGACCTCGACCCGGTACTCAAGCGAGCACGGATGAACCGCGATACCGATCGCCGAATCGCATCGCCGACCGCATTGTTGGGTCTGTTGGGGGCGCCCGAAACTCCGACGAAGCGACCAGCGATGGCGGACTTCGTCGACCTCGACACCTACCGCAGGCCGACGCTCGCGAAAAACGATCCCGCAGCTGCGGCGGCGTTTCTCGACAAACTGGCCGATCCTGCAATCCGAACAGAACAGTCGAACCTCGACCAGACCCGAACCAGACTCACCGTCGTCAAGGAGGCGGTCGATGATGCGGCTCCAAGCGAGGAATCGGACTATGCATTCGCCAGTGGAGACGAACACGAGGACCAATACGGACCTGTCCAGGATGTTCGCGCCGCTGACGTGGCACTGGGTGATCTGTTGTTGATGGAGGACACCGACGAGTGGGTCGTTGTCGACACCGAACCCGAGCCCGACATCATCGAAGACTCGTTGCTCTCGTTGACCTGGCGCAGTGACACCGACGAGGTGGGCGATCTTGCGATTCCGGACAGTTCCTACGTCTCGATCCGCAAGCCTGTTCAGGTACCTGAACTGGTGTGACCTCAGTCGAGCTCGGCCGGCACCCACTGCCGCGCGGCGGGGTCCCATGTCCCTGTGGATCTCCGCCCCGACAGCAATGGAGACAGTGCACGGCTGAGCTCGGCGAGTGCGTCGTCGAGCGTATGAAGCTCGGATTTCAACGATGTCTTCGACGCGAGTGCACGATAGCCGGCGGCCCAGCTCGGCCCGGGAGATGCAAGCGTGTGGGGGAGTGTGAGCACGCGGCGGGTTTGTTGGGCCCGTAGTGCGTTCACAGTGTCTTCGGCGTCGACCGTGCATGAGGTGATGATGAGTAGCAGATCAACGAGATCACGGAATCGCGTTGAGGGGGTGACCTGCTGAGGCCCGTGAAGTTCGTACATCGCGCACAGTTTGTCAGCGATCTGGTCAGCGATAGGTACGACCGTGAAGGCCGGCAGCGTCGAGACGTCTGCGATCTCGACGGCGGGGCGGGGCTGCAGTCGTTCCACCGGTCCGATCAAGGTGCGTTCGATCGCAATGTCGATCGGAAAGTTTCCTACGCGCGTAGTGCCGAGATAAACGGTTGCTTTCAATTGAGCACCCCGACTGACGCCGGTCAGTGATCCTTTCGCCTCGATCTCGAAAGTGAACCGGTCCAGGTCCGGGCGGACGCTGAGAGCTCGTAGTTCGTCGACGGCACCGATGATGTCTGTTCCGGGATGAAGCAGATCGACGTCTTGGCTGTGACGGGCCCCAGGGATGCGAACGAGCATTCCACCGCCTCCGGTGAGGATCCACCGCGAATCAGGTGACGAGAACACCCTCGCCAGGAACCGCTGGGTGAAGTACTCGCGTTGAAGTTCTTCAGTCGTGCGACCGGATGTCTTTGCCTGGCTTCCCAGGCGTGCCAGCAGTGCCCGGTGAAATGCTGCTGCCGACGGATAGTGTTGTGCCACTATACGATTCCTTGTTTACGCAGCGCGCGAAGTGCGGCGGGCAGGGCGGGATCACGCAGAATATTCAGGACGCCGGGACCGTGCCCGACCTCGTCAGCGGCTTCCTCCTGGCGAGAGGCTCTCGTATCGGTCGGTGTGGACATCAGGTCCGAGGCGGCGACATCGTCGATGAGGGCGGCGATCAATCCTGCTCCGTCACCGAGGGGTGCGCCGTAGAGGTGCGCAAATGGGCGCAGTTGGGACTCCAACTGTCCCCGCGAGACCTGATCGGTGCGCAATGCATCCCACACCACGCCAGCGAGGTGTCCACCGTCTGTTCGAGAAGATGCGAGGTCGACGATCGTCCTTGCTGTCGTCGTGACGGGCAGGCCGTCGAGTAGAGACCAGTGTGTGGGGTCCAGCGTGGCGACGTGGAAACGGACTCCGTCGCTACGTGTGTTGCGCCGGCGCGGAACGGTGAACTCTGCAATGTCAGCATCGATGTCGCCGAGTTGTCTCAAGTCGGCAGCCGTTCGATGAGAGGCGACCCCGCGGGGATCGGCACTGCCGATGCGCTCTGTCGCCGAGCGTGTCGGGTCGAGTGCAAGCCACTGGGCGCGCACGTGATCGGTGGGGTGAATCGGCGTCCCTGTCAGCCGGTACACGCCATGTCTGATGCGGGTGAGGATGAATCGGTCTGCCAACCGCTTGAGGTGTTGCGCACTTACGCCCGACTCTGCGGCCTGCGCTGAGGTGAACATGCCCCACTGGTCCTGGGCGAGGTCAGCCAGTGCGAGGAAGCGATCATCACCTTTCATGCACCAATAATATCACTCTAGGTGTAATTATTGACGATCCAAAGTGGAGTTTCAGTGAAACTTCCCCGCATCTGACGAAGACCGCAAGCGTGTCAATCACCTGCCCGTCACGTGCGCCGCCCAGGTTCCGAAATTTGTTTGCCGACGCGTGTCACACAGGACGTCTCGACCGGATCTTCCTACTCGTAGAAGCCCAATTCCGGCGACACGAGGAGATCGGTCATGTTCGAGAGCCAGTCAGAACCCCAGCGTCCCACCCCGGGTACGGCGAACGCGGCAGGACTGTCTGACGCGGATCAGATGTCCCTGCTGATGGCAGCCCCACTGATCTTCGGAATCGTCGTCGGCGCCATTCCGGCCATGTCGGCAAGGGCCACGGCCTGGCTTCTCGAACACAACATGATCATCGCCGCAACGGAATCGCCCTTGCTGGCCCTTCCTGGCGCGGAAGGCGCTGGCCTCGATATCCGCCGGCTCATCGTCGTCGCTGCGGTGCTTGCGGTAGCGGTAGCCCTGGCGGTCAGCGGCTTACGCCAGGCAGTTGATCGTCGTCGTCAGCAGCGGCTGCGAGTGGGTGATCAAGGATGAGGAAACTCGCAGGTCCGGGATGCGCGCTAGCTGGTCTTGGGAAGAGGGCGGAGAGGTCTGGTTCGAGCTCGGATGAACGCGGCACGGATCGTCTGGATCTCCACATGCAGAGCCTCGCTAAGTGCGGTGGCGTGGCGATCGGCGAGAGTCCCTTCGCCGCGCTCGATCCTGCCGATCGTCGTGGTGCTCAGGCCCGTGCGGCCGGCGATATCCTTCTGGGTCATTCCCGCGAGATTGCGCAGGTCAGCGATCGTCCTGTTCTTCTCTGGCACGAAGATCAGTTGATCGAGAGGGATGCCGAGTTGCTCAGCGGCACGCGCCAGATGGTCGGGCGACGGTTGCGATCGTTCGGTTTCCCAATTGTGAACGGTGGTCGGGTCCACGCCGATTGCGCGGGAGAGATCGCCACGGCTGATCTTGGCCGCGGTTCGAGCCTTTTCGAGGGCCTTCGGCTGGAAGCCGTTCAAAGGCAGTCTCACCTGGATTGTCCGTTCATCGCTGGACATCCTATTGAAGATGTAGATACCATCGTTGCATACCGGGTTTAGATTCCAGTGATAAACACCAGAACGGGCTCAACCAGCGAGCATTCGCTGTTCTCGACGACCCGGTGCGCTCGAGTACGAACTGTTCACACGTACATGCGGCCTGACCAGCCGCTAACGGAAAAGAGCTTCCGATGACCACCAGCACCGCAGCACCACAACGCACGTCCGAAATCTCCAGCAGCCGACGCGGCTGCCGTTCCTCTGCACGCCAAGCGTCGGTAGCTAGACTGAATACAGCCGGAATCCCCGCCCGGTCTACTACACCCAGTCGCGACGACGGGTGGTTCCAGACATCGCGACAATCGGGTTCAGGGGGACGTGACGGGCAGGCTTGGACACCTGCCCGTCACGTCGATACATCAGTCGACCTCGCAGACGTTCGCTACCACGTCAACGCTCTGATGTGCGCCGGAATGACAACCGAGCTGATCGCTCAACTTGCATCACTGCCCGTCGAAATCATCCGGGCGTTGCGCAAGACTTCCACGACGTCAGCACCACAGCGTGTCGTCGACGCTGTCCTTTCAATCACCTTCCACCCCAGCCGCGGCCGCGATCTCACGCCGGCTGTCGGAGCGCACCGACGTCTGCGTGCACTCAACGCAATGGGCTATGGAGACGGTCTCCTGGCAGCTCGTCTCGGCGTCGACATCGACGTCGTCACTGGCATGCCGACCAAGAGCCTCATCCCCAGTGGGCTATGGAAGGCGATCGCCGGCATCTACGACGAGCTGTCCATGCACCCGGGCCCGGATGCCGAAATTCGTGACCGATCACGCGCGGATGGCGTCGTACCGCCGCTCGGGTGGGACGACGACGAAATCGACAACCCCAAGGCGCGGAGTCAGGAACGAGTTCAACCTCGACACGGTGGGGGAGGTGTTCCCGTTGACGAGGCAGTCGTGATCCGCCGGCTCGGTGGGGAGCAGTTGCCGCTACGCCTCTGCGAGCGACGCGAGATCGTGCGCATTGCGTTCGAACAAGGTTGGTCTCCTTCCGAGCTCGCGGCACGGCTTTCCATCAAATACGACTCGGCAGTCACCGAATTGAGCCGCTACCGGCGCGCACTTGCACGTGATGCAGCGGTCGACAGCGATTCATCGACAGAAGAGAGTGGCTCACAGGAAACAGCCGTTGAAGTCCTTGGTGTTCGCGAAGAATCCGACGAACTGTCTCCTGTCGAGCCCCTGTCGGGTCGGGAGCTGGAACCAATCTCGCTCGACGAGGATTTGTCGGAAGATGCGACATCGAGCGCTCACGCGTCCGCCGCGCTCAACCGGAGCGTCGAACGAGTCCAGTTGTCTGGTTCTCGGTCGGGACATAGGAATGGCGCGGCACGGCTCCGCCCGCCGCGCCACATGATGCGCACTCTGAGTACGCGGTGCCCCGGTGTAGGCCCTGGCGGCATTTCTCGCCACAAATCCAGCCGAGACATACTGCGTCCCAATCTGATTGATCGATCCATCAAGCCAAATCAACAGGTAGACGATGCAATGCAGCGCTCGCCATCGGCGCCCGCACGCGCCTCGCGGCGGCCCGGTCTCTTTTTCTCAGGGGCCGGCGGGAGGGCATTCACATACGGCCCGGTAGATGGTCAGCTGCGGCGAGAGGTAAACCGTGGCAGTCAACCGCAGGGATACTTGCGCCCGATCGACATTGCCGACACCGGCTGAAGTACATCTCGGCAAGATCTCCTTTGGACTCTGAAAAGCTTTCTCTGACAGCGGATTACAAAATCGCATCACGTTCTATTCATATACAGACATCTCCGGTCTCGACCCGAGACCCCAGACGGGACCTGCTCATGAACACGACATTCGCCTCCGCGCTCAACACCATGACACCCGGCGACGCTGTTATGTGTCTTGCTGCCGGAACGGTCGAGCTTGCTCTCGATGACGCACCTGAATCAATGCGCTGGCACTGGTTCGCCGATCTCCTCGACTCGCAATGGGGGTTGACCGGCAGGCTTGCGCCCATCCTGACCGAGCCTGTCATGTCCGAACTGGAGCAGGCTGCCCGTATGTGCCGCGCCGCAGCACAGCATCCGCTAGACCCCCAGGTCTGGTTATCTGCATACCAATCCACAACAGCGCTGGTAGAAGACCCTGCGGTGATCTCAGCAGATGCCCTGCACCTCGCGCTCTCCGCAGCCAACGACATCGCACTGGAAGCAATGGACACTCCGCATCCTGATTTTTCGGTCGCCGTCACGCTGGCATTCGAAGCGCTGACATCGGTGGTGGCCGTCGACCGCGAGGTGTCCAGAAGTTGGATTCTGACTGCAATCGGAGAATGGGTCGCGAGGACAGAATTGGATCAGTCAGGCCTCCGATCTGCACAATCGCGCACTAACGCTGACAATAGGCAGATTGCAAATGCTTCCGTTGTTTCTGCAGGATGTAGCGAGAAGACACTGCTGAAAGTGAGAGGGAATGCGTGAAACCGTCGTCCAATCAGAGCCGGTGAGTCCAGGTCATTTCGGTTCACCCAGCCCATCCGTCGTCGGGGACGCGGTCAAAGGAAGGCGACGGCAGAAACGGGCGGGGATTACTCGCGAGAAAATCGTCGATGCTGCCGCACGTCAGTTCGATGCTTGTGGATTTGCCGCGGCAAGTATCAACACCATCATCGAAAACGGGAACCTGACCAAAGGTGCAATATATTTCCATTTCTCTTCCAAAGAGGAACTGGCACAACAGGTTATCGAGCGATGGTCAAATATGGTGAATGACGAGTACGTGGCTCTCGGAGAGGCTGGTGATAGGTCCCCCTACCGCCAGCTGGTGCGGTTCTGCAGCGAGATGGCGTACCGTATCGATGCCGATCCCATCCTGCGTGCTGGGTTACTTCTCACTGTCGAACCGTCCGTTACGGGCGGGAAAATTGCATATATGGAGTGGCACAAGAGCATTGATGAATTGGTTGTCCGCTCCATAGAGTCAGGCGAGATAAGAGACCGTCCCGCAAGCTACCGACTATCTGATCAGGTGTGCGCGACATTCATTGGCGGGGCTCAACTTCAGTCGGTTGATGGGGGCTCACCCAATCTGCGAACACGGATAGTCGACGTGTTCGACGGACTTACCGGCGGTCCGGACTAGCCGAAACCTCGCCTTCTACGACGACCCGCAGAGGCCCTGGATCTTCCCCCGGAGCCTTCCAAACCCTGAAAATCTACCGCGCTCGTGTATGCACGTGAGCGGACTCGAATCCCCGGTCGGAAAAGGCCACCCCTAGTATCGGGTTCGTGCCGAACGTGAGAACGCCCGACGCCGATATCTATTACACCGACAGTGGGGGAGAGGGGCCCGTCCTGCTGCTCGGGCATGGATTCTTCATGGATTCGTCGATGTTCGCCCCGCAGATCGATGCCCTCGCCGGCAATATCAGGGTGGTTGCCTGGGACTCGCGCAGGCACGGACGAACAATCGATCACGGCGCCGCATTCACGTATTGGGATTTGGCTCGAGACTCCCCGGCGGTCCTCGACGATCTCGAGATCGAGACAGCAATCGTCGGCGGAATGTCGCAGGGCGGCTACACCGCGCTACGGACGGCTTTGCTTGCTCCCGAGAGAGTCCAAGCGCTCCTGCTACTCGACACCGAAGCATCTGCCTGCACCGATGGCGAGAAAGCCGGATACAAGGCCATGTTCGATCAGTGGTGCAGCGATGCCCCGATCGAACCACTTGTCGAAGCTCTGGCACCGCAATTGATCGGCGGTGACTCGCGAGAGTCCTCGCGAGAGTCGTGGGCGCCGTGGATCGAGAAATGGACGACAAGCGATCGGCGAGCGATTCGACCGGCCGCAGAGTGCTTGATCGAACGCGACGATGTCGTCGACCGGTTGAGTGCTATCGAGGTGCCGGCGTTGATCATCCGTGGCGAACATGACATGTCCGCGCCTGCGGCCAAAGCAAAACAGTTGTACGACCATTTACCGCTCGCAGTTCCAGTCCTCACCATTCCTGGCGCAGGTCACGCAGCCAATTGGACCCACCCGCAGCCCGTGAACGAGACCATCGCGGCCTTCGTGACGATGGTTGAAACAGGCTGGCTGTAGAAGTTTGAGCAGCTATTCGGTTCCCGGGATTCGCACGCCTAGGTACATCTGTACGGGGTAGTCACCACGCATTTCCGTGTGTACCTGGACGTGAACGCGGTATTCCTCGCCGGTGTCGGCATCGCGCAGATGCATGAATGGCTGGTGTCGGCCGAATCGAACATCCTCTTTGTCCCACAGGCGCCGAAATGCAGGGAACTTGCTCAGTTCTTCCAGGGTTTCGATCGCCCATTCAGGGTTGTAATAGCGTCCCATCAATGCGCGGAACCAGTTCACCGTCAAGGTCGTCTCGGCTTCCCACTCCACCATGACTTGCTTGGACTGCGGTGTGGAGAAGAACCAGCGCAAAACATTGCCGTCGTCGAGAAGGCCTGGAAAGGCGCGATCATAGGCAGCGTTGCATTCGATGACATTCCATCGCTCATCCAGATAAGCCACCAGATGTGGATTGAGCGCTGTGATGACCGTGCGCATCTCGGGTGTGATGAGTGATCGGTATTGCTCGATCGTCCACGGGGTGGTCGATGTTTCCCGTTCCGTTTGAGTGCGGCGAGCAAGGTTGTACAGGTGTCGGCGCTGGGCCGGATCGAGGCCGAGTTCCCGTGATGTCGCTTCCAGAAATTTGACTGAAGGGTTCGGCGATTCGTTACGTTCGATCTGCGTGATATGGCTCACGCTCCAGAAAATATTCGCCGCGAATTCGGTCCTTGTCAGACCGTCCGGGTGCTGCGGTGTGGATCTGGTGCGCAACGCGCGCAGGTAATCGCCCAGGTTGGGCGGTCGGACGGTATCCATGCATGACCTTTCGTGAGTATCTGTAACGGGACAAACACCCAAAAGCTGACCTACGGCGAAAAGTCAATACTCGCAGTAACACTCTTTAGTGGTACCGGCCAGACTCGCGCCGGTCACACAAACCTGCTGTGCTGTTTCGCGAAAGACTCACAGCTGCGTGGCAGGCAGGAGAGTGAAACCAGCAGGGAGGCGAGTCAACACCGGGGTGGGGAGACCCTCGGAGTTGACTCCAGAGGGGGATAGCCATGCCACGTTTACGGCGAGGCTCAAGCAGGCGTTCCAGGAGGTCGCCGCTTGGCCTTCATATACGCCCGATTCACCTGTTCCTCAGAAATCCCCAACGCCTCCGCCAAAGCAGTCTGGATCTTGTCGGTGAGGGCGATCTCACCGCGTTCAATGCGCGTGATCGTCGTGGTCGTCAACCCGCACACTTTGCCGAGCTGGGGTTGGGTAAGTCCGACCAAGCATCGATAGTCACTGAGAAAGCGCTGCTCCGGATCCGTGACGACGACGTCGCCGACTTGGATGTTCAACGCCTTCGTGGCTCTGGCCAGGAAATCTATCTGAGGAGACACGGCGCCGATCTCCCAGTTGCGGATGGTCGCGGCGGTCGTGTCCGCCAGGCGGGCGACATCGCCACGGGACATCCGAGCTGCCTTTCGGGCAGCTGCGAATGCGTCTTTATCGAAGCCGCGCAGGACGTTGCGGCTCATCGGATTGGTCCGTCCATCGCTAGACACCATGCCGCAACCCTTCTAATATGCCATCCAGATTGGCTTTTAGATTTGTCACCAAGATTGACAGGGATTGCGGCGAACGTACCGCCACCGAAAAGCCGAGGCAAACCGTTCTGCAGCGCAGTTGGCGCCAGCCAGTCCAGGTCCCGACCTACTGTCCCCGTACGACCTGCCCACCCTGTCCACTCGTCCACTGTGAAGGACCACCACACATGGCATCCCTACTGACCAAAAAGATCGATTCCATCCGCTCGTCCGGTGACAAACAACCAGCACATAACGGCGCAGACCCGGATAGCCCACCCGACCTGACTACCCGCGCGCGAGTGCGCAGACGTCCGATCTATCTTGCTATCGGCGTTGCGCTTGTCGTCGTCGCCGTGATCGGCATGCTCGCCGCAGTGAGCGCGATGCGCGCCACGACCGACGTCCTGGTCCTCGCGCGCGACGTCCAACAGGGCCAAATCATCGAATCGAAGGACCTCACGGTGAAAACCGTCAATGTCGATGCCGACCTGGGTGCCCTCTCGGCGGGTGAACGAGGTCGTGTCATCGGAATGAGTGCCGGCACTCGATTGCCGGCAGGAACAGTGCTGATGCCTGCGGCGGTCACCGACCAGGTGGTGCCCGGAGAAGGCTTGACGATGGTCGGCATCACCGTGGGATACCCACACCTGCCGTCGGAAGCAATTCTTCCCGGAGACATGATCCGCGTCGTAGACACACCCCGAGAAGGCGACGACCCGCCGGTTACTGGACCTATCAACACAAAGGCGCAGGTCTACTCGACGACCACGATCGCGGAAGCGGGCGAAACCACTCTCAACCTCCTGGTCCCGGAAGCCGAAGCAAACTGGGTCGCCGCGCGGGCTGCGACCAAGCGCGTGTCCATCGTCCTCGACAACCGAGTGCGGTGATTTCCCATGTACCTCGCACTCATCTCTGCATCCGGGGCACCAGGAGTCTCCACGACAGCACTCGCTCTGGCCTTGAATTCACCAAGTAAGAACACGCTCTTGGTCGAAGCCGATCCAATCGGATCCTCGCCCGTGCTGGCCGGATACCTCCTCGGCGGCCGCTACCACGACAAATCATTGATCAACCTCGTTGACGCCAACCGCCACGGACGCCTCAAATCAGCGCTGGCCTCCGAGGTGATCACCTTCCCTGACACCACGGTCTCTGTCCTCCCTGGTCTTCTACATTCCGCTCAAGTCGATGCAATGCGCGGTGTCTGGAGTCCACTCGGAATCCATCTCGCAGGACTTGCCGTCGACGATGCCAACGTCATCGTCGACGCCGGCCGGATCGGACAACACGGCTCGCCGGTCGAAATGATCGTCAGCGCCACGACCATTGCCATCGTTACCCGCACGACCCGTCCGGCACTGGCGGCACTGCGCGCTTCGATCAACGGATTGCGTCAACAACTGTCAGCGACACAGTCCACGGCAAGCCTCGGACTCATCCTCATCGGTGAATCTCCGTACAACGCCGACGAAGTAGCCAAGGTCACGGGACTCGATGTCATCGCCGTCATCCCGGATTCGAAGGACGCGAAGATCTTCTCCGACGGCGAGGTGCTGACCAAGTGGCGCCGCCGCCGATCGCTGTATCTCCATGCGCTGCACCGAACCACGTGGCCCAAGATCGAAAAGTTCGCGGCCACCCACCAGGCCGACTGGAAGTCCAGCCTCGCCGTGACAGGAGACCGACGATGACAACTGACGAGACAGCACAGAGTGCGCACAAGAACATCACCGATCTCCCGTTCTTCTCCGCGACGCTTCCTTCCGTCGATCAGCACTCGGCTTCCCCCGAACCAGTGACCCCGGTGTCGGCAGAAACCGCTGATTTCTTCCGCACCAACCACCTTCACGATCTACCTCCAGCACCCCGGCATAGTCCTCCGGACGAGTCCGTGCGGTCGCGGCGGAGTACGCCCCCGAAAATCGCGGTCGACCGACAACTCGTCCGCGCCCTGCAGCGAGAAGCGGCCGAGCTACTGCGCGAACACCGCACCAAGCGTGACCGAGAGCTCAACGATCCGAAGAACACCAAACTCGTTGTGCCGTTCACCGAAGACGAAGAACGCGAATACGGCCGAGAAACAATCACCGGATTGGTGAAAAACCACGTCCAACAGACGATCCGCTCCGGCGGCGAAGCCTTCAACCTCGACCAAGAACATGCCCTCATCAAGGCGATCTTCGACGCTCAGTTCCGCCTCGGGCCCCTCCAAGATCTCGTCGAAGAACCCGACATCACCGACATCTACCTCAACGGTGACGCCGTATACGTCAAATACCCCGACGGACACTACGAATACCGAGCTTCCGTCGTCGACAGCGGCGACGAACTTCTTGAGTGGATGAGCCTGCTCGCATCCAGGGCCGATAACGGTGGCAGGCCCTTCTCCAGAATCAATCCCTCGCTTCGACTCAACATGCAAGGCAACCATCGACTTTCGGTCCTGGGGTACACCACCATCCGGCCCTCCGTCGCGATCCGCATCCACCGCCTGACCAACATCACCCTTGAGCAGCTATCGCTCGATCACCACATGATGCCTCCGGAACTTGCGCACATCCTTGGATGCGCCATGCGAGGCGGAGCGTCGACCGGCGTCGGCGGCGGAATGGGTTTCGGCAAAACGACATTCGCCCGCGCTCTCGCCAACGCACTCCCCGTTCACACACGAATCGGAGTGGCCGAAACCGAACGAGAACTCTTCCTCGACGAACTGCCCGGCCGGCGAGACTTCGTCGTCGACGCCGAAATGATCATGGGCGGCGGCGAACGCGGTCCAGACGGACAGCTCGCCGGCGGCTTCAGCCTGAGCGCAATTCTCTATGAGTTCGTCCGTCAGGGACTCGACTACCTCGTAGTCGGCGAAATCGCCGGCCACGAGATCCTCGCCCTGGTCAAGGCGCTCCAAACAGCCAATGGTGGCCTTTTCACTACCCACGCCTACACCGCGCGCGGCGTCATCGACCGACTCGCCAACCTCGCCCAAGAGCCCCCGATGAACGCCACCGCGGAATACATCGAACGGCAGCTGGCAGAACACGTCGATGTGATCGTCCAGTTGGCGACGAAGGTCAGGGTCAACCGCGAAGGCACCACAACCGCAGTCCGGTATGTCTCCGAAGTCGTCTACGTCGAACCTGGCGACGACAAGCTACCCAGCTTTTCCACGATCTACCGCGGATACTCCGACGGCACAGGGGTATTCGGCACCATCCCACAGCCGCTGCTACGCAAGCTTCTCGCCGGCGGATTCAAGAGACTGAACCTCCCCTCCGACACTCTTCGGAGTTTCGACGAAGAACGTGAACTCTTCGACGACGAAGGAGCTGCATGATGTACCAGCAAATCGGCGTTTTCCTCGTCCTGCTTCTGTGCGCGGGAGTCGGCTGCCTTGTCCTGGGGTGGAGGGACCGCCGCGATCCCACAGCCCCCACTCGGCAGCGTCCACGTAAGGGCGAAAGAGTAAAGATATCCGGGACCACCCAAATGCTCCTGGCGGTAGGGATCGTGGCAGGTGCCAGCGTCTACTACCTGAGTGGATGGCTCTTCACGCTCTTCCTCGTCCCGGCCCTTCTCGTGGGTCTGCCCTACCTCCTGAGCCGACCGGAAGCGGAACACCAGATCCGCCGTCTGGCCGCGATGGACGAATGGACGCGCAACTTGTCGAGCAGCATGCGAGCCGGCTCCGGAATCGAACACACCATCATCTCGACTCCTATCCCGGAAACGCTCAAAGACGAGATCACTGCCTTCATCAACAGGCTCCGCAACAATGTCCCACCGGCTGAAGCGGTCACACGATTTGCATCCGACCTCAACGACAGCGTCGGAGACAAGATCTGCGGCGCCCTCCTCCTTGCCATGCAACTGCGTGGTGTCGGTCTGGCCAATGTTCTCGAAGGCCTCGCCGAAGACGTGGGCGATACCGTCGCCCGCCGCCGGCGCATCGAAGCGGACCGCAAATCGACTCGAACACAAGCCAAATGGGTCACCATCATCACCATCGCCGTCCTTGCCGCAGCTTTCGCCTTCACAAATTTCATGGAGCCATACCGTTCAGGCGGCATGCAGATCGTCCTACTGATCCTGCTGACGCTCTTCGCTGCGGATCTGTACTGGATGAAACAAGCCACCAAGCCGCCGACCTACCCGCGGTTCATCGGAACCAATGACCGCGTCGAACGCACTGACCTTGTAGGAGCGCAGCGATGAGTATCACCATGACGATCATCGTCTATACCAGCGTCGGCACAATCGGCATCTATCTCGTGGCCCTGTACTTCCTGCGAGCCCAACCTGCCCTCACCGACGTGATGTCCAGGATGTCCGGACCCGCGCCGGAGAAGGCAAGCACAGCAGGGACATCACTCGTCGACGGGCTCGCCAACAAGCTCGGCCTGCGCGTACATCCCTACCTACAAGACAGCCGATTCCTCACCCTCCCCACATCGGACCTCTCACTGCTGCACAAGGATCCGGCGCACGTCCTCGGTGAAAAACTTGTCGCGGCATTCTTCGGTCTGTTGATCTTCCCGATACTGAATCTGATTCTGACCGCGTTCGGATTGGGATTGGCATGGTCGATGCCGGCGATCCTCTCACTCGCGACCGCCGTCTTCCTCTTCGTGATTCCCGACATCGATATTCGGCGCCGCGCAGCTGCGGCTCGCGCCGAATTCGCACAAGCCCTCAGCTCCTACATCGACCTGGTCGCGCTATGCCGACGAGGCGGAATCGGATCCACGCAATCCCTCGAGATCGCCGCCCAAGTCGGAGACAGCTGGGTGTTCCTACGACTGGACGAGGAACTGTACGAAGCCGGCCGCTCCGGCGAAGCGCCCTGGAGTGCCCTCACTCGCGTCTCTCAGCAGCTCGGACTCGCAGAACTCGGCGACCTCGCAGACATCATGACGATGACAGGCGACAAAGGCGCCAGCGTCTACACCTCACTGCGAGCCAAAGCCGCCAGCCTGCGTTCCGCACAAACCTCCGCTGAACAGTCCGCCGCCGTCGAGGCAACAGAGAAGCTTGCCATGCCCCTCGCCGGCCTCGCCGGCCTGTTCATGGCACTACTCCTGATCCCGGCCGTGACCGTCATCAGCGGCTAACCAACAACAAGAAAGGAATGCCCTCTGAACAGGCAAAACAAAGAAGGACCCATCGACCGGACTCATCCAGTCCAGGACAACTGCTACACATCCAGCACACCAATAAGGAGCACGCCATGACCACCAAGGCCATCACCACCACCCGACGCGCAACCCGCGCTGCCATCACCTCGTACCTCGCACTCACGATGATGTTCGTCGCCGCACTCGCCGGCAGCCTTCTGCAGCGTGCAGGCGGTAGGGATTCGGACCGTGGTCCGTCCACCCTCGAGTACGTCATCCTCGCCGGAATCTTCGCCGTCGCGGCCATCGCTGCCGGCGCCGTAGTCGTCCAGAAGATCCAGTCCCGCGCGGACTCCATCCCCGACTGAAACTGCCGAGCGCAGTTCGGATGCTGGAGAACAAAACCATGGGCCTATCGATAGCGCTGAGGACATGGAGTGCAACGTCGCTCTCCAGTGCTCGGCGCTATCGATGCACGACAGGATCCAGCCCTGCCATTCCGAGAACGAGAGAAACGAGAGAAGGGGTGTTTAGGTGTTGATCGCGATGAGCATTTTCGCCGGCGCACTTGCCCTCTGCGGCGTTGTCTGCCTCGTCTTCAGCTATTGGACGATGGAGCACGTAATTCTGTGGGCGATGTGGGCATCACTTCTGGTGACGTTTTGTTTCTTCTTTTTCCCGTGGAGAACATCTCTGGTCGTTATCGGGGGTGTGGTACTCGGAGTGGGCGGTCTTTTCGGTCTCCGCTACGTCATCGACACAACGATGCAACGACGGCGAGGAGCAACCGAAGTACTCCGCCTTCCGTTGTGATTCTTCCTTGCCGAACGAATGATTTTGGATCGGCTTCATACGAAACAGAATTCACCGACCACCAGTCCCGCTGAAAGGTAGAAAACGGATGATGACCACACTCGGCGTACTGCTCGTCACGATGGCTCTCTTGCTGGCGATAGAAACCATCATCGATGACCACTCCATGGCGTTCATTTACGCCCCCATGGCAGCGGTAATCATGATAATCGTCCTGCCGTTCCTGGCAACCGACCTGATGACCGACGAAAACACGTCCCGTGCAGCACGTTTCGGCACTTTTGCCGCAGCATTCCCCCTCTCCATAGCCTTTGTAGCCGCAGTGACATGTTCTGCCGTGTTCGTCCGCAACCGTGTGGAAACCAAACGCAGAATCGCAGCCCAAAGAGATCTCGCCACCTAACCCGACCCCACCATCCGGACCGCAGAGAAACGGACAGTCATGACACTGGAACAGCTGATCGACCGGTGGCGCCACGACGACCGAGGGCCCACCACGCTCGTCACCGTCATCGCGATGGTCGCTTTCCTGATGATGTTCTCCGTACTGCTGCAAACCGCCCTGTTCTTCCACGCACGGGACGTCGCCAACACCTGCGGCGAAAAAGCATTGCAAGCCACACGTTCTCAGCAAGGGAACCAGGCGCTCGGGCTCGCTGCAGCGAACGCGTGCATCGCGAAGTCGGGATCGGGTGACCTTCAAGCGCCGGTCGTGACGGTGAACAAGACACTCCGCGAAAGCACCGTCACGATCACCGGAAAGTCTCCGTCCCTCGTCCCGGGGCTGGAATTCGCCATAACCGTCGACCACACCAAACCCACAGAGCGCGTGACCAATCCCGGAGGTGTCGGATGAAGCTGAGCCAGTGGATCGCTCGCGCCCGCTCAAACGATCGAGGAGATGTGACCATCGAGTTGTGCCTCGCGATCGTCGTCCTCCTCGTCCTACTCGGATGGATGTACGCATACGGCATCAACCGTCAGGCACATCAAAAGGTCGAGCACGCCGCGGGAGAAGCCGCCCGAGCAGCATCACTCTCACGTACCGCCACTCAAGCCAACCCCCTCGCATACCAAGCGGCCATGGACTCCATGGACGGTCAAGGACTCAAATGCACGACCATGAACGTCAGCGCTGACACCTCCGGATTCCGCACTCGCCCAGGAGTATCCGCAACCGTCGAAGTCACCGTCAGTTGTGAAGTCTCCTACGACGCCCTCGGATGGCCCGGCGTCAGCGGAGGACGAACGATCGAGGTCACTGCAATCTCACCCATCGACACCTTCCGGGAGCGCACCAGATGATCACCGCACTGCGTAAGCGACTCACCTCCAGGCTCCCCGAGGAACGCGACAAGGGCGCCGTGACGCTGATGACTGTGATACTCGCTCCCATCCTCATATTCTTCGTGTGGGGACTCATCGTCGACGGCGGTGGAATGCACACCGCAGCTCAACGCGCGGACAACGTCGCAGAAGACGCCGCCCGGGCGTCCGGACAGCAGATCGTCGGATCGCTCAGTGCGCGAGGGATCGATACGGTTGTCGACCCCGTACGCGCCGTGGCGGCCGCGAAACGCTACCTCGCCGACGCCGGTGTCGAGGGTGAGGTCATCCCCACAGGGCCTCGCACACTGCTGATCACCACCCGCATCGTGTACGACAACAAGCTTTTGCCCCTTGGTTCGAAAGTGATCACGGGTAGTGCAACGGTGAACCTCAACCGCACCAACGCGGGGGAGGTGTACCGGCCATGAGTGCTCGCACAGTCCGATCCCGCCTCGCAGGACTCGGGTACCTCCTGATCCTGCTTCTGCTCGTGGCCGGTATCCCCGCAGCACTGTGGGCATTGCGCGGTAATCCTCTAGACATCCCCTTTTCGGATTTCGAGAGTCTGCTCTCGAGCCCCGACGACGGCAGCCTCCTCGTCGCACTTCTGCCCCTCGTCGGCTGGGTCGCGTGGGCGACATTCACCCTCCCGATCCTTGTCGAGCTCGCAGCCACACTCCGGGGCGTCAAGGCGCCGAAGATCCGGCTTCTCGGGTCGCAACAGAAAACGGCGACTTTCCTCGTCAGTGGTGCACTGCTTCTGCTGACAGCCGGCACGGCAACCGCTACACCTGCACTCTCGCAACCAGCGGACATCGCATCACCTGCGCCCTACGCACCGATCGCCGCACAGCAAGACCCGAGCGGCCCCGCCCACACTCAGGTGGACCCGCGCGCTGCACGGCCTGCAGTTCAGCCCGCCGGCCCGACCGTGACCACCGTCCGCGGAGACACACTGTGGGGACTCGCCCACACTCACCTCGGCGACGGACGGTTGTTCACCGAACTGCTCGAACTGAACAAAGACGTTGTGCCCGAAGCGGGATTCCTCGCAGAGGGAATGACGCTGCAACTCCCCGCTGCAGTGCAGGACGTCGTACAAGGCGCCTACACCGTCCAAGCTGGAGATACACTCTGGGACATCGCCGACCGAGAGCTCGGCGATCCTTTGCGTTTCTCTGAGATCACCACTGCGGACGGGTCGCCCGCGGGAGACCTGATCACTGTCGGACAGCAATTGATCATTCCATCCGCGTCCGCCCAAACACCCGTGCCGGCAGCGGAGGCAGCCCCCCAGCAAGCGGCCGTACCTGCGCCGGTTGAGGCGCCGGTGCCAGCCCCCCAGGCGCAGGTGCCCGACGCGGCACCGGACCCCCTCCCAGAAGTTGCAGCGACACCGAACTGGCAAGTCGACCCCATCGAGCCCCAGATGCCTGCGAATATGGCCCCTGATGCCGAAGCATCCGTGATCACCGCCGACGCGGAAGACGACTCCTCCAGCTCGTCCGACGTTGTCTACATCGCCCTCGGTATCTCCGCACTCGCCGCCGCCGGCCTGACCGGCCATCTCGCGCTGCGCCGTCGGCAACAGCAGCATCGCCGCCGCCGCGGCGAGCGCATCGCCCTGCCCGCCAAGGAAGCAATCCTTGCCGAACAGGCATTGACGGCCGCTGTCGATCCGTTGACCACCGCTCATGTCGACACTGCATTGCGGAACCTCGCGCAGTACTGCCGAGCGAACGAGATCTCCATCCCCAGTCTCCTTGCGGTTTTCATCGGTGACGACACGATCGAACTCGGATTGCTTGAGGAGATCTCGCTGCCCCAGCCATGGATGCAATCAGACGACGACACGTGGATGGTCGACCCACGGGCGTTCCCTCGTTCGGTCCCGGACATCGACGTCAGCCCATACCCAGCCCTGACCGCGATGGGAACGAGCGACGATGGACGAGAGCTCATGCTCAATTTGGAGGAAATAGGGCATCTCTCCATCACCGGCACACCTACCGCCACCGCAAATGTGCTTCGCGCGATGGCCGTCGAGCTTGCCGTATCGCCGCTGGCCGATTCCCTTCACCTCAACGTCGTCGGATACTGCGGCGACCTCGCAGGCGCAGTGAACACTGGCCGTATCACGCACTCCGACAGCACCGATGAGGTGTTGGCGCGCTTGGCTCGCCATCTCGAACGCGACGCCGGCATCCTCGACGAGAACGAGGTTGCATCCATCGCACAGGCACGGAGCGTGTACGAGACCAGTGAGCTGACTGCTCCGGAAATCGTCCTCATCTCCGACCCGTTGACAGCTGAGCAAACAGAAATCCTGACCTCGATCGCCCGTAGCGCCCCGCGGATCGCGTTCGCTGCAGTCACAACGCAGAACTCGAACACTCACTCCGACTGGACATTGGATGTCGCCGACGACGGAACTGCGACACTGGTCCGCCCTGGTATCGCATCAGCACAGCTCACTGTCACAACACTCGACGAAGCCGGCTACGAGAGCATTGTCAGTCTGTATGCCACTACCGCCCATGATTCTTCCCCAGCTGTCGAACCGGAGGCTGCGGACTTCGGTTGGGAGGGGGCACGTCTCGACTGCGAGATCACGACCGAGAATCTCATCACCAGTACTGACCCTGCGGCTTTCACGGTAGTTCGGAACGACGACAACGTATTTGAGGAAATCAACTCCGAGACAGTCGGTGACATCGACACCGACTCTGCGGCTGAGACCGAAACCGAGATTGTTGCGTCCCATCCCGAACTTCCCGCGGCGCCACACATTTGGATTCGCGTCCTCGGAGAACCCACCCTCACGCCACTTACTCCGGGCTCAACGGACCGCGAGAACTCGCGAAGCCTCACCGAAATCGCAGCTCTACTGGCATTCAGCGACGGCGGAGTGCCCGCAACTGAGCTCACCGCAAAGATGTGGCCGCACGACGTCGAACTCGTCAACGCGGCCAGCACTGCCGAAGAAGCGAAGACGGCAAACGCGCGGCTCCGTAGCCGCCGCAACCAAGCCGTCACACGACTGCGCAGCTGGATGGGAGATACCGACACCGGGGACGCAGCGCTCATCAAGTCCGGAGACCGAACCGGCCGAACGCCACTTCGCCTCCACCCTTCAGTGACCACAGACTGGGACTACTGGAACCAGCTCGTCGACGCTCACCCTGCGAAGACGACAACCAAACGCCTTGAATCCGCACTCGCGCTGGTGACCGGTCAGCCCTTCACCAGCGACGACCCGATTGCCTACCGGTGGGCAGATCACATAAAGCAGGAAATGATCTCCGCGATCACCGACGTCGCAGAAGAGCTTGCCGGCCGCTACATCCGCGGCGAACAGGTCACCCAGGACCTCGATGCCGCAGGAATGGCAGCCCGGGCCGGCCTCACGGTCGACAGTGCTCACGAAGGCTGCTGGCGAGCGGCCATCATCGCCACCCACTTCTCCGGGGACATCGAAACCACCCAGACCCTCATCGACACCCTCAAAAGCGAACTCGACGAACTGCAAGTCGACGCACACCCGGAGACCAACGAACTCCTCAGACAGCTCGACACCACCACCGACTACCGCATCGGAGCCGCATCATGAACCGCCGCCTCGCAGCCATGCTCACCCTCACTGCGGCGGCCTGCCTGACCGCAAGCTGCAGCATCCTCAGCCCGGAGCCCGGCACCCTCAACACCAGCAGCGGCCCGACCTTTACCGGCCCCCCTGGATCGGGAAAATCACCTGAACAGCAAGCAGGAGAAGGTGCCCTCGCCAAGATCAGCGAGTACTACACCGTGCTCGCACGATTGAACTCCGACCCCGCTGCCCCGCTCTCTGACCTCGATGCCGTCGCGGCCGGCCGTTTCCTCGACAGGACCAAGAAAGAGATCACAACCAGTCGCAACGGAAACCCGACGCCACCAAGCGATCTCAAAGTACTCAAGAACGTGATTACCAAACACGACATACCCATCGACGAGACCGGCGCACCGACAGCGGGAACTGCCACGCTCCAAATGGACGTCTGCATCAGCAAGCCTGTGGACAAACTCGAACTCGGAAAACCGATCCTGACGAACCCGTCATGGCCCGACCCAGCAGGATGGAGAGTCACAGCCGACTACACACAACCCGGAACACCCTGCAGCGCCGGAAGCTTCTAGGAGACAACAAACATGGCCCACAACAGAATTCGACGAACCACAGCAGCAGCAGTCGCAGCTGTTGCCCTACTAGCCGGCGTCGCAGCTTGTTCCAGCAATTCCGACGAGCCGAACGTCACACTCACTGCGACCGGAAACCCCGCTTTCGATGGTCCAGACGGCAAGACCGAGGCGAAGACGCCCGACGAGCAAGCGCGGAGCCAAGCGATCGCCAAGGTCAACGAGTTTTATGCTGCCCTCGGAAGCATTGAAGCTGACCCAACAGCTTCTGTGGATGCGATCAGCGGTGTGGCTGGCGACCCAGTCTTGAACGACCGAGTCGGGGACATCATGCTTCGACGGTCGCAAGGCATCACCAGTACTGGAGCCATTTCCGTCATCAAATCCTCGGTGACGGATCTGAGCGCTCCAGTAGATGATCAGGGAAAACCCCGCGCGGAAGCCACCTGGGTTCACGTTCAGGCCTGCACTGATATCTCCGGCTGGAATGCCGTATTTCCAGACGGATCAAGTGCGATGAAGCCCGACCGCGGCCAGTTCGAGTCCACCAACATCACCGTTCGGAACCCCGCGTGGCCTGATTCGAATGGCTGGCGCGTCACAAGTCAAACAGTTGAGAAGGTGCAATCATGCGACTAGCAATGAGAATTTTCGCCACTGCGACACTGGTTTGCGGCGTTCTGGTCACGGGGAGTCAGTCAGCGTTGGCGCAGCCAGGCGTAGGTGGAGGTGGAGTTGACGTATCGTCCTCGCCCGGTGGTGCGAATGTGACAGTGGGCGGCGGCTACGTGAGTGCACCCGCGGGCTCAGGCGCCAGCGCGGGGGCCGCGGCAGGCGGAGCGGCTGGCAACGCAGGAGGCGGCGGAGGCGGCGCGGCTACTGGCGGCGCCGGCCCCGCCGCTGCACCTCCGTCTGGGGTCCTCAACGGAATCCTGCAAGGCGCATGCCTCGGCACACCTGGGGGATGCCCCGCACCGCCTGCGGCACCCGGTATCGAGGTCCCGCCGACGCCGCCCTCAATGGCGGAGATCATGAATACGGTGTCTATGGCGATCACCGCAATGCAGCTCGAAAAGCCTCCAATGTGCTGGACACCTGAACCTGCGAACTCAGGTGGAGGTCAACGTACCGGTCTCGTGGGTAAGGAGAGCTGGGCTTTCATGTGCCCCAACGATGTTCGCGAATCCACGACAGGTCCGGTCAACAGAGCGGCGACCTCGGGTGTTGTAACCGTCACCGCGAACGCCATCAACACCGGTGTCCTCATTAATCACGGCGATGGAGACGTGCAACTGTGCCCGGGTGCATTGCTGCCGTTCACTCCGTATACCGATGCTGTTGACGCCAGCCCTCTTTCGCCCGCCAGCGGAACTCCATCGCCCACATGCGGACATCGTCTCGCAAAATCGTCCATCGGACAGCCGCAAGACGTCTTCAAGGTCAGCGCGACCAGCAACTGGGTGGTCACGTGGACTGCCACTTGGCCAGGCGGCACGATGGGCGGCGTAGCCCCCACTCCGTTGACGTCGATGTACGACCGGCGGGTAGGCGAATTGCAGGTCTTGGTCACACCGAACTGAATTCAGCCAATGGATGCCCGCGTCATTTTGAACTGTCCAGTTCGAGTGGCGCGGGCATTTTTGTCGGCAGAACGAGAAGGGAATCACAGGTGGGCACCTATCATCACGTGGTCCTACGCTCGGCGCCAGGCGAATACGTCGCCAGGATAAGGCCGAGCGCATTCGGATGCGACATCAAGGTCGGTAGGGGAGGTTGGTTTGATCAGAATCGGCTCCCGGCCATCATGGCGTTCGCGGAGAAGTATTTCGACTGTTCCCTGACGGCGATCTGGGTAGACGACCTGTCCTGTGACGGTTGGGAATACGACTCGTCACTGGTAGCTCCGTGGGACGGCCCGGTGTCCCTTGATGACGAACCTGAACTTCCTCACCTGGTACCGGCCAGCTCGCCAGGCAAGGCCGTCGCCGCTTATCCGAACATCATTGTCGAGGGGATGTAACTACACGTGCTGACCGGGGATCCGAGCGAGAATACATCGTTGTCATTGCGCGAAATACGCAGGGCCATAACACAATCTCCTGATATGACAGGGAGACAGAAGCTCTCGTATCTGGGTGCGTGGTCGTTTCATGCTCGTGGGGCGTCCCGTAATACAGCCAGGGTTGAGGACTACAGGCAAGTGTCTGATTTTCCTGTCCACGTCTCGGCATTGCGCGCCTGCGTGAATGCGGTTGACCCGGAGCTGATTTCGGACTTGTCGGCGACGTTGACCCCATACCCAGAATCTTCCTATTCCACGTCCTTTGAGGATGCGCTCAGGTCTGAATTCGGGGATCCGGTGGGTGTTCTGCGATCAACAGGCTGTCGCTGGAATGGGATGCGTGGCCCGACCGTCCGTGGCCGATGTTGATGCACCGCGCCGTTGACAGCACAAGCAGGTATCTGGCCTTGGACAGGGACCGCCTGTCGAGGCTCGATCGGGGAGAGACGCGGTTGGCTGCAGCTTTGGCAGTTGCGATCCCGATGGTGGTGCGTAGCGAATTCGCCGAGATCGGTGTTCGGGGTCGCTATATTTTGTTGTGGCGGGGGCTGGGGAAGTTCGGGGTAAGCCCGCGGCCAGAGGTTTGGCCTGAACTGGCGGCTCGCCGGGTACCTCATGACTACAGTGCGCAGCCGCTGTCGTCGTTTACGGCCAACTTTGAGGTTGCCTTGGATTTCGCGAGGGACGGTGAGGGGATTTTGTTGGCTGGGTTGGTTCCGTTGTCGGCTGTATTTTCGACTCCGCTCGTGATGGGAATTCCGGGATCTGAGGTGGTCGTGCGCGATCATCGCCACCGCTGGCTGGTGCCTCTCCGCCGGACCGAGGGCGCTTGGG
The DNA here is from genome assembly GCF_001445685.1 of Rhodococcus sp. KB6. Classification (NCBI taxonomy): domain Bacteria; kingdom Bacillati; phylum Actinomycetota; class Actinomycetes; order Mycobacteriales; family Nocardiaceae; genus Rhodococcus; species Rhodococcus sp. KB6. The sequence continues at coordinate 11,627 of NZ_LNAK01000013.1, read as the reverse complement.
TAGTTGACTACAGCCCGCCCTGATTGATTCATCTCCCGAGCGGCCATCGCAGTCTCGACGTTGCTTGCAGTTGCACGCTTGTGTTGCGTGTTGGATTACCTTGTGGCGGAGTGGAACTGTGGAGCTTCAGTCTGGTTGAGTTTGTGGGTGTCAATATTGTGAAATTCGAGCGGGTGGGGGAGTTTGGATGAGGCAGCTGCCGACTTCGATTCAGGAGGAGAGCGCTTCAGATGGGGGGACGGGCCGTTGGTGGGCGTGGTGGAGCGAGCGGATGCATTTGGTTCTGCCGATCGGTGTCCCCGCGTCAATCCTGCTGTTGTTCTGGTCCAACGTAATTTGGACGTCGATCGACCAGTATCTCAATCCAACTTCGGGGGCGGCAGTGGATGTTTCGCCCGATCCTGGAATTGCGGAGGACGTTATCGCTACTAGCGTGGCGGTGGCGTGCGGGTGGTTCACGTTCTTGGTTGTTCGGAGATTCTGGGGCCCGGTCGATCGATCTGCGCCGTGGCTCGCAGGTGTGGGCCGTCGTCGGAGGTTCCTCGGAGCTGCAGGAATTTGGGCGGTCGGTCAGGCTCTGGCAATTGCGTTTCGGGCATTTGTCGGTGAGGGCTCAACTGGCAGTCCCTCGGTCGAGGGTGGCTGGTTCTCCTGGGACGTCGTGAAGCCGGTCCTGCTGGCGGGGTTGATGGAAGAGGTCTTCTTTGCCGGGCTAGCGGTATTGGTAGGTCTGCGATTCCGGATCAACCTCATCGTGGTGATCGGCATTTCAGCGATTCTTCGTGGAGCCTTACACATATATCAGGGGTGGGAGTTCGCAGTCGGGGCGATGTTGTGGGGCGGGTTTGCTGTTTTCGCGTACTACCGCTATCGATCGCTCTTGGGATTAGTTGTGCCTCACAGTATTTTCAATCTTGGCGTGGCGGCGGGTTGGATGGGACAGCGATGGTTGGTCGTGGCCGTCGCGGTCGTAGTGGTCGGCTTTGCTGTTGTCTACATCGCAGAGATCGAGAGGTCGCGCGTTCTCGTTTAGGCACTGAGGGTGGGGTAAACGTGGGCGATCGGCAATCGCGGTCAGTTGTGTTGACCGGTGAGCCTTAAAGGCCAGAAGCATCAAAGAAGGCCCTGTTCGAGTGTGTGAACAGGGCCTTTTGCCAACTAGATGCATCGAAGGATTCGTACGGGTGGGTCGCGGGACCGTGCTCAATGTCTGTCTCTGCCCATATCGTTGGGGATATGACGGAGAATCGAAGCTTTCTTGATCGTCCGAAACCGTGGCTGGATGCTCCCCGCCCGGGGCCGACTGTCGTTGTCGACATCGATGGCGTCGTTGCGGATATGCACAATTTCGAGGGGTTGATCGCCGCGCCGTCATACGCCGATCGAGATTGGAAGCGGTTTCATACCCATTTCGGTGAAGCTTCCCTGAACCGCGCAGGCGGAAAGTTGGTTCGGGCGCTCGACAGTGCAGGTTTCACCGTTGCATACAGCACAACCCGCTTGGACCAGTTCAATCGGACATCTGATCGGTGGATCCGGGCGAAGTCGTTGCCGCCCGGTCACATCGAATCACGGAGCTTGTGGGTGGACGGAACTGTGCGTCGGGCCCTCGATGTCAAACGACGGCATTGGTGGCGATGGGAAAACCACTACGCAGAGACGAGCCCGATAGTTGCCTGGATCGACGACGAACCAGACGCAGTCGACGCGCTTCGGGGGGAGGGCTGCCTGGCGTGGTTGTTCTCGGAGCTCGTCGATCGCCTCAAAGTCGGCGATGTGGTTCCAGCGCTTGCGTCCGGACCGGAACCCGTCGATGTTCTCGCCGCGAGGAAGGCGGAGGCTTTGCCGCGGTGGGAGGAATTCGACGAGCGGTTCAAGGTCAAACACGCGCGGTGGCAGAAACGGCACGCGGAACGAATGCGGAGTCGGCAACAGGATCAACGGGTGGTCGGCGATGGAGCTGTTCGCGTCTGAGCCATTCTTTGAAGGTGGCTCACCGCATCGACGATTGACATCGATGCGGTGAGCCGGAGCACACTACGCCAGCAATGCGCCGCTGACGATGCTACTGCACCCCTGCGTGGAGATGCGGAGATTAGGCTCAGCCGCATGACCCTCTGGTTCTTGCGCTCTCGATCCAACAAGTACGCGGTAAGAGTCGACACCGCCGCCGCGGCTGCGGATCTTCGTGGGCGAATGCGCGCTGTACGTGAGATGAGTTCTCCTGCAGGAAGTGTGGACTGGGAATCGTCGCGTGAGATCGCTGGGAAGTGTGATTTTCAGTTCGTGGCGGCCGCCCGGGCGCTTCCCTTTCTTGAGAGGCGCTTGGCGTTGGCGTGGGAGCGGTCGCTGGTCATGAGTTGTTGGTATGACCGAGGTAATCGACACGGTTTCGAGCTCCTTGAGGAACGCGGCTTTGCTCTTATGGCGATGCTCCCGGAAGGGGTTGAAGCGTCGGTCTGTCGCGAGTTCGTCGATGCGGTCGACCACCGTCACGAGATGGGCTCCCGCGTCGATGGGGTAGGCGAGTCGGTGGCTGCGGCGGAACTCGCGCTGGTCGAAGTGAATCAGAAAGCGTTGCGCCGACGAATGAAGGACGCGCGACAACTGATCGTGCTCGAGAGCGTGATCGGTGGCCAGTCCGGACGGATCGGTCAAAGCCTGCGGCATTATGTGCCGTGGCTCGACTTCGCGTGTGAGTATCTCGAGGATCCACGGGAGGTTCAGGAGCTGGAGATGCTTGTCGCTCGTTGGCGCATCGAGCGTTCGAAATACGTTGTGGAGAACCCGGATTATGCACACGTGCGGATTGTCGACGTGAAGACGGCGCAGGACGGACCGCACCACAGAGAGGGCATGTAGATGAGTACCGAACCATTTCGAATCAGCGAAGGCAGCGCTCTGCACGCCGATGACCCGGATCCGTTGCGGCAGTACTGGTACACCGCTGATGACCTGGTGGATACCTTCGGCTACCGGCGGGACGCCTTGGAAGATTTGTTCGGTGAAGCGACGCCCGGGCCTGGCGGGTTGGTGGGGTGGACGACGTCGGTGGTGTGGAAGATCGAGAGTGAAGTGATTGTGCCGGCGGTGGAATTGTTGGAGTCGAGTTTCCGCGATCAGGAGTCGATTGATCTCACGGTGTATCGGTCGTCGGCTGGCTGAGGCTCTGCGATTAACTGCCGCTTGCTGGGCCTTACATGTTGAGCTGGTTGGCCAGTCGACTGATCGGGCGCGGCTCGATGCTCAGGTTCCTCGGCTGAGGAACTCCGATGATGTGCACTCCGGCGCTGGCGCGGACGTGTGCGTCGCCGTTCACGGAGACAGAGGAAGTGTCCGTCGCTGCGACGAGAGTATGGCCGGCCGCTTGGACGTGGCACTGGGAGTGGGCGAAGACGACAGCCTGATCTTCGGCGCGAATCTTGGCGTGATCGGTACCGACGATGTGGCTTTTCCCGCGCGCTTCGATGGTGACGCCATCGAATGCTTCGACGTGCGCGAATTCGTAGGCGGTGACACGGGCGCGGTGGCAGGCCTGTAGGAAGCATCGACCGGCGGCAGCGATGGATCCTCCACTGATTCCGGCACACGATTGACCGATGATCTTCACGTCGACTCCGTGCGGGACATGCCCGAGGTCGAACCACAGGTCAGGGTCGGCGTCGATGATCAGTCGTTTGGCGCCGCCGCGGAGGTGGTGGGTGTATTCGCTGAAGGTGTGAACGATCAATGCTGGACGGGAGGAACGTGCCGGGTGGAGTCGTGCGCGGCGGCGGTCAGCTTTTCCGATTGGGGCGTTCATAGGGTGATGTTGCCTCTACTGGTGAGTTTTCGAGTGGTTTTGGTGGCGGCGAGTCCGGTCACGATGCGGGAACATCGTGGTTCGAGAGCAGCACGAGCGGGTTTTCAGGCATCTGAGATGTGCGGTCAGTGATAGTCCATGGCATGGACAGCGCACGCCCCAGCGGCCAACCGATGAGTTCGGAAGCCCGCGCTGTCCGGTAGAGCGGTTAGGGTCGGGTTCTGCCTGTGACCATGGGTGATGGACGCGCTGAAGGAGCTTTCCGAGATGGCCGAATCGAATGTGGAGTCGGGAAATACTGCCGACGGTGCTTCGACTTCTCTCTCCGCTGAGGAGGTCGAGTCCACAACGCCTGACCATGGTCAACGACCGGGGCTTGTCACCGCCGCCGACGCCGGAGGGCGGAAACCCCCGCTCTCGACGTATCTGCCGATTCTGGGTGTCATTGCTGTGAGCGTGGCGGTGTGGATCGCTGCTCGCTGGGTGTTCGGTCGTCACGAGCAGGCTGGCCTGTGGTCGGTCGCGTCGTTCGCTGCTCTGGCTGGGGCGGCGGTCAGCGTGGCGGTGCGTCCGATGATGGCAAGTTTGTGTGCACTCGTGCAGATTCCCATGACGCCGACCATTCGCCCGATCGTCCCGGCAGTAGCAACAGCAGGATTGTGGTTCGGGGCGGTGATGATCGCCGGCGGCGACGCGATCTTGCCGGCATGGCTCACGGTGGCGGCTTTGTCTGTGTGGGCTGCGTGGATTGACCACTTCACCTTGCGGTTCCCGTTGCCGCTGATTCGTGCAGTCACCGCGGCGGGTCTGCTGCTCGGCGCGATGGCAGTGGTGGTCGATCAGGACCCTGATGCGGGTCTTCGTGCTGTGGTGGCCGGCGCCGCGATATTCGCCAGTTACCTGGCATTCGCGATCATTACTCGCGGTCACCCAGGTTTGGCGGATGTGAGGTTGAGCTTCATTCTCACGGCAGCTGTCGGATGGGTCGGTTGGATGAACGTAGCTTCGGCAGTGCTGCTGCCGAATATCCTGGCGGTAATAGGGGTGGCGGTAACCAAGGTGCTCGGAGGCAGAAAGGTCCGGGGTGTGGAGTTCGGGTTCGCTCCGTACCTCGTCGTCGGCACAGCACTCGCTATCGCGTTGCCGGCGGGCTGGTGGCTGCTGTGAACCCGAGCAAACGTATCCGTACCGATGAGACGAACTGGACAATGCGCTGGCGCCGGCGGAATCGTTTTCACTCGCCGAACCGGGTGGAAATGGTGGATGAGTTACTCGATCACGTTCACCAGGTCGCCGAACGCACTCTGCCGGCATCGGATGCTCCGGGATCGGCCGGTGTGCGGCGTCTGCATGTGGTGTCGACGATGATCCGTGAGCTGGAGGAGGACATGCGCACTGACAACGCGGTCGGAAGCACGACAGTCGAGTCGGTCAGTTTGGGACAGTTCTACGTGATGACCGCACACGGATGCGCAACACGCCTCGCTGCGGATCTCGATGCGGAAGACACTCCGGAGCGCGATGACGAAAGACTTGCCGCACTAGATGAATTTCATGCTGTTCAAGCAGCCACCGGGATCACCGTCGACGTTCACCGGATGCCTACTTCTCCGGAAGGAATCAAGGTTCTGACGGAGTTGGTACGACGAGCTCACAGCGGCGACATGACGCCGGCGCATGTCGAGAATGTGCGTGAGGTCGGCAGATTCGGTGCACTTCTTGACGCCCCTGTCCCTGATCGGGACATTCGCGGGCTGGTCGCGCACTTCAAACGCGTGGCGGGCAAGTCGTCGGGCCCGATAGGGCTGCGGATGCCGGTGGTGCGTGCCCGTGTGTTGGTCGCGTTCTTCGATCGGTACGCGGTCAGACTGACCAAGACTGGGCAAGATGCGTTGCCGGCGCCGCACGTCCTCGAACACGCGGCAGCGTGTGAATTGGCCGAGCGCGCAACGTGGCATCTCTATCGAGTCAGAAGCATCCGACGTTAGTAGCCGTTCCGTTGAAGTATCGAATGGGGAAGTGGAGGAGAGGAAGAGGATGGACGAGAGAGCTAGGGACGTGAAGTCAGGCATCGTCCACACCGAACTTCCGTGTGAGTTCTGCGCCGAGCACCCGCAGTACTTAGCCGATGATCCTGTCGGGTTCGTGCGCGCAGCGAGGTGGGCAGCGGTCGTCAAAGACTGCTGCCATGGCAACGCCCCCGTGGACTACTTACTCTGCGACGAACATTGGGCCATGATCCGATTTCAGCAGTTGCCCGGCCAATGCCGCCGATGTGGGCGAATCGCCTACTCGGTAGCCGATATCGTCAGCACCGAGATTCCACTCGGCCGGACCGCTGAGGGCGTGTGGCCGTTGGTAGGACGTGATATCCCTGTTCCTCGATTCAGTTGAATGGGTCCCGCGACAGACTTTTATAGTCCGCCGTTCGTGCGTTCTTACGGCTGTACGTCGGACGGGCATGGGACCACGTGGGGGTGGCTCGGGCACACGGTGACAGGCAGCCCGTAATTGTTTTCCGTTGCAAGTCTTTCCGGTTTCTTGCCGTTCTCGATGAGCATGACGCAGGCGGTGCCACCTATGCCGGCCACCCCGGCCAACAGGTCTGCGTCCGTCGAGCCGTTGATGTTGTGGCTGCAAACAGTTTGCGAATAGCGTCCGCCACGTCGTGAATGGTTGTGTCTTTCGATGTGGTGACTTGCCAAGCGGCTTCCTCGAGCTGTCTCACTACGACGTTGTCAGGTGCTTCTGTGTATGCGCAGTCGAGCAGTTCAATCACGGTCCCAGCCGTTTTTTCGATGTCGGTCAGGGGAAGTCGAGCATCCGCGTCGGCTTTCGTGATGGTGTCAGTGTCTACACGTGTGGGACGCTCGAGCTCACCCTGCAGCAGTAGGTCCACTTTGATCTGACCAGTAGTGGAGACGGGGTGGTATTGCGCTGAAATAGTGGAGGTAACGGCGTCGCCGGCGTCCGGACCGAATGGCACGCATATCCAACTGAGCGGAACTTCCTCCCGTGGTCGGCAGCGGCACCCTGTCGGGTACTTCGAAGGTGTGGACGCTGGCGCCTTATCGAAAGGTGCGCACGGGCACCCATTTCCTTCGTCGTCTTGCAGGTACCACTCGTAGTGTTCACAGTCGGATTCTGGTCCACAGATGGCGCACTCTGGCAGCATGACGCACGTCCGGCCGCCGTCGATTCCCGTGTTTGTGCTGCATACACATTTTTGCGTGCTGTTGTGTTTCTCGATGACATCGGCAATGGACTGAGCGAACTCGGTGGGTCCGAATCCTTGGCTGCCTGTCGAGTGATGCTCGTCGAAAATCGATCTTTCAACATCGGCGATCGACGTCCCACCGATGGTGGCCCTGCCGCTCGACGCGGTAACAAAACCGCCCGCCCCCAGGTGGTAGGTGCGAATCTTCTTCGCGTCATCGTTCAAGATGTGGGCAGGGATACCTGGTTTGCAGGTACGGCCGTCCGAGGCGAGAACATAGCCGTTGGTTGCACGGGCGAAAATGATGACAGTCACGCGGTTCATTAGAGCTGATCACCGACGGCCTGGCCGAGGGATCCGCCATCTCGGACCGATTCTTTTCGACAGCAAACCCGTCGAGTGCGCTTTCCACTAGGCCGGACTTGAAAGAAGGACGGTTCGGAAAGGGACAGCGCGGTGGTTGGCGCTGTCCTGTCCAGGTCCGAACCTATGGTCCTCCCACATGCCGTTTGGACGACGAGGAGTGAGCCTGATGACTGTCGAGATTGTTCGTATTCATCCGACCGAAGCGAAGAAGATGCGCCGCCTCCACCGGCACTGGTCGCCGGGCACCGAAGCTCCCGCGGGACTAGGGGGAGCAGGAACGGTGGGCATCGTCGCATCGTCGGAATACCGGCAGCTCGGGTACGCGCTTGCATCAGCGCCTCACGGGCTGATTCGGACCGCGCGTGAAGCGGGTTGGTCTCCGGAGGGTTGTGAGCGGCTTGCTGCACACACCCGGATCGTCGAGGCTCTCGTCGTCAACCCGGAGGTTCCCGACGCGGGCATGGTCCGAGCAGCGCTGATCGCGCGGTTGATCGCCGAGCTCACCGACGACACGGCAGGCAACGGTCGCTTGTACGGCTCGACGGAGGACCTTCCGGAACGGGTGCAGTTCTGGCGCGAGTTGGGGTTCGAGGTGAGGGAGCCGAATACTCCGACGACGTGGGAACATCCGGGGTGCCGCACATTGCGATACAGCGGTGAAAGCCCCGGCTGCAGACCGTTCACCAGGACTCTGGGCGGGCCGCTGTGAACGGCGACGAGGGCCGCTCGCACACGTTGGTTGTCGCGGACGGAACCAGACTCGCGGTCCGCGAGGTCGGATCCCGACCGGCGCCGCTGACGGTGGTCTTCGTGCACGGCTTCTGCCTACACGCCGGGGCCTGGGCGCCTCAGCAACGCTATTTGAGTAGGCAGTGGGGCGAGCGGGCGAGGTTGGTGTTCTTCGATCACCGAGGTCACGGTGGCTCAGGGGGTGCCGATGCCGGCACTTACACGATCAGCCAGCTCGGGCGCGACGTCGAGGAAATCATTCGGGTGGTAGCGCCCACCGGACCCGTTGTTCTCGTGGGTCATTCGATGGGCGGTATGGCGGTGTTGTCGTACCTCGCGCAACACGCCGATTCGACATCTCGTGTGGTCGGCGTGGGGTTGATCTCGACCGCCTTGAGTAACGTCGCGGGCGCCGGCATCGGGCGCGCGTTGAATACCCCGGCAGTCTCACTGCTCGGCGGTGCGTGCGCGCGTGCACCGAGATTGGTCGGGCGCAGCTGGAGTCTCTCGCGACGGCTGCTGACGCCCGTCATCGGCGCGACCTGTCCCATGGCTCCGAGCTTGGGCCTGCGGGCGGCAGCGACGTCGTACGAGATGGTCCACGCGACACCGATTGCGACGGTGGCGGCATTCTTGCGGGACCTGCGTCTCTACGACGCGTCTGCCGCGGTGGGAGCGCTGGGGCGCATGCCGGTATCGATCATGTGCGGAACCAGAGATCGGGTCACTCCGATCCTGCATTCACAGCAGCTGGCCGCGCTTTTGCCGAACGCCGAACTCGTTGCCGTGGCTGGTGACCGGCACATGGTGGGTCTGGAACAGCCACAGGTCGTCGGAGAAGCGCTCGATCGGCTACTTGTCCGTGCGCAGACCTATCACCGGGAGCATTCACCTACAACGGATCTGGTCGGAGCGTGACGTGAGCGTAGACAGTGCAGCAACCGCAGTGCGGTCCATGATCGCCGACATCGACGTGGACCCGGAGAGCGAAGAATTCTTGTGCGCGCTCGACCGATTGTGGGAGCAGATGCTCAGCGAGCGCGTGGCGGAGATCGTCGGGCTCAGGCGTGAGCAGACGTGGAGTGCTGACGAGCCTGGATGGGAAGGAAATTCGTCGCTCGACTACTACCCTCGGCGCGATGTGTGGCGCACGACGGTACATACCGGTCGCACCGCCGGCGGTGAGGAGGTGAAGATTCCGCTCGCTCTTCTCGCGCCGGTTCTGATCGGACTTGTCCCGGTTCTTGCCGGCGTGACTGCGCAGGCCAACCCATTCGTCGCATTACTTGTCTGTATTGGTCTCGCCGCAGGGATAGAGGCGGTGGGGTTGTGGTGGTGGACCCGCCGCGATCCACTCCGTCTGAGCACGGAGGACAAAACCGAGATCGGCGTCGCTGTGACAGCTCTGCAGACGTTGATCTCAGCGGGCGGAGCGCATGTCGAGCTGCGGTTGGCGTTGGCGGCGTCGGCACTCGTCGACGAGATCCGCACCGTCCCTGTATGGACCAGTGAGGAGCTCGACATAGGTCGCATACGCCTGAATCTCGACGAGCAACTGGCCGAAATTCTCGCGCATGCCGGTGAACTCGCCACAGTGCGAGCAACTTTGGGAGCCCCGGCGGCGGGTAGTAGCCCGCAAGCCCTCGCAGCGAGGGAGGCTCACCTGGTGAGCAGCCGGTGGCTCGAGCGGGTCGAGCGTTCGCTGCTCACACGTGTAGCTGCGCTGTGGAGCTATCGTCGCCATCTGCTCGAGCTGCAGGAATCGATCACTGCCGGTGAATCTCTCGACAGGATTCACGACGGGGACCGGGCCATCGAGGGCCTTCTGGTCAACTCGGCCGGCGATGACGTGGCGGCTTCGGCGATAGGCCAGTTGGCGACCGACCTCACAGACCTTCGGCGCGCACGAGAGTCCGCGTTGGCGGAGCTACGCGGAGAGCTCTACGAATTCGAGGAGCGGGACTGATGGGGAGAAGTCACGACAGGATCAGCCCGGACCGCGGTAACGGCGTCTTCGACCCAGATCGGGGAGAGAGTGACATCGCCACCCGCAAAGAAGGTGCCTTGATCTCGGAACACGCCTACAGCACTCGTGCCGACATTCGCAGCGGAGCACGCGAACTCGACCATGCGACAGAGAACTTGCCCGGCCTCACCCGTGCAAGTCGCGATCTCAACCGGGCCTATCCGCGCCCGATGCCGGCACCGATCGAGAACCGAAGGTTGCGCCGAGAACTGCCGGCCGCGATCGAACTGCGTCGCTCGTTGTCCGCGCGGCAGAAAAACGCACGCTCTGCCACCAAACGGCAGGTGCTCGATTCGATGCCGCAGGCGCAGTACAACGCTCTGTCGGCATTGACGTCGGATCCGAACGCTTGGAAGGAAACGAACAACGCGCTTTCTGCGGTTGCCGGCGATGCCGTTGAACTCGACGACAGCAGGCGTAAGCAGGTGCAACGTGTCGACCGCGCCATTCAACGGTACGAGCGTGAATCCGGCCGCGGACATCTCGTCTACACATCCGTCAGCGTTCCCAATGCTGTGGTCAACCCGGCGGACTTGCCTGCCACGCTTCAACCCGGCACGGTGCTGTCTTTCGACCGGTTCACTGCAGCGACGCACTCTCTACACGAGCTCGATTCCACCACTCGCCCGACAGATGTCGTCTTCGAGATCTCGACAGAGCGGGGGATGTACTACGGGCAGTCTTCACGGATGAACAACTCGCATCATTTGCTTCCGAGAGGAATTCAATTGGACGTGGTGGGTGCACATTTCGCGCCGTACGAGCGACCTGGACAACAACCTGGTGAGCGCCTGATCGTGCAACTGACTGACCACAGACCCGAAGGAGAGCAACGATGAGCAAAGACCAGACGTCGCGCCGCCGCCGGCCGGACCTGACATTTCATCCTGACATTCTCGGGATTCCGGCACAGTTCCGAGTCGTAGACACCCGCCGAGCGGAAGAGGCTGGTCCCGACACAGCCGGTGACGCAGTCCGCGATATCGGCGCGCAAGAGAACTGAAGGACGCACACAAAAGAAAAGTCGGAGGCCACCACATGGTGTGCCCCCGACTCACCCGGTGCATTCTCAGTGCCGCCGACACTACCCCCCGCGATCGACCAACTCGGCCAGTCCTGCCATACGCCGGTGCCGAATCGGGGCCGCCTCCTGGAACCTGTGCACCAGAGCGCCGGCTGAATTTCCCGGGCTGACGGCGAATGAAAGAAGCCTGAGCTTGCAGGTTCTGCACGGAGGTGCGTGCACGGCGTCATCCAGTCCAGGTCCGGAGTTAGCGTGCGGCGATGCCGGACGCATCGCATCGGCTCGCCAGGAAAGGGAGAACCATGACCACGCCGATCGAACCCCCCGATACAACTGTCGCCACGCTGTCGACGGCCATCGTAAGCTCCCCACTGGCGGCCATTTATGGCGCATTTTGTGGCCATGGTTTCTCCCCGCGTACGGCCAGATAGTTCCCCACCTGCTGTGAGTCAGATTCGGTCCC
>NZ_LNAK01000103.1:0-247 GCF_001445685.1 Rhodococcus sp. KB6 | reverse complement strand
TGAGGTGGCGTACTTCGATGATTTGCGTCAGGTTGTGGACAAGGGTGCATTGAGTGGTTTGGCTGCTGATGCTCCGTTGGTTGCGACGATGGTCGGCAGTGATGGTTTCTCGGTGACGGGGACCTTGGCGGCCGGCGAAACGAAGACGGTGACGTATTCGGTGAAGGTCAATGCCGATGTGGTCGGTGGGGTGTTCGTGAACAACTTCGTTGTTCCGGGGACGACTCCTCCGGTTGATCCTCCGGAG